>NZ_CP054839.1:5190601-5495931 GCF_018141105.1 Saccharopolyspora erythraea | reverse complement strand
GGCTGATCTGCGACGTCACGCTGCGGCCGGTGCGCGAGTACAGCCCGGACAACCTGCAGGTCTGCGACCCGGCGCGGCCCAGGACGGCGGTGTCGGCCGGGCCGGGCCACCGCAGGTGGGAGTTCATGCGGGTGCCGGGCGAGACCCTCGAGGAGCTCGACAGCCCGCGCAAGGCGTGGGAGCTGCTGGCCATCGAGGGGATCACCTCCGAGAACGCGACGCTGGATCGCCACGCCGTCTACACCTTCAAGGCCGGGCACGCCGAGCGGTGGCGGTCGGGCCGCATGCTGCTGGCAGGTGACGCCGCGCACCTGATGCCGCCGTTCGCCGGGCAGGGCATGTCCTCGGGGTTCCGCGACGCGGCGAACCTCGCCTGGAAACTGGACCTGGTGCTCTCCGGCTCGGTCGGCGAGCACGTCGTCGACACCTACCCGGCCGAACGCCGTGAGCACGTCCAGTACGCCATCACGAAGTCGGTGGAGCTCGGCCGGGTCATCTGCGAACCGGACCCCGAGGCGGCGCGCGCCCGGGACGAGAAGATGCTGGCGGCCCGGGAGCAGGCGGGCGAGTCCGACGGGGTGGTCCTCGACATCACGCCGCTGCGCAGCGGACTGCTGCACGCCCCGGGTGAGGACTCGCCCGCGGGCGAGCTGACCCCGCAGGGAACCGTCTCGACCGCCGACGCTTCCGGGCTGTTCGACGAGGTCGTCGGGCGCGGCTTCGCGCTGATCGCGCTCGAGCCGCGGCTCGTCGACGACGCGCGGCTGGCATACCTGAAGTCGTTGCGCGCCAACGTCGTCCACGTCCTGCCGGCCGGATCGGCTTTGCCCGAGGCGGAGGACGGCGCGGTGCGGACGGTGGTGGACACCGGCGACGTCTACGTGCCCTACCTCACCGGGTTGGGTGCGGTGGCGATCCTGGTGCGCCCGGACTTCTACCTCTTCGGCGCGGCCCGCGACCAGGACGGTGCCGCCGCGCTCATCGACGATCTGCGCACCCAACTATCCCCAGGAGGAGCCGGCCGATGACGGCGAACGCGGAACTCAACCACATCCAGGAGCTCGCCCTGGGTTTCATGAGCGCGCGTGCGGTGCACACGGCGGTCGAACTCGGCGTTTTCCCGTTGCTGGCGCAAGGCCCGCTGACGGCCGAGGAGCTGCGCGAGCAGCTCGGGCTGCACGGACGCGGTGCCAGGGACTTCTTCAACTGCCTCGTGGCGCTGGGGCTGCTCGAGTACGCCGACGAGCGCTACGCCGCCACGGCGGCCACCTCGAGGTACCTCGGCGACCCCGGCGCGGGCACCTACGTCGGCGGAATGCTGGAGTACATGGGAAGCCACTGGTACTGGTCCTGGGGCAGGCTCGCCGACGCGCTGCGCACGGGCCGTTCCCAGTCGTACGGGGGCCAGGTCCCCTACGAGGCGATCCACTCCGACCCGGGGCTCTCCGAAGAGTTCCAGCGGGCGATGTCGGGCGGGTCCGTCGCCGCCAGCACCGCGCTCGCCGGGAGCTTCCCGTGGCAGGACGTCGCCACGGTCGCCGACATCGGGTGCTCGGACGGTTCGGTGCTCTCCCGCCTGCTGCTCGCCCACCCGCACCTGACCGGCGTCGGCTTCGACCTGCCCATGGTCGAGCACGGCTTCGACAAGACCAGCGCCCGGCACGGGCTGGCCGACCGGATGCGCTTCACCCCGGGCGATTTCCGCACGGCGTCGTTCCCCGCCGCGGACGCGGTCGTGTTCGGTCACCTGCTCATCGACTGGGACCTCGCGACCCGACGCATGCTGCTGGCCAAGGCCTACGACGCGCTGCCCGAGGGCGGCACGATCCTGATCTACGACATGCTGGTGGAGGAAGACCAGCGGGAGAGCGCTCCCGGGCTGCTGATCAGCCTGCACATGCTGGTCGACCAGGGCGGGGGCGTCAGCTACACGGCGGCCGAGTGCTTCGGCTGGCTGGCCGATGCCGGGTTCCGGCAGTGCCGGGTGCGGCCGCTGTCCGGTGCCGACCAGCTCATCACCGCGGTCAAGTAGCCGGGTCCGGTTCCGCCCGCACGCCGACGAGGGCCAGCAGGTCGTCGATGCCGGACTTGATCCGCTCGACGCCGAGGCCCTCGTTGGTGCGCTGGTGGATGACCAGGCTCGCCGAGAGCGGGGCGAGCAGCGCGTGTGCGAGGTAGTGGGCGTTGGCGTCCGGCCTGAGCTGCGCCAGCAGGGTCACCAGGTGCAGGTGGCGCACGGGGTAGGGGCCGTCGTTGTAGCGGACCGCCGGCGTGGTGGCCTCGGCGACCAGCAGCAGGTCGGACTGCTCCTCGACCCGGTCGACCAGGGCGTGCAGGAAGGCGCGGACGCGTTCCTGTGGCGGAGCTCCCGGGCCCAGGGGCGGCGGCCCCTGCATGAACGCCTCCTGGAACTGGCGTTCCCGCTCGTCGAGCAGGGACTGCACGAGTCCCGCCCGGTCGCCGAAGCGGCGGTACACCGTCCCCACCCCGACCTGGGCGGCGTCGGCCACCTCGTCCAGCGACAGGTGTTCGGCGCCGTTCTCGGCGATGAGCCGGGACGCGGCCAGCAGGATCTTGCGGCGGTTGCGCGCTGCGTCAGCCCGCTCGGCCGGGCGCTGACCGACGATCGGCAACATGCCGCCGCGAGATCGCTCTGCCACGGTGCTCCCTTCGCTTGACCTCGGGCGGCCTCGCTGCTGCCTCCCGGGAAGCAGCTGCCACCTGCGGGAGTCATCGTAGGACGCGCGGAAGTGATCACTCGTGGCCGGATGGCCGCACGAGTGATCACTTCCGGTTCTGTTCGGGCGCCTCAGGCGCGGTGCCACACCAGCCGGGCCCGCAACGGCTCGCCGTCCACGGTGTCGGTGCGGCCGAGGACGAGCTCGTCGCCGTCGAGCGAGAAGTCCCGCACCTGCTCCGAGCCGGGCCAGGTGGGGTCGGTCGCGATCCGGACCTCGTGCACGACCTGGTCACCGGCCAGCCGCCACCTTCCGGTGTAACCGATGTAGCTCGCGGCGGGCGGCGGCGCGGAGTCGGTGCGCATGATGTGCACCGACACGTAGCCGTCCGCTCCGTAGTAGAGCGATCCGCGCGGTGAACCGCCGAGCGGGCTCTCCTTCGGGTTCCCCTGTTCGTCGAACTCCACGAAGGAGCCCAGTCGCCAGTGTCCGATCAGGTCCGTCGTCGCGGTCATGCCGGCGTCCGGATCAGCCCTGCGCGCCGTTCAGCAGCCGCGCGGTGACGGTGGCCAGGTTGTAGCCCTGGAAGCGCGCGGCGGCCAGCACCCGCTCGTTCGGCGGCTCGCCGTCCATGCCCGACGGGTAGGAAGCGCCGTAGGGGTTGCCGTAGGCGGCCGGGACGCTGGCGTCGTTGTAGCCGGGCGGCACGATGACCGAACCCCAGTGGAAGGCGATGTGGTACAGCGAGAGCAGCGTGGCCTCGTTGCCGCCGTGCATGTTGATGGCGCTGGTGAAGCCGGTGAACGGCTTGCCGGAGAGCTCACCGGCGTACCAGAGCCCGCCGGTGGAGTCGATGAACTGCTTGAGCTGCGAGGCGACGTCGCCGAAGCGGACGGGGGTGCCGAAGGCGTAGGCGTCGGCCCACTTCAGGTCCTCGTGGGTGGCCGGCTCGATGTCCTTGGTGGCCTCGGCGTGCGCCCGCCACGCGGGGTTGGCGTCGATGGCCGAGTCGGGAGCCAGCTCGTCGACGCGGCGGAAGCGCACCTCCGCGTCGGCCTTCTCGGCGCCTTCGCGGACGGCCTGGGCGAGGGCGTGGACGTTGCCGGTGGAGGAGTAGTAGATGACGGCGACTTTCACGGACATGGCGCTACTTTCCTGTTCTGCTGCTTGCTCGGGTGGCTGACTTCGCGCGTGCGGAGCTCAGCACAGCCTAATCGGAGAAGTCTCCGCATGCAATCGGTTAGTGGAGGATTCTCCGATTGTTGTGGCCGTGTTGTCCCGGCGTCGTCCGGTTCGTTCGGGGCCTTCCGGCGTCACCCGATGGGTAGAGTGTGGACATGATGAGGGAGGCGGCCGAAAGCGACGAGCGCGTCTGCGACGCGGCTTTGGCCCGTGCGTTCGACTTTCTCGGCAAGCGCTGGAGCGGTGTGCTGCTGGGCACCCTGCTCGCGGGACCTGCCGGCTTCTCCGAGCTCAAGCGCGCGCTGTCGGGGATCAGCGACTCGATGCTCTCCGAGCGCCTGAGCGAACTGCGCAGGGCCGGTCTCGTCGAGCGCAGGGTCGACGAGGGGCCGCCGGTCGCGGTGACCTACGAACTGACCGCCGCGGGTCTCGCGCTGCTGCCCGCGTTGCGCGAGCTGGCTACCTGGGCGATGGAGAACCTCCCCGCCTGACCCTCCCGCCTGACCCCCGTCGCCGGCACGCTCCGCGTTCCGCTCACCATGTCGCGTTCGGCGCGTTCCGCGCGCCTCCGCGTTCCGCGCGCCTCCGCGTTCCGCGCGTCGCCTCGCGTCCGCGACGCTCCGTGTCCGGCGCTTTCTGCCTGCCCTGCCGCGTCCGGTGTCCCCGCTGGCCACCTCGGGTCGGCTGTTCTGCTTGCCGCCTCGGGGTTTTCCAAGTCACACCACGCGGTCCCCGTCCGGCAGTTGTTGCCGCCACGTCCTGCTGCTACCTTGCGCTCTGTTCACTTCTTTTTTAGAAGCAACTCCTATAAACGATTAGCTAGGAGGACAGATGCGCATCGGTTTCAGCCTTCCGCAGCTGGGGACGCTGGCGCACCAGGCAGCCGACATCGCCTCGTTCGCGCGGGAGGCCGAGGCGCTGGGCGCGGGCAGCCTCTGGGTCGGTGACCGGCTGCTCGCCCCGGTCGAGCCGACCGTGGGCTACCCGCCGGGAGCCGACACGATCCCGGACGAGTTCCACCGGATCCTGGACCCCTTCGCGATGCTCACCGTCGCGGCCACCGCGACCGAGAACGTCCTGCTGGGCAGCAACGTCCTCAACGCGCCGTGGTATCCGCCCGCGCTGCTGGCCCGGTCGCTCACCACCATCGACGTGGTCAGCCGGGGCCGGCTGGTGCCCGGGTTCGGCGTCGGATGGTCGCCGGAGGAGTTCCAGGCCGCGGGCATCCCGATCAAGGAGCGGGGCGCCCGCATGGACGAGTGCCTGGATGCGCTCAAACAGCTCTGGACCGCCGACGTCGCCGAGTACGGCGGCCGGCACTGGCAGGTGCCGCCGACCCACGCCTACCTCAAGCCAGTGCAGCGTCCGCACCCGCCGATCTACATCGGCGGGTTCGCTCCCGCCTCCATGCGCCGGGTCGCCCAGCGCGGCGACGGCTGGCTGCCGATCCTGCCGGTTCCCGGCGACGTCGACCCCGGCATGGCGATCACCGCGCCGATGAGCCAGATCCGGCAGCTGGCCGAGGAGGAGGGGCGCGACCCGGGCGCGATCGACATGATCCTGCGCGTCTACCCGGACCAGACCGCCACCATCGACCAGGTCGTCACCGCGATCGGCCGCGCGGTCGAAGAGGCCGGCGTCGAGCACCTGCTGGTCGACCTGATGTTCCTGGCCAAGAGCATCGACCACACCCTGGAGATGGCCGACACCATCCTGCGGCGCGTGTAGCCGCAGACGCACTCCGCGGCCCGGCCGGCGCACCCGCGTCCGGCCGGGCCGCTTTCGTGCATCCTGGCGGATCTTCGGTTCCGCGTCGTCGGAAGTCCCACGGCTGCGGGGAATTCCGCGCGTCTCGCGGCGGGAACGCATGCGGGGCCGCATGAGCGAGGAGCCCGCAACAGCGCGCGGACCTTGATCGTTCTGGTCACTGCGTTTCCGGAAAGCGGAACGCGGGCGCGGACACTCCGCCTCTCCGGCCGGCAAACGTATCGGTACGTACCGTCATGCCCGCCCCGGCGGGCCTCGGCTGTCATGGACGGGTCGCTGTTCGGACGCAGCGGCATGACAGCGCTACGAGGTTCCTACCGGGGGTGGAGCAGATGCCCAGTCCTCTTGATGGCGACCAACGACCACCGGCTGCGGCCGAGGACAACGGGAACGGCCCCGTCGCGGTGCGACGGCGCGTCACGATTCCACTCCTGTCCAAGGCCGACGGCGCAACGCTCAAACCGGAGGTCGTTACCTTCTCCGGCTCTTCCGACGGGCAGGAGCACATCGCGCTCGTGTTCGGCGGCGGCACCGAGGTCCCGCTGGTCCGGGTGCACTCGGAGTGCCTGACCGGTGACGTGTTCGGATCGGCCCGCTGCGACTGCGGGCCGCAGCTCGACGAGGCGATCGAGACCGTCAGCCGGCAGGGCGGGGTGATCCTGTACCTGCGCCAGGAAGGCCGCGGCATCGGGCTCTACAACAAGCTCGACGCCTACTTCCTCCAGGACGAGCTCGGCGTCGACACCTTCGAGGCCAACCGCAGGCTCAACTTCTCCGACGACGAGCGCGACTACCGGGTCGCCGCGGCGATGCTGCGCGCGCTGGGCATCGACCGGATCCGGATCCTGTCCAACAACCCGGACAAGGTCGAGCAGCTCACCGGCTGCGGCATCGATGTCGCCGAGGCGGTCCCGACCGGCGTGTTCGTCAACGACGCCAACCGCAAGTACCTGATGGCCAAGGTCACGACGGCCGGGCATCAGGTGGAGCTCATGGAGGGTGCTCTGTGATCAAACACCGCGGCCCGATCAGCGGCATCGCCGCCTGGAAGGGCGACTACGTCCTGACCGCGGGCTACGACAACCAGGTCATCTTGTGGGACTACCGGACGAAGACGGCGCTGGCCCGCTCGTGGCACGACCACCTGGCCAACCAGGCCGTGTTCTCCCCCGACGGCAAGCACGTGCTCACCTCGTCCAGCGACTACACCGCCCGGCTGTGGAGCGTGCCGGAGCTGCGGCTGGAGGCGGTGTTCAACGCCCAGACCGACGACGTGGAGATGTCGGTGTTCCACCCGGTGAAGGAACTGGTCGCCACCGCATCCCGCGACCACAACGTGCGCGTGTACGACTTCCGCGGCAACCTCGTCGCCACCTTCGCCGGGCACACCCAGGACGTGATCTCGGTGGAGTGGGCCAAGGGCACCGACGAGCTCATCTCCTCCAGCGACGACGGCACGATCAAGCGCTGGTCGCTGGAGACCGGCGGCCTGCTCAGCGACCTGGACATGGACGGCGTGGAGACCGACACCATCGCGATCTCCACCAGCGGCACCATCTACGCAGGCAACGACGACGGCGAGCTGATCATCATCGACGGCGCCGGCCGGGACGTGGTCCCCGCCCACGACGCCGGCGTCAAGCGGCTGGTCCTGGACACCGCGCGCGGCCTGCTGGTCAGCCTCAGCTACGACCGCACGATGCGGCTGTGGGAGACGGCGGAGTCCGGGTTGCGGCCGCGGGGCAAGGCCGACCTGCCCTCCGACGTTTGGCCGCGATCGTGTGCGTTCGCGGGCGAGTCCAGCCTCGTCTTCGCGACCTTCGGCGCGACCTACCGCAGCTACGACTTCCAGCGCGAGCGCTGGGAGACCGACGAGATCGCCGGCACCGGCGGGATCAACGCGGTCGTCCCGCACGAGGACACCACCCTCGCGGTGGGCGACGCGGGCGTGGTCTGGCGCGGCGAGGACGTGCAGGCCCGCACCGGCAGCCTGTGCAACTTCCTGACGCCGGTGGAGGGCCTGGTGCTCTCCGGCGGCCAGCTCGGGCGCGTCTTCGACGCGCTGACCGGCGCCGAGATCCACCGGCACCGCTCGCCGCTGAACTGCGGGGTCGCGTTCCGCCGCGACGGCGTGCAGCACGTGGTGGTCGGCGCCTACACCGGTGAGGGCCTGCTGTTCCGGATCCCCGAACCGGGCAAGGCCGAGTTCATCGGCGAGCTGCCGCTGCACACCAACGCCGTCAAGGGCGTGGCCGTCTCCGGCGACCTGCTGTTCTCGGTCTGCGCGGACACCAGCGCCACCTGGTACCGGATCTCGACGCTGGAGAAGGTCGAGACGATCGAGCAGGCCCACGACCGCATCGCCAACGGCTGCGTCGGCCTGGCGGGCGGCGAGTTCGCCAGCGTCAGCCGCGACCTGCGGTTGCGGATCTGGAGCGCCTCGCGGCTGCCGCAGGTCGTCGAGACGCCGCACACGCACTCGGTCAAGTGCGTCTCCGCCTCCGACGACGGCGACCTGGTGGCCACCGGCGCCTACAACGGCCGGATCGCCGTCTACGACCGGCTCGCCTCGGAGTGGGTCTCGGTGCAGCGCCCGACCACGGCGGGGATCTCCTCGCTGGCCTACCACCCCGACGAGAAGCTGTTCCTGGCCGGCTCCTACGACGGCCAGATCCACCGGATCACGGTCTGAGGGCTGTCTTCGAACTCACCTCGCGTGGCGGTTCCGGCGACGGTGCCGGTTGCGCGGGTGGACGAAGCGGCTGCGGCCGCTTCGAAGATGGAAGACAGGCTCTCAAGCGACCGCGTCGCGCCTCGCCCCCGCGCGCCCGGGGGCGAGGCGCCGGCGGTCCGCATCCCACGTCGCAGAGAGGTGCCGATGAGCCCGAGACCAGTCCTGCGCGCCAACCCCAACACCCTCAGCGACCGGGAGGCGATGGGGCTGCCCGACGACCTGGTGGAGCGGGTCGCCGAGCTCCCGCTCTCCGGTCACGAGGACCTGCTCGCCCGCGAACCCGGCGGACTGGCCGGGCTCGCCGAGGACGCCGGGCAGCCCTTCGACCGCCGGTACGCGGCGGGCACGCTGCTCGGCCTGCGCGGCGACCCGCGGATCCGCTTCGACGACCCCGCGATGGTGGAGGTCCCGGCGGCCACCGTGCGGCTCGGGCTGGCACCCGAGGACGTCGGCGAGGTGGTGGGCCGCTGGGAGCACGTGGGCGTCCTGCACTCCTGGATCGCCAAGGAAACCCCCGTGCACGAGGCGCGGATCGAACGCTTCCGCGTCATGCGCTACCCGGTGACCAACCACGAGTACCGCCGTTTCATGGTCGATACGGGGCATCCCGTGCTCCCGCGCGCCTGGCGCTTCGGGGCCTACCCGCACCACCTGTCCAACCATCCGGTGTGGACGGTCTCGCCGGAGGAGGCCGAGGCCTACGCGCGCTGGCTCGGCGAGCGCACCGGCAGGGCGTTTCGCCTGCTGACCGAAGCGGAATGGGAGTACGCCGCCGGCGGCGGCGACGGTCGGACGTTCCCGTGGGGCGACGAGCTCGGCCCAGACCACGCCAACACCGTCGAGCACGGGCCGCTGAGCACCACGCCGGTCGGCGTCTACCCGGCGGGTGCGAGCCCGTTCGGGGTGCTGGACATGGCGGGCAACGTCGAGGAGTTCGTGGCCGACGACTACCGGCCCTACCCCGGAGGCGAGAACGTGCTCGACGACCTGGCCGAAGGCGGCCGCTACCGCGTGGCCCGCGGCGGCAGCTTCACCCGGTTCGCCGACCTGGCCAGGTGCCGGCGCAGGCACGGCTGGTACTCGCGGGAGATCTACGCGATGGGGTTTCGGCTTGGGGAGTCGGTGTGAGTCCGAGCGTGCGGGCGGTCCGGCCGCCCGAGGAGGCGACCGATGCCGAGCGGTGGGCGATGCGCCGGGCGATCCGGCTCACCGCGGACCCGCCCCGGCGCACCAGCCCGAACCCGTACGTCGGCTGCGTCGTGCTCGACGCCGACGCCCGGTTCGCGGGGGAGGGCTACCACCGCGGCGCGGGGCATCCGCACGCCGAGGTCGAGGCGCTGGCCGCGGCCGGTGAGCGGGCGCGCGGCGGCACGGCCGTGGTGACGCTGGAACCCTGCGCGCACCGCGGCCGGACGGGGCCGTGCACCGAGGCGCTGTGGGCCGCGGGTGTCAGCCGCGTGGTGTTCGCGGTCGAGGACCCGACCCGCGACGCCTCGGGAGGCGCCGAGCGGCTGGCCGCGGGCGGCGTGGAGGTCGTCGGCGGTCTGCACCGGGAGGAAGCCGAGCGGCACAACGAGTTCTGGCTCACCTCGGTCCGGCGGGAACGGCCGTTCGTGACGTGGAAGTTCGCCGGCACGATCGACGGCCGCTCGGCGGCGGCCGACGGCAGCTCCCGGTGGATCACCGCCGCCCAGGCGCGCCGGGACGCGCACGCGCTGCGCGCGGTCCACGACGCGGTGCTGGTCGGCGGCGGCACGCTGCGCGCCGACGACCCGCACCTGGGCCTGCGGCACGGGGTCGCCGGCGAACCGCCGTTGCGGGTGGTGCTCGACAGCGCGGGCCGGATCGAGCCCGGCGCGCGTGTGCTCGACGGCAGTGCGCCGACCCTGGTGGTGGTCTCGGATCGGGCCGGGGAACCGCGGGAGCTCGGTGCCGGGGCAAGCACACTCGCGGTTCCGTCCACTGAGGACGGACTTGATCTGGCGGCCCTGTCGGGGCGGCTGTTCGCCAGAGGGGTGCGGTCGGTGCTGCTGGAAGGCGGTGCCCGGCTGGCGGCCGGATTCCTTGCAGGCGGCCTGGTCGACCGCGTCGTGGCCTACCTGGCGCCGATGTTCCTCGGCGGTGCGGGACTACCCGTGGTCACCGGCATCGGCGTGGCGAGCATGGCCGAGGCGGCGCGGATGCGAGTGGAGGAGGTCCGGCAGCTGGGCCCGGACCTGCGGGTGGTCATGCGGCCGGAGCCGCACGACCACAATGCTCGTCTTCGAACCCGTTCTGCGTAGCGGTTCGGCGTGACGGAACCTCAGGCGTCCTCCAGCTCCGGGATCTTGTTCCGAAGTATCAACCCATACGCCGCGAAAAGGCTGCCCTCGCCGGAGAACGCCTGAAAACCCGCGGCGGTGCCGGTTGAGGTTGTTCAAGCGGCTTCGCCGCTTCAAAAGATCAAAAACAGGCTCTGACGAGTCGATGGCGGTTCCCGCCGTTGGGGGCGTGGTGACATGGTCGGTTTTCCGCTGGAACCGGACTCCCGGTCGATGCGCGAGATGGGCGAGTCGGCGACCGCGCTGCTCGCCGACTTCCTGACGGGGCTGGACAAGGCCCCGACCGTCCCGCAGGACGGCGCGGCGGTGCGCGTGACTCGCCCGCAGCCCGCCGGCGCGGCGTTCGACGAGGTGCTCGGCGAGTTCCGGCGCGCGGCCGCGTGGGCGACCGAGACGGCCGGCCCCCGGCACTTCGGATTCATCCCAGGCGGCGGGCTGTTCACCTCCGCGCTCGCCGAGTACCTGGCCAGGGGTTTCAACCGCTACACCAGCGTGGCGGCGATGGCACCGGGGCTGGTGGCAGTCGAGAACTCGGTCGTCGAATGGCTGGCGGCCGAGTTCGGGCTGCCCGCCTCGGCGGGTGGCAACATCACCACCGGCGGGTCGATGGCCAACCTCTCCGGACTGCTCGCGGCCCGCCACGACCGCCTCGGTGACGACCTCACCGGCGGCACGGTCTACCTGACCGCGCAGACCAACCACTGCGTGCCCAAAGCCATGCGCATCATGGGTTTTCCCGCGTCGGCGATCCGGACCGTGCCCTCGACGCCGGACCTGCGCATGGACGTCGAGGCCGCCCGGAGCATGATCCGCGCCGACCGCGCCGCCGGCCTGCGCCCCTTCTGCGTGCTCGCCACGGCGGGCACCACGAGCACCGGGGTCGTCGACCCGATCACCGCGGTCGCCGACCTCGCGGCGCGGGAAGACCTGTGGCTGCACGTCGACGCCGCCTACGGCGGCTTCTTCCAGCTCACCGAGCGGGGGCGCCGTGCGTTCGTGGGCGTCGAGCGCGCCGACTCGCTGGTGCTCGACCCGCACAAGGGCATGTTCCTGCCCTACGGCACCGGCATGCTGCTGGTGCGCGATCCCGCCGTCCTGGCGCGTTCGCACGCGTTGTTCGACGACGACGTTCCCTACCTCCAGGACCTGGCGGCGGGCGAGCTGCCGGACTACGCCGAGCTGGGCATCGAGCGCACCCGCGAGTTCCGCGGGCTGCGCATGTGGCTGCCGCTGCGCCTGCACGGCGTCTCGGCCTTCCGGGAGGCGCTGGACGAGAAGCTGGACCTCGCCGCGCACGCCCACTGCGAGCTGAGCACGATCCCCGGCGTGGTCTGCGGTCCACCGCCGGAGTTGTCCACTGTGGTCTTCAGCGTGCCGTCGGCGGGCAACCGCGGCAACCAGGTGCTTCGCGAGCGCATCAACGCGCGTGCCGAGGCGTTCTTCTCCAGCACCGCGGTCGACGGCCGCTACCTGCTGCGGATGTGCGTGCTGTCGGTGCGCACCCACGCCGGGCACGTCGACGACGCCGTGCGCGTCGTGCGGGAGGAAGTCCAGCGCATGGGCGGGGGAACGATCCGATGACACTGCGGAACTCCAACCGGTGGGCACCCGACGTGCGGCGCGCGTGCGCGACGCTGCGCGAGGACCTCGACACCGTGCTGGCGAAGGACCCGGCGGTCACCAGCCGCGCGGAAGCCCTGATGTACCCGCACCTGCTCGCGCTGTGGGCGCACCGCGCGGCCCACCTCCTCTACCGGCGCGCCCGCTACGGCCCGGCGCGGCTGATCTCGCTGCTCGCCCGCTCCGCCACCGGCATCGACATCCACCCCGGAGCGCGGATCGGCCCGCGCCTGTTCATCGACCATGGCGAAGGGGTGGTGATCGGCGAGACCGCGACCATCGGGGCGGATGTGGTGCTCTACCACCAGGTCACGCTCGGCGCCGTCGGCTGGCGGCGGGACCGGATGCGGGCGCCGGGGGAGCAGCGGCACCCGACCGTCGGCGACGGCGTCACCATCGGAGCCAAGGCCAGCGTCCTGGGGCCGGTCGAGGTCGGCGAGTGCGCGGTCATCGGGGCGCACGCACTGGTCCTGCGCGACGTCGCGGCCAAGGAACGGGTGCGCGGCGGGGCGGTGGTGGGCAGGCACGCGGCCGCCGCCACCGACGCCGGCACCATCGGCTGACCGGGCTTCCGGCACCATCGGCTGACCCGGAGTCAGGAGCTCGACATCGCACTGCCCAGCGCGGGGCGCCCCGAGATCAGCAGCTTCTGGTACACGCGGCTGAGGTGCAGTTCGACCGTGCGGCGGGTGACGTAGAGGTCCGCGGCGATCTGCCGGTTGGTCCGCCCTTCGGCGGCGAGCACTGCGACCCGGCGCTCGGCCGGGGTCAGCGCCTCGACGCCGAGGGCGGTCGTGCGCTGCGGTCGCACCCGGCACGCGGCCAGCTGCTCGGAAGCCCGCCGCACCAGCACCTGCGCTCCGCAATGCCTCGCGTGCGCCAACGCCGACCGCAACCGCGGCCGAGCTTCGTTGGGCCGGTGCAGCTTCCGGTAGGTGACGCCCAGGTCGAACAGCGCCTGCGCGTAGGACAAACGCACACCGGAGTCCCGGAGTACCGCCACGGCCTCGGTCAGGTGTGCCGGCCGGGCCTCGTCGCGGGAGACCAGGCCCATGACCCGGAGCGCTTGGCCGATCGGCGCGGGCGCTCCCCACCCGCGCGCCTGGTCCAGCTCGACGCGCACCAGCGACATGGCGCGGTCGTGGTGGCCCATGCGCGCGTGGACCAGCGCGGACTCCGACCGCCATGCTCCGGCGGCCGGGTTGTGCACGTTCGCGGCCGTCATCCGCCGGCCGCACTCGCGCAGGTCGGCCAGGGCGGCATCCAGCTCGCCCTGGGCCGCGTGCAGCCGTCCCCGCTGCAACAGGACGGAGTTGTAGGGGCTCCACTGGGGCACCTCGGCCGTGAGGCCGGTGGCGGCCAGGCAGCGCCAGGCGCCGGAGTGGTCGCCGGTGGCCAGCGCGACCGCGACGGCGCTGGCCACCGCGGTGCCCAGGTACATCGGGTACTCGTCCGCGGACCGGCGCAACGTCGCCTCGACGGCCGCGTCCGCCATCTGCGCGCATGCCGGGAGATCGCCGGCGTGCAGCAGGATCTCGGCCAGCACGCTGCTGGCGTGCACCACGATCGCCGAGGCGTCCACCGCCGTGGCCTCCAGCAGCATCCGGTGCACGTGGGTGGAGGCCGCGGCGAAGGCGCCGGTGCGGGCCAGCACCAGCGCGGGCAGCAGGAGGCTGGCCGGGTGCTCGTCGTCCGGCCCGGTCTCCAGTGCCTCTTCGGCGTCGGCGGCCGCCTGCTCGCGGTCCTCGCCGGCCCAGTAGCAGCGCAACGCGTTGGCGACCAGCTTGCTGCGGTGGCCGCTCTCGTCCGGACCCGGGTTGGCCTCCGGCCCGGCGGCTTCGCCGAGGTCGCCCCACAGGCAGGTCAGGCGCAGCTCCTGGCGGAGGCGGGACGCTCCCCGCGGATCGGTGCCGCCGATCTCGTCCAGACCGGCCCGCAGCGTCCTGACGGCCGACTCGGAGTCGCCCGCCATGATCATCGCGTTGGCCAGCATGATCCGCAGCCGGACGCGGACCTCGGGGTCGGACTGGAGGCGGAGCGCCTCGTGCAGGTAGCGGCGGGCCGTCGGCGGGTCGCTGCGCAGGGCGATGGTGGCGAGTTCGCGGAAGATCCCGGCGCGGTGGGTCCCGGTGCAGCGGTCCACGACGCGCAGCAGGTAGCGCCGCGCCTGCTCGGGCTCACCGCGGGCGACCAGCTCGCGGGCGTGCTGGTGCATGACGTCGCAGAACCAGGCGGGCATCTCGGTGCGGCGGACCTGCAGCAGGTGCGAGGCGACGAGCTCGACCGGTGCGCCCTTGCCGTGCAACAACGTGGCGGCGCGGAGGTGCGCGGCTTCCAGCCGGTCCGGGGACATCCCGGCCAGCACGGCGCGGTGGATGACCGGCGCGGCCAGCGCGTGGCCCGCGCCGGAGCGTTCGAGCAAGCCGGTGTCCTCCAGCCGGCCGGTGATCTCGGCGACGGTGCCCGGCGCGAGGCCGCAGTAGCCGGCGACGAGCCCGGTGCTCGCCCCGGGTGCCAGCAGGGCGACCGCCTTGATCACCTCGGCGGCCCCCGAGCACTGGCCGCCGTAGCGGTGGGCGAGGATCTCGGCGAGCTCCCGCAGCCCGATCTCGTCGAGCCTGCCGGGACCTCCGCCGGAGGCGTTGCCCGCCCGCGCACGCAACTCGCCGAACAGCCAGTTCAGCAGGAGCGGGTTGCCGCCGGTCTGGCGCAGGCACTCCTGCGCGAAACCCGGGACCGGTGCACCGCCCAGTTCGGCCTCGGCGAGCTGGGTGACCTCGGCGAGGTCCAGGTAGGGCAGCGCCCGCCGGTCGATGAAACGGGCCACCACCTCGGCCAGCGGACCCCCCGCGCGCTCGGCCTCGCCGTGCGGGGCGGTCGCCACGACCCCGAGCGAGCTGTCCGGCAGCCGGTCGAGCACCGATCCCAGCCATCGCAGCGAGTCCTCGTCGAGCCGGTGCAGGTCGTCGACCAGGAGCACGGTGCGCCGCGCGGCCAGGACCGCGCGCGCTACCGCCTCCGGGGCGAACGGCTGGTCGTCCGGGCCCGCGAACGGTCCGAACGAGGACAGGTCGCGCACGGCCGAGCAGGACTCGGCGCGGACTCTCAGCGGGGTGTGCAGCCGGACCGCGGTCAGGCCGGCGCGGTGGGCGTGCTCCGACGCCAGATCGAGCGCCCTGGTCTTGCCTGCGCCGAAGGCGCCTTCCAGCACCACGGCCGCCCGGCCGCCCGCGGCGACCCGGTCGAGGCAGGACACTACTCCGGCAAGCGCAATCGTCCGACCGCTCAAAATGGTCTCCGGGTCAACGTAAGAGGTCCTGGGGAATCAGGAATTGGCGGTGTTCGGGGGAACACGCCTGCGCAATCGGCGGTTTCCGGTTTTCGCGGGAATTGCGCGGATCTTCCCGCCTGGTTATCGGATTTTTCCGCGCGCGGGCGGAGCCGGCGCGGCGCAGCGTGGCATCGCTGGTCCAGCGTGCGCCGCGAAACTTCGTGAAGCGGCGTTTTCGCTGGTGATGGCAGCACTTCAGGGTGCTGAGCGCCCCCGGCTGTGAGACATTTCCACGGTTGCCCTGGCGAGTTGTGGACTTGTCACGAAGATCGAGAATAACAGGAGCGCCATTCGGGACAATAGGCCATCCGGGTGGCGGCGGCGCCGGAGAAGTCGAATATCAGGAAAACAAAATCCGTCAGGTTGGCTGCCGAATGGCTGCGCCGCGTCGTGCATTTCCCCGCCCGGGCGCGGCGCGACTCAGTGCTGCTTGGCCCACTGCGGGGTGGCCGCCCCGCGCATCACGACGTCGACGATCTCCTCGCTGAGGCCGGGCGCGATGGGCTGGTGGCCGAACAGCAACCGGTAGGTCATCGTCGCGGCCAGCATGTCGAGCAGCAGCTCGACGTCGACGTCCTCGCGGACGTCGCCGCGCTCGATCCCGCGCTCGATCGCGCGCGCCGTGGTCTGACGCCGCGGGTTGAAGAACCGGTCGAAGAACCTGTTGCGCAGAACGTCGTCGTTGCGCAGGTCGGCGACCAGCGGAGGCAGCGTGAGAGTCAGTAGCGGCCCCGTCATCGTGCGCCGCAGGGTGTCGATGCCGGCGACGAGGTCGCAGTGCGTGCAGCCGGTGTCGGGCGTCGGCGTCGAGCCGACGTGCTCGGTGATCGCGTCGACCACCAGGTGCTTCTGGCTGGGCCAGCGCCGCCGGATCGCGGGCTTGGTCGTCCCGGCGTGCGCGGCGACGGCTTCGAGGGTGAGGCCCTGGTAACCGACTTCCGGCAGGAGACTGCGCACCGCTTTCAGCGTCGCGAGATCGATCCGCTCGTCGCGTGGTCTTGCCAAGTTGGTCTCTATCTCCAGGTCACGGCCGGGGTGTCGTTGACAGCCTAGCACCGCGGCGATAACGTTCCGTTCAGGATCGGAATGAAAGTGGGGACTGGATGAGTACCGAAGATGTGGCGTCCGCGACGAGCCCGCCGGGCGAGTCCGCGGGTGCGGACGAGTCGGCGCGGAGCGTCTTCGACAGCCGCTACCGCGCGCTCTCGGTGGGCGTGATCACGACGGTCAGCGTCGTCGCCTTCGAATCGCTCGGTGTGGCCACCGTCCTCCCCGTCGTGGCTCGCGACCTGGACGGCCTCGGGTCGTTCGGCTGGGGCCTGTCGGCGCTGATGCTGGCCAACATCGTCGGCGCGGTGGTGGCGGGCCGCGTCGCCGACCGAGGCGGCCCGTGGGTGCCCTTCGCCGCCTCGATCGCCGTGTTCGTGGCGGGCTGCCTGCTCGCGGCGGCCAGCCCGAGCTGGCTGGTGTTCCTCGCCGGACGCGCGGTGCAGGGCTTCGGCGTCGGTGGCGTCATGGCCATCGCGTTCATGTCCATCGGGGCCACCTACCCGGACCACCTGCAACCGAGGATGTACGCGCTGCTGTCCTCGGCGTGGTCCATCCCGGCGCTGGCAGGCCCGCCGATCGGCGGGCTCGTGGCCGAGACGATCGGCTGGCCGTGGGTCTTCGTCATCATCGTGCCGATCGCGGTCGTCGCCGCGCTGCTGGCGACCCCGGCGATGCGGCGGCTCGTCGAGTCCGGCGCGCCTTCCGAGGCGCCGCGCGGCTGGCGCGACAACGTCGTTCTCAACAGCGTGCTGCTGACCGCGGGAACCGCCGTGCTGCTGCTGGCGCTGGAGGCCGGGTCGGCGCTCGTGGTGGTCGTCGGCGTCGTGGTCGGCCTGCTGATCGCCGGGGTCGGACTCCGCCACGTGACTCCGCCGGGGACGTTGGTCGCCCGGCGTGGCGTCGCCTCCGGCATCGTGGTCCGCGCGGGCCTGTGCGGTGCGTACTTCGGCACCGAGGCGTTCCTGCCGCTGGGCATGGCCGAACTGCGCGGGGTGGGCACGACGCTGTCCGGCATCGGGCTGGCGGTCGGCGCGCTCACCTGGGTCGGCGGATCGTTCTGGCAGGCCAAGGTGGACGGTGGGACGACCCGCGACCGCTCCCGCGCGACCGCGCTCGGATCGCTGATCCTCGCCGTCGGCGCCGTCGTCGTCGCGGTGGCGATCCTGGTGCCCGCCGTGCCCGCGGTGCTCGCCGTCGTCGGCTGGGGCATCGGCGGACTCGGGATGGGCGTCGCGGTCAACGCGAGCACCTCGGAGACGATGCGGCTTTCCCCGCCGGAGAGCCTCGGTCTGACCTCGTCGTCCCTGCAACTGGCCCAGACCCTGGCGACCGCGCTCATCGCCGGTCTCGGCGGCGGGTTGATCAGCCTCGTCACGGCGGGCGGTGGCACGGTGGCCACGGCGCTGCTCATCACCTTCGCGGTGACGGTGGTGATCGCACTGGGCAGCGTGGTCGCCGCCGGGCGGTTCCGCACCGGATCGGAGGAGGCGGCGCCGGCGTCGGCGAACGCGGTGGCGTAAGAACAGGCGGTACGACAAGAGCAAAGGCCCACCCGCGGTTGGCCCATCGGCCACCGCGGGTCGGCCTTTGTCTGCTTTCGCGGCCTTTTCCGGATTGTTCGGGGGAACCGTCGTGGAACTGCTCGGCAGGTTGTTGCCAATTGCTGCTCCGGGGGCTGCGTCCGGAAGGCGCAAACATTCCGGATCAATTCTTGGTAGGAATGGACCCGGGTGGGTCGTCCGAATGCACGAAAATTTCCTCCGATGCCTTCGGGGCGGTGCGGAGGAATCTCCGGTTGACGCGTTCTGCTTGCTTGACGACCGTCCGGGCGCTGGGTAGCCTCCGTTGCAGTTCCGCTGCTCGAGGTAATCAATCTGGGGGTTGATGAGTTTGGTGCCTGCGGTTTGACCGCGTCCGGAATGACCGGAGTGGCAACCCGCGCCTGATATCGGTGGATGCTCGTCGAAATGTACCGATGTCGTCGTCATGACCAGCATCGACAGTCGGATGCTGCGTCGGGTCGCATCAGTTGCAGCCGGATTCCGGCTCTGTTGGCCGGTCGTTTTCCGCCAGTTTCCCGCAATTGCGGGGACTGCTGTCGTGCGCAGTTCCTGTTCGCCTTTGTTCGTGATCCGTTCATTCGATGGCGCGCGCCGAAATGGTATTCGCCGACGGTTTTCAACGGCCGCCGGTTCAGCTTGCCCGGCGCGAACCGCGACACCGGAGAAGTGATGAACGCAGATGCCGTGGACGCACCCTGGAAGCCGGACCTCGACTACTCGCTCGACCTCGACGCGGTGACCGGGCGGTTTCCCGCGATGGCCGATTTCCGCCGGAAGCTGGGAGGCACCCGACTCGTGGAGGTGCCCGTTCCCGCGGGCTCGGCCCGAGTGCTGGCCAAGGCCGAATGGGAGAACCCCTGCGGGTCCATCAAGGACAGAACCGCGTTCGCCCTGCTGTGCGAGGTCCTGGCCGACGGGGACGACCCGCGCGGGCTGCACCTGGTCGAGTACTCCGGTGGCAACCTGGCCGGCCCGCTGTCCGTCCTCTGCGGACGGCTGGGCGTGCGGCTGACCCTGGTGCTGTCGGATGCCACCCCCGGCGACTACGTGCGCGAACTGCGCTCGCGCGGCGCCGCCGTCGACCTCGTCGACCGGGACGAGGGATTCCTGGGCGTGATGGAACGCGCACGGGAGCTCAGCGGCACCGGGCGCCTGCTCTACCAGCACCGCAGCCAGGCGAACCTCTGGATGCACCGGGTGTCCACCGGTGCCGAGTTGGTCGAGCAGCTCGGCGATGCGGTACCCGACCGGTTCGTCGCGTCGGTGGGCACCGGCGGCACGCTGGTCGGCGTGCTGTCCGCGCTGCGCGAGCGGCATCCCGGCGTGCGCGGCGTGGTCGTGACCCCGAGCGAACTGCCCTACGGCTCGGACGAACCGCCCAACGGCCGTCCCAAGTACGCGGGTTCAGGTGGGCTCGGCAACGGGATCCGGCAGCCGTTCGTGCTCGGCGCCGAGGACCGGATGGACGGTTACCGCACGGTCTCCCGGCCGCGGGCCATCTCCCTGATGCGCGAGTGCCTGGACGAGACCGGGATGCGGCTCGGCAGTTCGGCGGCGGCGAACTGGCGCACCGCGCTGGACGTCGCGGCCGAACTGGGTGAGGGCGCCACGGTGGTCACCGTCTTCCCGGACGCGGGCTCGCCGTCGGAGTGGGCGGAGGCCGGACGGTGAGGCCCGGCGCCGCCGAGCACGGGAGTGCCGAGATGCTGCACAGCGCCCGCACCCAGGCGCTGTCCTTCGGGGACGGTTCCGACGAGTACGACCGCTCCCGCCCGCGCTACCCGGAGGCGCTGATCCGGGAGCTGGTCGCCGACGGGCCCAAGTGCGCACTCGACATCGGTACCGGGACGGGTGTGGTCGGGCGCCAGCTCCAGCCGCACGTGCCCGAGGTGGTCGGGATCGAGCCCGACGAGCGGATGCGCGCGGTGGCGCGCCGGCGCGGACTGCGGGTCGAGAACGCGACCTTCGAGTCGTGGCAACCGGGTTCCCGCACGTTCGACCTGGTGGTCTCGGGCCAGGCGTGGCACTGGGTGGAGCCGGAGGAAGGCACCCGGAAAGTGGCCTCGGTGCTGGTTGCCGGCGGCCGGTTCGGGGTGTTCTGGAACTTCGCGCGCCCGTCCGAGGAGTTCCTGGCGGTCGCGTCGCCGGTCTACCGCAGGCACGCGCCGGAGCTGGCGGAGCGGACGCTGCTGCTGGGCAACGACGACGGCCGGGTGTCGCGGACGGCGGGCAGGCTGCGGGAGTCCGGGGAGTTCCACGACCTGTCGGTGAGCACCTACCCGTCCTCGGTGAGCTACACGCCGCGGGAGTGGGTCGACCACATCGGAACCTGGAGCGACCACCGCGCCCTGCCCGGGCAGCGGGCGGCGGCGCTGTCCGCCGAGCTCGCCGAGGCTCTGGCCGCGCTCGGCCCGGTGTTCGACATGGACTACGCGAATGTCCTTGTGAGTGCCCGGAAACAGCGCCCGGCGAGCGGACCCGGTCAGGAGGTCCGGCGATGAGCATTCCGGACCGCCTCCGGTTCTACGTGGACGGAGCGTGGCGGCAACCGTCGGGTGGCGAGCGCTACTCGCTGCTGGAGGCCGCCACCGGAGAGGCGCTGGGCACGGCCGCCATGGCGGCACCCGAGGACGTCGACGCGGCGGTGCGCGCGGCCCGGCGGGCGTTCGACGCGGGTGAGTGGGGCATCGCGCCGGCCGAGGAGCGCTCGAAGCTGCTGCACCGGTTCGCCGACGCCCTCTCGGCGCGCGCGGAGACGACCAGCACGCTGGTGAGCCGGGAGAACGGCATGCCCATCGGGCTGTCCAGGGTCGCCAACGGCGCGGGGCCCGTGGCCCAGCTGCGTCGCTACGCCGACCTGGTCGCCGGGATGGAGCTGGAGCAACCGCGCCCGAGCCCGCTGGGATCGACGATCGTGCGCCGCGAGCCCGTCGGCGTGGTCGCGGCGATCACGCCGTGGAACTACCCGCAGTCGCTGGCGATGGCCAAGATCGCGCCCGCGCTGGCGGTCGGCTGCTCGGTCGTGCTCAAGCCGTCGCCGGAGACCGCGCTCGACGCCTACGTGCTGGCGGACGCGGCCGAGGAGGCGGGGCTGCCGCCGGGGGTGTTCAACGTCGTCGCGGGTGGACGCGACACCGGGGCGGCCGTCGTCGCCCACCCCGGCGTGGACAAGGTCGCTTTCACCGGGTCGACCGCCGCCGGCCGCGCGGTCGGCGCGGAATGCGGCCGCCAGGTGAAGCGGTTCATGCTGGAGCTGGGCGGCAAGAGCGCCGCGATCGTGCTGGACGACTGCGACCTCGACGTCCTGCGCGCGGGCCTGGAGACGGCTTCCTTCCGCAACAACGGCCAGACCTGCAGCGCGCAGACCCGCGTGCTCGCGCCTCGCTCGCGCTACGACGAGGTCGTCGAAGCCGTCGTGGGAGTCGCCGAGGAGCTGGTGCTGGGCAACCCCCTCGACCCGTCGGTCACCTGCGGGCCGATGGTCACCGAGGAGCACCGGGAGCGGGTGCTCGGGTACGTGCGCACCGCCCGCGAGAGCGGAGCCGTCCTGGCGTGCGGAGGCGGTCGTCCGGCGGGCCTGGACCGCGGCTGGTTCGTCGAGCCGACGGTGTTCGTCGACGTCGACAACTCCGAACCGCTGGCGCGCGAGGAGGTTTTCGGGCCCGTGCTGGCGGTGATCCCCTACGACGGCGAGGACGAGGCCGTCGAGATCGCCAACGACAGCGAGTACGGGCTCGCGGGGTCTGTGTGGACCTCCGACGACGAGCGCGGTCTCGACATCTGCCGGCGGGTGCGCACGGGCACGATCGGCATCAACTACTACAGCCTCGACTTCGGGGCACCGTTCGGCGGTGTGAAGCAGAGCGGCGTCGGGCGGGAGCTCGGGCCGGAAGCCGTCGACGGCTACCTCGAGTACAAGTCGATCTACGCCGGGGCGGACCGCCTGAGCGGATCGAGCTGACCAGGAAAGGGAAATACGATCAACAAGTCAGGTAGGCCGAGGGCCTCGAAGTCCGGGTCGTGGCGGCGGGTTTCGGTCGCCGCCGTGGCCGCTGTGGTCGTCGCGGCGACCTCGGCCGTGACCGGTTCCGCGTCGACCCGCGCCGACGCCGACCCGAGCGCGGTGACCATCGACAGTGGACAGATCGTCGGTGCCGTCGCCGAGGGCCACCGTTCGTTCCGGGGAATCCCCTACGCCGCCCCGCCGGTCGGCGCGCTGCGCTGGCATGCTCCGGAGCCGCCCGCACCGTGGACCGAGCCGCTCGACGCGCGGACCCTTCCCGACGCGTGTCCTCAGCCGGACGATCCCGCGCAGAACGAGGACTGCCTCAAGCTCAACGTCATCACGCCGCTGCCCGTGGGCCGCGCCGGGCTGCCGGTGGTGGTGTGGTTCCACGGTGGTGCGTTCTTCCGCGGCGCGGGCGGCCAGTACGACCCGGCGCGGATGGCGGTCGCGGGTGATGTCGTGGTGGTCACGGTGAACTACCGGCTCGGCGCACTCGGGTTCCTCGCCGACGACGAGCTGGGCACCACCGCGAACTTCGGTCTCCAGGACCAGATCGCGGCGCTGGAGTGGGTGCGGCGCAACGCGGCCGCGTTCGGCGGCGACCCCGCCAACGTCACCGCGATGGGCGGCTCGGCGGGCGGGCTGAGCATCTGCGCGCACCTGAGCAACGGCGTGGCGCCGGAGCTGTTCTCCCGGGCGATCATCCAGAGCGGTCCCTGCGCGGCCCCGTTCCGGACCCGGGAGCAGGCCAGGGCCGAGAGCGCGGCGTTGCGCGCGGCGCTCGGCTGCGACGGCCCGGACGCGGCCGCGTGCCTGCGGAAGGCCCCGGCCGACCGCGTCGTCCGGGCGCAGACGGGTCTGACCTGGTCGCCCACCGTCGGCGACCAGATCGTTCCCAGGCAGCCCGCGGACGTCTTCGCCGAAGGCGGTGTCGCCCCGGTCGACCTGCTGGTCGGCAGCAACCTCGACGAGGGGCGCTTCGCGGTCGGGATGAACCACGACGGCAAGGGCGAGCCGGTCACCGCCGAGCAGTACCCGCGGCTGGTCCGGGAGCAGTACGGCGCCGCGGCCGACCGCGTCCTGCAACGCTATCCGCTGAGCGGTTTCGAGACGCCCAGCATCGCGCTCGCCACCGTGCAGACCGACTACACCTCGACGTTCCCGCCGTACTCGGTCTGCCCGGTGTTGTGGACCGAGCAGCAGGCGAGCCGCAAGAACCCGGTGTACGCCTACGAGTTCGCCGACCGCACCGCGCCGCCGCCCGAGGTGATCCCCGGTTTCCCCTCGGGCGCCCAGCACGCCTCCGAACTGCAGTACCTGTTCGGCTACGCGGGCGCCGGGGCCCCGCTGGACCAGACCCAGCGCGCGCTCGGCGACCTGATGATCGAGTACTGGACCGCGTTCGCGCGAACGGGAACTCCCCGCGCGGCCAACGGCCCCGAGTGGCCCAGGTTCCAGTCCGCCACCGATGTGCTCGCCTTCGGCGACGGCGGCGTCCGCACCGTCGACCTCGGCCAGGAGCACCAGTGCGGCTTCTGGCGGGAAGTCACCGGCTGAGCCGGATCCCGCGGAGGCGAACGTCCGACAGACGAGGAGGAAGCGGTGGATACAGGGGAGAAGCTCGCATCCGGTGCGGAGCCGCCGGAGAGCAGACCGGTCGGACCCGGCGTGCACGTCCGGGTCCTGAGCGCGGAGGCGCCGGTGCCCGCCGACGACTACGGTTCGACGCTGCTGGCCGACTTCACCGACGTCTACCGCCGGGGTGCCGACGGCTGGAGTCGTGAGCAGGCGATGCGCGAGACCCTCCGGTTCGTCGTCGAGGCGCTGGGCGGCGAGGTCGCCGACCGGACGGTGCTCGACGTCGGCTGCGGTGTGGGAGTCGACGTCGAGCGCATGGCGGAGATGGGTGCGCGCTCCGTGGGGCTGGACCTCGTCCGGTCGGCGGAATGGGATCGGATCACCGCCGAGCACCCGGCGGTCGGCTTCGTGCAGGGCGACCTGGTGGAGCTGTTCCACCGCGGGGCGCTCGCGGAGGACGCCTTCGACGCGGTGCTCGACAACGGCTGCATGCACCACCAGCACCCCGACCGCGTCGGGCTGTTCTTCGACGCGATGCGTGGTGTCCTGCGCGCCGGCGGCGTCCTGGTCACCTCGGTGTTCGGCGCGGCGAAGGACAAGCGGGGCGCGCTCATGCGCAACGAGGCCAGCCGCCTGTTCCGCGACTTCACCCGCGACGAGCTGGTCGAGCTGGGCCGGGCGCACGGGTTCGTGGCGGAGTCGGTGCACGAGGTGCCCCGCGACGACGGGCTCGCCTACTACGTGGGCGTCCTGCGGCCGCTGCGGAACGGGCCGGCGTGACCCGGCTGCTGGTCGTCTACCACAGCCGCACAGGCACCCACCGGCGGCTGGCGGAGTGGGCGGCGCGCAGCGCCGAGCGGCGGGGCGCCGAGGTCAGGGTGCGCCAGGTGCCCGCGCTGCCCGGGGATGCCGTCGGTGACGCGGGCATCCCCGTGGCCGAGCTGGAGGACCTGCGGTGGGCGCAGGCGGTGATCTTCGGCAGCCCCACCCACTTCGGGAGCCCGACGGCGACCTTCAAGCGGTTCCTGGACTCGACCTCGCCGCTGTGGCTCGGCAACGAGCTGCGCCGGCTGGTGGTGGGCGCGATGTCGAGCTCCCGCAGCAGGCGCGGCGGCCGGGACAGCACAGTGCTGACCATCCAGCGCAGCATGCTGCACTGGGGCGCCACGGTCGTCACCGGTTTCCGGTCGCCGTCCAACGAGCTGAGCCCGTACGGGGTTTCGGTGAGCCTGCAGGCCGCGGCTCCCGAGCCCGCCGTGGTCGGCGCCGTCGACGCGTTCGTGGAGTCGGTGATCTCGGTCGCGGCCGACCTCAACGGCGTCCGTCGAGTGCGGCACCCGGCGATCGCGCTGGTCGCCGACGCGGTCGACGCCGACCTCGCCGGCCTCGCCGACGTGGTGGCGACGGCGGTGGCCGCCGACGGCGCGTCGGTGGTCCGGCTCGACACCGAAGCCGCGTGCGACCCGGACCGGCTCACCGGCATCGACGCCGTCGCGGTAGGCGCCACGGTGCGGGCGGGACTGCCCGACGTGCGGGTGGTCGCGATGCTGCAGGAGTGGAGCAGCAGCGGGAAGAAGGGCCCGCTCGCCGGGATGCCCGCGACCGGCTTCGTGCTGACCACCGCGGAAGAGGACGGCGCGGAGGCGGGGGTCCTGGCGCTCTACACCTCGCTCATGCACGCCGGCGCGGTCATCGTGCCCTCCGGGCGGCCGGACCAGCCGGTGCTCGGCGGCGCGGGCAACCCGTACGGCACCAGCCTGGCGGGCGGAGCGAGCACCGCGAGCTGGACGGCCGCGCACACCGAGGCCGCCGACCACATGCGCAGGCTGGTGCGGGTGGCGGGTCAGCTGGGCCGCTCCGAGGCGGTGTGACGGGGCGGACGGTCGTTTCCCCATCGGAGGAGGGAATGGCGATGTTCGTTTCTGGTGCGGAGCCGCCGGCGGTGGTGAGCTCGGTACTCGACGAGGTCCGGCGGGGTGGCCGGGCGAGCCTGCTGCTGGAGGGCGTGCGCGGAGCGGGCAAGACCACCCTGCTGGAGGCCACCGCGCAGCGGGCGCGCGGGCTCGGGCTCGACGTCGTCCGCCTGCCGGTGCCGAGCCAGGAGCGCGACACCGGTCCTCGCCGGCAGCGCGGCACGGACGTCGAGGTGTGCGACCGGTGGTTCGATCGGCCGGCCGGGAAGCCACCGTGCGACGGGCGGCTGGTCGTGCTGGCCGACGACCTGCACCGCTTGGACACCGCGTCCCTGCACTGCTTGAGCCACCTGCTGACCAGGCTCGACCACGGCCCGGTCGGGGTCGTGGCCACCGCCGCGCACGGCGACTACGGACGCGATCCCGGCGCTTTCAGCGAAGCGGTGTCGCGGTTCCGCCGGCGTGCCGAGCTGCGTCCGCTGAGCCGGGCGGCGGTGGCCGAGTCCGCCACGCGCGTGCTCGGGCAGCGGTGCCGGCGCGGCTTCGCCGAGGAATGTCTGCGCCACACCGGAGGAAACCCACTCTACTTGCGATTGTTGTTGGAGGAGCTGAGGATTCGCGGTGTCGCGCCGGTGGACGCGTCGGTCGGCGACCTCAGGAGCGCGGCGGTACCTGCGATCGCCGACGTGCTGCCGGTGCGCGGGCCGGGCTTCGAACCCGAGGCCACGGCCGTGGTCGACGCCGTGGCGTTGCTGCAACCGCACGCCGAGGTCGACCTGGTGGCCCAGTTCGTCCGGCTCGACGACCTGTGGGTCGCCGACACCCTCGACCGGCTCCTGCGGCAGCGGTTCCTGACCCGCGGCGGGGCGGGTTACGAGCTGGACCCGCCGGTCGTGCGTGCGGCGGTGCTGGCGCGGACGTCCGCGGCGGCGCGGGACGAAGGACACACCCGCGCAGCCGAGCTGCTGTACGCGCAGGGGGCTGACGCCGAGGTGGTCGCCGCCCACCTGCTCCGGATCGAGCGGCACGGATTGGCCTGCTGGGCGTGCCGCGTGCTGCACGAGTGCGCGGTCAACGCCGTGGCGCGCGGTGAGCGCGACGAGGCCGACTGGTACCTGCGGCACGCCTTCGAGCAGTGCACCGGGCAGTGCCGCGCCGACATCCTGTGCGAGCTGGGGAAACTGGCGCTCGGTGCGCGACCCGACGCCGCGCCCGGATACCTGTCCGAGGCGTTGTGGTACTGCGCGTCGCCGCGTGAACGCGCCGAGATCCGCAACGCGCTGGCCAACTCGCTGTTCCTGTCCGGCGACATCGGCGCGGCGCGGCGCGTACTGCAGGACGGGGTCGCCGAAGCCGAACCGTCCGATGTGCGCAGTGCCGGCGTGCTGCGCGAGGAACTCCGGCTGTTCACGACGCTCGCAGGTGCTGTGCCAACGCCGGGCGGCATCTCCGCTGTGGAGGGTGCACGGGGGCCGGGTGGCTCGCTGGCGGGGCGCGGAGCGCTGGTGAACGCGGCGCTGCACCGGTACTGGCGCGGGCACGACCGCGGCGAGTCGGCCCGTCTTGCCGAGCGCGCGATCGAACACGAGCCGCAGAACCATGTCGCGACGCTGGCGGTGCCGTTGCTGCTGCTGGCACGCGCAGGTGAGACGGACTCCGCGTTGCGGGCGTGCCTGCGGACGGTGGACGAGGCCCGTGCGCGCGGTGCGGTGCTCGTGGAGGCGTCGGCGCTGGCGGTCCGTGCCGAGATCGCCTACCGCGCCGGGGATCTCGATGAATGCCGACAAGACGCCGCAGCGGCGCTGACCACTCTGCTGGCCCGCCACCCGGTGGGGCACCCTCTCGAACTCGGGATCGCGATGGGTGCGTTGACGGGCGCGCTGCTGGAAGCGGGAGAAGCCGCCGAGGCGCAGCGATGGCTGGACCGCTCGGGCATGAACGGCCCGATCCCCGACCGCGTGGCCTTCCACGGACTGCTGGTACAGCGCGGCAGGCTGCGCACCGAACTCGGGGACCGGGAGGCGGGACTGGCGGACCTGCGCGAATGCGGCCGGCGCATGGGACGGTCCGGTCCGCACAACCCGACCGCGGCGCGGTGGCGATCGGAGCTCGCGCTGGTCGTTGCCCGGGACGGCGGGCACGCCGAGGCCGTGGCGCTGGCCGGCATCGAGCTGGACCAGGCGAGGAAGTGGGGCGCGCCGGAGGAGATCGGCCACGCGCTGCGCGCTTCGGCCGCCGTGGGCTCCGGGGCCGAGCGGGAGGCGAGGCTGACCGAGTCGGTGGAGGTGCTCGCCGCGTCGAGCGCCCGGGTGGCCTGCGCCCACTCGCTGTGCGACCTCGGTGTGCTGTTGCGGGAACTGGGCCGCTGGAAGGAGTCCCGCTCCCGGCTGCGCGCCGCGCTGGCGCTGGCTGAGCGCTGCGGAGCGACGGTCCTGGCCGATCGGGCGACGCGGGAGCTGGTCACCTCGGGTGGACGGCTGCGCCGGGTCACCGAGATCGGCGTCGAAGCGCTCACCGCCGCGGAGATCCGCGTCGCCGCGATGGCGGCCGAAGGCCGGAGCAACCGCCAGATCGCCGAGGCGCTGTACGTGTCGCGGCGCACGGTGGAGACCCATCTCAGCCGCGTGTACCAGAAACTCGACATCCCCGGCCGCTTCGCCCTGGACGGCGCGGTCCTGGCGGGACTGGCGCAAGAGGAGGCAGAAGGCCCGGCCGCGGTGGGGGCGGGTTGATCCCGTGCCCGTGGCGGTGTCGAACACCGGTTTGTCCTCGGTCTCCGGCTACGTTTCCGGGCCGGCCCGGAAACGTAGCCGGTCTGGGCCGTCACCTCGGTCCACCCTGACCAACCCGGTGGGTGAGCCCCTGTTCCCGTGGCGGGTCGTGACTCCGCCGGGTGGCGATCGACGTGCCGCTGTCGGACCCCGCGGTTACCGTCGCGGCTGGACGACCAAGAGCTGGGGGAGCGATGACCGAGCTGACCACTGCCCAACCCGCGGGTACACCGACCTGGATCGACCTCGGCATCCCGGACCTCGACCGCGCGATGACCTTCTACGGCGCGCTGTTCGGCTGGGAGTTCGAAGTGGGGCCGGAGGAGACGGGGCGCTACACCATGTGCCTGCTGCGCGGGTTGCCGGTGGCGGCGATCATGCCGAACCCCGATCCCGCCGCCACGGACTTCTGGTGGAACGTCTACTTCGCGACCGACGACTGCGACGCCACCGCCGTCAGGGCCGAGAGCGCGGGCGGCTCGCTGCCGACCCCTCCGACGGACGTGATGCAGTACGGGCGGATGGCGATCGTCAAAGACCCGTCGGGCGGGCAGTTCGGGCTGTGGCAGGCGGGAGCGCACGTCGGCAGCCAGATCGTCAACGAGCCGAACGCGTTGCTGCGCAACGACCTCGTCACCGCCAAACCCGACGTCGCGCGCGAGTTCTACGCATCGGTGTTCGGCTACTCGGTGGTCCGCAACCCAGACCTGCCCGACCTTGACTTCACGTTCCTGCAACGGCCCGACGGCCACGAGATCGGCGGTGTCCTCGGTGATCCCGGCGCCGAGACCCCCCGCTGGGGCACCCTGTTCCAGGTCGACGACGCCGACGCGGCGGCGCGGCACGCCGCCGAAGCGGGCGGGAGCGCGAGCGAACCCACGGACATGATCTACGGGCGGCTCGTCGACATCACCGACCCGTTCGGCACCCGGTTCCAGGTGGGCTCGCCGAAGAAGAGCTGACTCCGTCCCGGCTTCGGCAGCGCCACCCGTGGGGGGTCGCGCTGCCGGTGCCGAAATCCGGTGCACGCGTCTCTGCGGTCCGGCACGATGAGCGATGCGGACCACGGGTGGCCGCCGTGCGGCGCGCCCGCCGCCTTGCGACCACGTCATGGAGGCACCGATGCCGGAGTGGTTGGCGCCGGTGGCGCTGATCGCCGCCACGATCACGACCGGGCTCATCGCCGGGTTGTTCTACGCGTTCGCGTGTTCGGTGATGCCCGCGCTGCGCGGCACGGACGCCCGGACGTTCGTCGACGTCATGCAGCGCATCAACAGGGCGATTCTCAACGGGTGGTTCGCGGCCGCTTTCGTCGGTGCGTTCGTGCTGACCGCGCTGGCCGCGGTGCTGCACCTCGGCGAAGGTCCGGTCGCGATCCTCGTCCTGGCCGCGCTGCTGCTGTACGGCGCGATGCTGGCGATCACCTTCGCGGTCAACGTGCCGTTGAACAACCAGCTCGACGCCGCCGGTGACCCGTCGGATCTCGCCGACCCCGCGGCGGTGCGCAACCGCTTCGAGCGGCGGTGGGTGCGCTGGAACCTGGTGCGTGCCGTGACGTCGACGGCCGCGCTCGGCTGCCTGGCCACCGTGCTCGCCGTCGTGTCCTGACCACCTGACCCGTCGGGGGTCGCAGCAGAGCCGCCCGGCGCTGACGGGGCAGCGCCGGGCGGTTCGGCAACGCGGGTCGGCTACTCGGCTTCGGAGGGTTTGATCGCGAGCACCGGAACCGGCGAGTCGAGCAGCAGGCGCTGGCTGATGCTTCCCAGCAGTGCCTTGCCCACCGGTGAGCGGCGACGGATCCCGATGACGAGCCGTTCGACGGACCGGGTCTCGATCTCGTCGAGCACCGCATCGGCCGGGTCGCGGTCGGGGCGCCCCTCGCGGTCGAGGACCGTGACTTCCAGCCCCGGCGGGAACTCCGGTGCCGCGAGGTCGGTCAGCGCGAGGTTGACCACGACCAGCTCGGTGTCGAGGCGTCGTGCCTCGGCGATGGCGGCGTCCAGGGCCGCGCGGCCTTCCACGCTGTCGGGAACGGCAACCATGATCGACATACCTGTGACCTCCATGTGTCGGGGTGGTCAGGAGTGCTGGAGCCGGATCTCGTCCTCGAACTCCTCGAGGGTCTTGCCGCGGGTTTCCGGCACCATGGTGGCGACGAAGACGATGCCCAGCACCCCGATGACGGCGAAGACGAAGAACGTCGGAGCGATGCCCACGGCGGCCATGGCCGGGGGGAAGCCGAAGGTGACGCCGGCGTTGGCCAGCCACAGCACGAACACGCTCAGTCCCATGGCGAAGCTGCGGATCTTGAGCGGGAACATCTCGGAGAGCATCAGCCACACCAGCGGCCCGAGGGTGCCCTGCATCGAGAACACGAAGGCCACCACGAAGACCAGGATGATGTAGGGCTTGGCCGCCATGCCGTCGGGCAGGAACATCGCCGAGGCCCCGACCAGGACGTGGAACAGGGAGATCAGCGTGAACCCGCCGATGAGCATGGTGCGCCGGTTGATCTTGTTGATCAGCATGATGCCCACGGTGACGCCCAGGACGCTGAACAGGCCGTTTGCGGTGTTGGCGATGATCGCGCCGTTGCTGGAGAATCCGGAGTCCTTCAGCAGCTGGGTCCCGTAGTACATGATCGAGTTGATCCCGGTCAGCTGCTGGAAGATCCCGAGCACCGCGCCGATGATGACCAGCCTGCGGATCCACGGCACCGCCAGGTCGGCCCAGCCGCCGGTCTGCGCCTGCTGCTCCTCCCGCACCAGCGCGTGCACCTCGGCCATCTCGGCCTCCGCGCGCTCGGGGGAACGCACCTGCTTGAGCACCGCCAGCGCCTCGTCGTCGCGGTCCTGGGAGGACAGCCACCGCGGGCTCTCCGGCATCCGCAACATCCCGATCAGCAGCGCGATCGCGGGCAGGACCGCGACGACGAGCATGTAGCGCCACACCGACTCGTGCTGGCCCCACACGTTCATGATGATCGCGTTGACGACGAAGGCCGCGAACTGCCCCGTCACGATCATGACCTCGTTGCGCGTGACCAGGCTGCCGCGCCTCTCGGTCGGCGCCACTTCGGCCAGGTAGACCGGAACGGTGGCCGACGCACCGCCGACGGCGAGGCCCAGGACGAACCGGAACAGCGCCAGCACGGGCCAGACCGGCGCCAGCGCGCAACCGATCGTCCCGACGATGAAGATCACGGCGAGCATCAGGATGTTGTGCCTGCGGCCGTAGCGGTCGGCGAGCTTCCCGCCGACCGCGGCGCCCAGCGCGGCCCCGAAGATCAGGATGCTCACCACGAAGCCCTCGGTGACCGCCGTGAGCCCCAGGTCGGACTTCATCGGGTCCACCGCGCCGTTGATGACGCCGGTGTCGTAGCCGAACAGCAACCCGCCGAAGGTGGCGACGAAAGCCACCAATCCCAGGCGCCTGGAGTGCGGACCGGGATGATCAGCTGGCAGCGGTGTGTGCAGGGGTGTGGTCGGGTTGCTGCTCATCAGCACAAACCTCCGTCATTGGGGGTGTTGTGGGGTTGTTCGTCGAGGGCGGTGGCGGGCGCCGGATCGTCGCCCGCCTCGGACTCACCAGTACTTCCGCAGGTATTCGTCGATCTTGTCGCGCATGTCCAGAGTGGACTCGCGGGCGCGGTCCTCCCAGGCGAAGACGCAGGAGACCAGGATCCCGTCGAAGCCGCCTTCCTTGAGGCTGCTGAAGAACTCGTCCCAGTCGACCTCGCCCTGACCGATGTCGAGGTGCTGGTGGATGCGGGCGGGCGAGCCCGGCGGGTTGACGATGTAGCGCAGCCCGGAGGACGCGGTGTGGTTGAAGGTGTCGGCCAGGTGGACGTGGGTGAGCAGGTCGCCGGCGTGCCGGATGATGCCCGGCGCGTCGTCGCCCATGTGGAAGGTGTGCGGTGTGCAGTAGAGGAACTGCACGTTGGGGGAGTTGATGCCGCGCACCATGTCGACGGCGGCGTGGCCGTCCTCGATGAAGTCGTCCGGGTGGGGCTCGAGCTTGAGCGTGATGCCCTCGCGCTCGAAGATCGGCAGCAGCTCCTCCATCGACCTCCAGAACTGGCCCTCGCTGCGCCCTGGGGCCTCCGGGCGGCCGTTGAACTCCGAGACCATGACGTCTACACCGAGGTCGGCGGTGATCTGTATGGCCCGCTTCCAGTAGCGCACCGCGGCCTGCCGGTCGTCCTCGTCCGGCCCGGACCAGCGGTACAGCGGCAGCACCGAGGCGATGCCGACGCCCGCGGCGTCGAGCTCCGCGCGGAACCGGCGCACGGTGGCGTCGTCGATGCGGGGGTGGTTGAAGAACGGCAGGACGTCGTTGCGCGGGGACAGCTCGATCCACTCGAATCCGAGCTCGGCCACCAGCCGTGGCAGCTCGAGCAGCGGGGTGAACCGGAACATGTGCGGGTCGAGCGCGATTTTCACGGGGTCTTCTCCTGTCCGGAGGCGGTGTTCGGCTGGGGGCCGCGTGCCGGCGCAGGCTCGTGCAACTCGATGTGGTTGCCCGAAGGGTCCTGCAGGAACGCCTGGCGCGCACTTCCGACGGCGACCGCCTCGCTGACGTCGGTCCCGCGGTCGAGCAGCCGCCGCCGCGCGGCCTCGAGGTCGTCGACCCGCACCGCGAAGTGCTGCCCGACGGCCGGTGGCGGCGTGCCCTCGATCAGGTGGACCTGGTGTGCGCCGAGGTCCAGCCACGCCCCGCGCACGCCGGAGGTCGGCCGGTCGGTTCGCGGCCGCATGCCCAGCGCGCCGGTGTAGAACTCGAGCGCGTCGTCGAGGTCGCGCACCATCAGCGAGACGTGGTGGATTTCCAGCGGGTTCATCGGTTGCACCGTCCACAGTGGTATGTGCTGGCCCGCGCCGGCGGGCGGCTCAGAGGTTCGCGGCGGCCTCGCGCAGGTTCTTGGCCGCCAGGGCCAGCCCTTCGGTCTGGGAGTAGGCGGCGTCCTCGTGCTCGATGTTGACCGCCATGTCCGGGTCGATCTCGGCGAGCGCGGCGAGGAACTCGGTCCAGTAGGCCGTGTCGTGGCCGATGCCGACGGCGACGAACTTCCAGGCCGGGTCGGTGGGCCAGGAGTTGCCCCAGAAGCCGATGCCGGTGGGCGTCCTGCCGGGAGCGTCGGCGGGAACCCGCCCGAAGGAGGTGTCGAGCACGCCGCGCACGTCCACGCCCTTGCACAGCGTCGCGTCCTTGGCCGCGGCGTGGAACACCAGCGGTCCGAGCCGCCGGATGCAGGCGACGACGTCCATGCCCTGCCACATCAGGTGCGAGGGGTCCATCTCGGCGCCGAGGTTGGTCGCGCCGGTCAGCTCCACCAGCTTCTCCAGCGTGACGGGGGAGAACACGAGGTTGTGCGGGTGCATCTCGATCGCGACCCGCACGTCGTTGGCGCGGGCCAGGGCGTCGGTCTCGGTCCAGAACTCCGCCGCGACGTCCCACTGGTAGTCCAGGACGTCCATGTAGACCCCGTCCCACGGGTTGACGACCCATGACGGGTACTTCGCGTCGGGGTCGGAGCCGGGAGTGCCCGACATGGTCACGACGTTGCGGACCCCGAGCAGGCCGGCGAGCTCGATGGTGCGGCGCACGTCGGCGGCGTGCTTCGGGCCCACGCCGGGCAGCGGGTTGAGCGGGTTGCCGTTGCAGTTCAGGCCGGTGAGCTCCATGCCCCGCGAGGCGAACGCCTCCAGGTAGTCGGCCCGCGCCTTCTCCGAGGAGAGCAGGAGGTCCACCGGGCAGTGCGGGGCGGGGATGAACCCGCCGGTGTTGACCTCGACCGAGGTCAGTCCGTTGGCCTTGAGGAAGTCCAGGGCGTCCTCGAGGGGCCGGTCGTGCAGGCAGGCGGTGTAGGCGCCGAGCTTGAGTGGCATCGCTGTCGGAATCCTTTGCGGTCGCGGGAGAAAAGGGCTCAGGCCACGTCGACGGACGCGCCGCCGGACTGGGCGGAGGCGACGATGGCCTGGATCACGTTCATGGTGTGCAGGGCGTCGGCGAAGGACGCGCACTCCGGCTGCGGCTCGGGGGTGCCCGCGACCTGGTCGAGGAACGCGCGGCACTGGTAGACGAACATCTCGGCGTTGCCGCCGCCGTTGCCCGGCGCCTGCATCGGGTAGCCGCCCGCGAAGTACGGCAGCTGGGGCCCGGCGATGACCTGGCGGGCACCGCGGGTGCGGGCCTCGGGCTGGGTGTCGTCGAAGAGGTACTCGGCGGGCCGGTGCCAGTCGAAGGACGCGCGGCCGGAGAGCCCGTAGGCGTCGAAGGCCAGCCCGTTGGGCATGCCGAAAGCCGTGCGGGACACCGAGAACGAGCCGGTGAGCCCGGACTCGAACCGCGCGGTGAACACGGCGGTGTCCTCGTTCTCGACCTCGCCCACCTCGTCGCTGACCGGGGCGGTGCCGTGCCCGACGACCGCGCCCAGCGGCAGCGGCCGCTTGGGGATCTGGGTGGACAGCTCCGCGCCCGCGACCGACTTGATCGGGCCGCAGACGTACTCGCCCGCGTCGATGATGTGGGCGCCGACGTCCCCGAGGGCCCCGCTGCCGGGGCCGCCCTTGAAGCGCCAGCTCAGCGAGCCTCGGGGATCGCAGGCGTAGTCGGCCCAGTAGCGGCCGTTGAACAGCGTCATGTCGCCCAGCTCGCCGCTCTGGACGTGGTCGCGGATCGCGGCGATGGCCGGGGACCGCCGGAAGGTGTAGCCGACCGCGGTCACGACCTCGGCCGTCCGTTCGGCGGCCACCATGGCCTCGGCGTCGGCCGGCGAGCCCGCCAGCGGCTTCTCGCACAGCACGTGCTTGCCGGCGCGGATCAGCGCCTCGGCGATCGGCCGGTGCAGCGCGTTGCCGACGACGATGCTCACCGCGTCGATGGACGGGTCGTCGACGATCTCCTCCCAGCTGGAGACCGCCTTCTCGTAGCCGTAGCGGCGCGCGGCGTCCTCGGCCAGCTCGGTGTTGGCGTCGGCGATCGCGGCCAGCCGGATCGGCGGCAGTCCCTCACCGAAGACGGTGTTGACCTGCCGGTAGCCCGCCGCGTGGCTGCGCCCGGCCATACCTGCGCCGATGACCGCGACGGACAGTGGCTGCTTCGACATTGGTGCGGGTCCTTCTGCTCGGTGGCCCGGCGCGTGGTCATCGCCGGGAAGACCTTGTGGGGAGTGTGCGAACGCCCGCGCCGGGCCTGCTCGTGGCATGAGCGGCGGACGTCGGTGCGTTTAGATCAGTTACCGGAACGTTCCGGTAACCTGTGATGGGAGACACTAGGCAGCCATGGTCCGTATGTCAAGACATAGCTTGGGCGGCGGTGCTGCCGCAGGCACGAACAAGGCCAAAATCGCAGGTCAACGTGGCCGGACGCCCGGCGGCGAGCACCGGCTTGAGTGCCGGTCTTCGAAATCATCTTGCGGGGCGGCTCCGGTGGCGGAACCGTAGGCGCCCTCTGGCTCCGGGATCTTTCGGCTTCGCTGAAGACAGGCTCTGAGAGGGCACTACGCGGACGGGCTGATCGAACGTCCCGGCAGGGTCGCGTTCTCGTCGGGAACGGTCTCCACGAGCACGTGCTCCACCACTTCGCCGATGTCGCGGTGCCGCCGGAACACCTCGCGCTGGCGGTGTGCCGCGCTGCCGTTCCGGCGCAGCTTCCCCAACAACGCGTGCACCGCGTCGAGATCCCCGTACCGCTCCAGCACCGGGCGCACGTGCTCGACGAGGTCGTCGACCAGGCGCCACGACGGGACGAGCCTGCCGGTGCCGACATCCAGCGAGAAGCCCTCCAGGCCGTGGTGCGCCGAGCACCAGCAGGCGGCGCGCAGTACGGAGTCCTCCACCGGCCGCACCGGCTCCGGGCGGTCGGACAGCGCCACACCGACCAGACCGCGCACGAGGCCCGCCAGCAGCACCGCCTCGTCCACGGTCGCCGCGGCGTCGGCCACCCGGACTTCCAGCGTCGGTACGCGATGCGAGGGCCTCGCGTACCAGTAGAGCATTCCCGAGTCCAGCACCGCGCCGGAAGCGAGCAGGCAGTCCACGACGTAGTGGTAGTGCCGGGCGGAGGTGAGCACCGGCGGCGGGCCCGCGGCGGGCCACCGCGACCACAGCGTCGTCCGCCAGCTCGCGTAACCGGTGTCGCAGCCCCGGAAGAACGGCGAGTTGGTGGTGAGCAGCAGCAGTGCGGGCAGCCACGGGCGCAGGTGGTTGCCGGCGACCAGCGCGGTTTCGAGGTCGAGAGCGCCGACGTGCACGTGGCAGCCGCACACGCTCTGGTCCTCGATGATCGAGCCGTAGGTCTCGTACATCCGCCGGTACCTGGGGCTGTCGGTCACCGGCGGCGGCCCGGCGGACCCCAGCGGCGGGACGGCGACGGAGGCGAGGCGGCAGCCCTGCTCGGCCGCGTCCGCGGCCAGCTCCCGGCGCAGCCCGCTCAGGGCCCGGTGCAGTTCCTCCAGGGTGCGGCACACCTCGGTGGCGGACTCGATCTGCGCGGGTGCCAGCTCGCGGTGCACCTCGCCCCGGCCGGTGTCGCCCCGCAGCCTGGCTGCGGCGGCCGCCGGCTCGAGCGTGCCGGGATCGAGGAGCAGGAACTCCTCCTCGACGCCGAGGGTCAGATCCAGCACAGCGCGCACCCCGTGGGACTCGCGGTCGAACGTGGCCCCCAAGCGAATCCGCAGGGAGTGCCCGACACATACCCGCGCGCATCAGGCGCTAAACGGCCGGGTCGATGCGGGGGTGTGAGTTTCCCGGTTCCGCGCGCCGAATGGTGATCTTTCGCGACGAGCCGTGAGGGCGGCGTGTCCTTCCGGGACGGTTCAAGCGCGGGTTGAGGGTGGCCGGCCGTCCGGTGCTGGTCCACGGGCCGTGCCGGCGAGAAGTTTCCGGGGCGATTTCAACGAAACACTGGAGTCCATGGATGTTGGAGAGAACAGGACGCGGCCGGCGGCGCTGTCCGGCGGCCGGAATTCCGGGCGGCGCTGGTGGACGCTGGCGGTCGTGAGCGCGGCGCAGCTCCTCGTCGTGCTCGACGGGACGATCGTGAACATCGCACTGCCGTCCGCGCAGCAGGCGCTGGGCATGTCCGACGGGCACCGGCAATGGGCGATCACCGCCTACGCGCTGGGATTCGGCGGGTTGCTGCTGGTCGGCGGCAGACTCAGCGGCGCGCTCGGTCACCGGCGCGCGTTCCTGGTCGGACTGGTCGGCTTCGCCGCCGCGTCGGCGCTGGGCGGCGGGGCGGTGCACGAGCTGGTGCTGTTCGGGGCGCGGGCCCTGCAGGGTGTGTTCGCCGCGGTGCTGGCACCGGCCGGGCTGTCGCTGCTGACGACCACCTTCACCGGTCCCGGCGAGCGGGGCCGGGCGTTCGGGGTGTTCGCGGCGGTCGGTGCGGCGGGCTCGGCGGTCGGCCTGATCGCGGGAGGGCTGCTCACCGAGTACGCGAGTTGGCGCTGGTGCCTGTACGTCAACGTGCCCGTCGCGCTGCTCGCCGCGCTCGGTGTGGCGCTGGTTCCGCGGGACCGGGTGCTCGCCGCGCCGGGACGGCTGGATGTCGCGGGTGCGCTGCTGAGCCTGGCCGGCTTCGCCGCGGTGGTGTACGCGTTCAACCGGGCCGAACCGCTCGGGTGGGGCGCGACCGAGGTGCTTGCCCTGCTGGGAGCCGGGGTGGTGCTGCTGGCCGCATTCGTCGCGGTCGAGGTGCGCGCGGCCCATCCGCTGCTGCCGATGCGCGTGTTGCTGCACCGGCGCCGCGCGGGTGCGTTCGTCGCGATCACCTCGATGTTCGTGGCGATGTTCGGCTTCTACCTGTTCATGAGCTACTACACCCAGACGGTGCTCGGCTACTCCCCGGTCCAGGCCGGACTGGCGTTGATCGTCAACGCACTCGCCGCACTGGCCGGCTCGACGCTCATCGCCGGGAAGCTGCACGGCCGGGTCGCACCGGCGGTGCTGGTCGTGCCGGGGTTGCTGGCCGCGGCGGCCGGGATGCTGGTCCTGACCCGGCTGACGGCGGACACGACGCACGTCCTCGCCGGGTACCTGCTGCCCGCGCTCGTGCTCACCGGGCTCGGCCTGGGCTGCGTCATGCCCCCGACCGCGAGCCTCGCCACCGCGGGCATGGCGGGACACGACGTCGGAGCCGCTTCGGCCGCATACAACGCCGCGCAGCAGCTCGGTGCCGCCCTCGGCACCGCACTGCTCAACACCCTGGCGGCCGGTGCGACCGCGGCTCACCTGGCCTCCGACCGGCACGCCCTGCCCGCCGCGGCCACCGTCAGCGGCTACACCACGGCGTTGACGGTCGCTGCCGCCATCCTCCTGGTCGCCGCCTGCCTCACCGCGGCGCTGCTCGGCGGTCAGCGCGCACGACGCCAACAGCGAGACAAGCCCGCACCCGTCCCCTCGAACCCGCTGTGAACACAGCGATTTCGCCCGGCCAGTCAACATTCGCAACGGAGGCAACCGTGAACCACCAACCGGTCACCGACGTCGACGGGTACGTGCCCGTCATCGACATCTCCGCCAGGGACAGCGATCCCGGGCGCCGCGCGCTGGCGGCGGCGATCGGACAGGCGTGCCGTAACTCGGGATTCTTCGTCATCGTCGGCCACGGCGTCGCACCGGAGCTGGTCGACCGGATGCACGAGGTCACCACCGGGTTCTTCGCGCTGCCCGACGCCGAGAAGGACAGGGCCGCCGCCCTGCCCGGGTTCTCCGGATTCCGCAGGTCCGGCGGCACCACCGCGCAGAGCCTCGACCACAGGAGCCCGCCCGACCTGTGCGAGTCCTTCGCCGCGCACGTCACCGGAGAGCTGGGCGACCGGGAACGCGAGGCGCTCGGCGACTACTGGGCGACGTGGAAGCTGGCGAACCGCTGGCCCCGGGTCCCGGCCGGGTTCGAGGCCACCTGGCAGGAGTACATGTCGGAGCTGGGAGCACTCTCCTGCGACCTCATGCGGCTGTGCGCCCTCGCGCTCGGACTCGACGAGGACTTCTTCGACGACAAGTTCGACCGGCACGTGTCCTCGCTCGTGGCCAACCACTACTACCCGCAGGTCGAGGCGCCGTTGCCCGGGCAGCTGCGCCGGGGCGCCCACACCGACTTCGGTGGGCTGACCGTCCTGCACCAGCAGGACGACCTGGGCGGTCTCCAGGTCCTGCGCGGTGCGGACGAGTGGCGCGACGTCCGAGCGATCCCCGGCAGCTTCGTGGTGAACATCGGTGACCTGCTCGCGCTGTGGACCGGCGGGCGGTGGGTGTCGACCGTGCACCGGGTGGTCAACCCCGAACGCGGGGACACCTCCTCGCGCCTGTCGATCCCGTTCTTCTTCCAGCCCAACCACGACGCCGTGGTGGAGCCGCTGTCACCACCGGAGGCCACCGGCGACCGGCAGCGGCCCGACGCCGTCGTCGCAGGCCACTGGATGGCGGACAAGACGCGCAAGCTGTTCGCCGCGGGCTCGTAGCGCGGCCCGTGCGACGGCCGCCCGGCCCGCAACGACGGGCGGCCGTCGCCGGGAGCACCGCAAGCACCACGGCGAGGACCGCTCCGCGCACGCGTCTCTTCTGGCCGAGATCCGCGAACTGCGGGCGGAGGTCGCCGCGCGGGTCCGGAGCGCGCCCGGCCGGGCAGCCGTGAGACCGACATCACCCGGGCGAGGGTGAGATCGACCCGGCATTCACCCGTCTGGAATGCTCCGGCCGGGGGCTGCGCGCCGGTCACGACCGGCCGCGGACGCGTGGTCGAGCGAAACGAGGAGGAACCGATGGGAATCGTCAGCTGGATCGTGCTGGGACTGATCGCGGGAGCCATCGCCAAGCTGCTCATGCCGGGCAAGGACCCGGGCGGCTGCATCATCACCATCCTGCTCGGCATCGCGGGCGCGTTCGTGGGCGGCTGGGTCGGCAAGACCCTCTTCCACGTCGAGCTGGGCAAGTTCTTCGACGCCCGCACCTGGGGTCTGGCGATCCTGGGCTCGCTGATCCTGCTCATCGGCTACCGGCTGCTCTTCGGCGCCCGGCGCGGCTGAAAGCCGGAGCGGACATACCTCAGTCGGAGATCCCGGAACGGGAAGGCGGCTGAGGTTCCGCCAGGCGACCCACTACGCGAGCCACCTCTGAATAGTCCTAGTTGACGCAGGGGATCTCGTCGGCGTTGATCGGCTCCTCGCCCGCCGTCGCGGTGCGATGCGGCTCGCCGTCCAGGTGGACCAGTGGTGCGGGGGCGAAGCCGCCTGCGCCCGGTCCTCTGTAGTCGTCGCCGAGCAGCACGCGGATTCGACGTTCGCGCAACGAGGAGTCGAGCCGCACGGGCAGGCCGCCCAGGTGTCCGGCGACGTAGTGGGCCACCTCGGCACCGCCCGCTCCGTGGAGTACGAGCGAGGTGCGCGCACGGCGGGTGTTGTCGGCGTCGCGGACCGGGATGGCGGCGGCGCTCAGCACGTCCTGCACGCGTGTGGCCAGGCCGCCGACGCGGGTGCCGTTGAAGACCTCCACCGCGCTGCGCTGCAGCTCGGCCGGACGAGCAGGTTCGGCGGGCAACCCGTCGTCGGCGCGCTGGATGGCCGTGCGCACCCGGCGCGGGTCGACCCGCACGGCCTGACCGTCGTTCGGCGTGTCGTAATCGGGGTCCTCGACCGGGATGGTGGCGAAGGTGATGTCGCCGCCCGCCAGGCCCCGCATCTGCTCGGCGAAGGCGAACACGTCCCAGCCCTGGTCGAGCACGACGGACTGCTCGACGGCGTCGAACAGGGCGTTGAGCCTGGCGGGGTTGGCCAGTGTCCCGGTCGACAGCACCGAGCGGGCCAGCCCGGCCATGAACGCCTGCTGCCGCTGGACGCGGTCGAGGTCGCCGCGAGGCAGGCCGTGCCGCTGCCGGACGAAGGCCAGCGCGTCCCCGCCGGAGATGAGCTGGCGTCCGGCGGGGAAGCGCGCGCCGGAGTACGGGTCTTTCACGGGCGCGTTCAGGCACACCTCCACGCCGCCGATCGCGCGGGTGAGCTGGTAGAAGCCGAGCAGGTTCACCTCGGCGTAGTGGTCGACGCCGACCCCGGTCAGCTTCTCCACCGTGCGCACCAGCAGCTTGCGGCCCGCGTCCGACGACCGCCGTTCCAGCTCCACCGGGTCCGCGACGCCCTGCGCCCGGAGCTGGGCGTGGGCGGCCGTCTTGGCCCGGCCGTAAGCGGAGTTGATCTTGTGGTTGCCATGGCCGTCGGGAATCGCGACGTAGGAGTCGCGCGGCAGCGAGTAGGCCACCGTCCGCGACCGGTCGGCCGGGATGTGCAGCAGGACCAGCGTGTCGGTGAGGCTGGAGTCGGTATCGCCCGTGCGCAGCTCGCGCAGGAGCTCCTCCGGCAGCGGGTTGCCGTGGGCGTCGGTGCGGCCGTCCAGTCCGACCAGCAGGATGTCCAGCGCCCCGTCCTCGGCGGCCGCGGTCACGTCGCTGGTGGACAGGCCGCCCTGGAGGCGGTCGAGGCTCACCCACGCGTAGCCGGTGAGCACGAGGACGATGCCCGAGGCCAGCGCCGTCGCCGTCCGGGCCCACCTGCGCCAGCGGGGGCGACTCCGCGAGCCGCGGGTGCAGGCGCGTGAACCCGGCCGGGCGGACCGTTTCGTCCTGCCGGGACGGCGTCGCTTCGTTGCGCGCTGCTGCGGTGCGGGAACGTCACCACCGGCCGCGGGACTTCCTCGAGTCACCTCGGCGAGTATCCCGTGCAACCGGCGGCGGGGCCGGGCCTCGGACCCGCCGCGGCGGAGAACAACCCGTCCAGGCGAGGCGTTCCGCGCCGTCCGTCGCCGATCACAACGGCAGTACCCCGTTCGAGTCGTACCGTCGTCCCCATGAGCACACCCGGCCGGTCCCGGACGGTGACGTGTTGCTGGAGGAACCGCCCTACCCGAAAACCTCCGGACCGGCTCGTGCTCCTCAGCGGTTCGCCGGCGGCTGGTCCAGCGCCTCGCACTCCTCGTCGGTGAGCAGGCGGGAGCGGACGAGGAAGCGAACACCGTCGGGGGCTTCGAGGGAGAAGCCGCTGCCCCGGCCCGGTACGAGGTCGATGGTGAGGTGGGTGTGCTTCCAGTACTCGAACTGCGACCGCGACATCCACACCGGGACCGCTTCGCCGTCCACGTCCAGATCGCCGAGGCGGACGTCGGCGTCCGCGGTCTGGAACTCCCCGGCCGGGTAGCACATGGGCGCGCTGCCGTCGCAGCACCCGCCGGACTGGTGGAACATCACCGGGCCGTGCCTGCCGCGGAGGCGGCGGATCTGCTCCGACGCCTCCGCGGTGACCGACACCCTGCCGGGCAGGTCCATCAGAAGAACCCCATCGCGTTGTCGGAGTAGCTCACCAGCATGTTCTTGGTTTGCTGGTAGTGGTCGAGCATCATCTTGTGGGTCTCGCGGCCGATGCCGGACTGCTTGTAGCCGCCGAAGGCGGCGTGGGCGGGGTAGGCGTGGTAGTTGTTGACCCACACCCGGCCCGCCTGGATGTCGCGTCCGGCCCGGTAGGCGGTGCTCGCGTCGCGGGACCACACGCCGGCGCCGAGGCCGTAGAGGGTGTCGTTGGCGGTCTTGAGCGCGTCGGTGTAGTCGTCGAACTTCGCGACCGAGACGACGGGGCCGAAGATCTCTTCCTGGAAGATGCGCTGCTTGTTGTGTCCCTGGAAGATGGTCGGCGCGACGTAGTAGCCGCCCGCCAGGTCGCCGTCGAGCTCGACGCGGTGGCCGCCGGTGAGGACCTCGGCGCCCTCCTGTCTGCCGATGTCGATGTAGGACAGGATCTTCTCGAGCTGGTCGTTGCTGGCCTGCGCGCCGATCTGGGTCTCGGTGTCCAGCGGGTTGCCCTGCCTGATCCGCTCGGTGCGCGCGACGGCGTCGGACAGGAACCCGTCGTAGATGCCGGACTGGATCAGCGCCCGCGACGGGCAGGTGCAGACCTCGCCCTGGTTGAGGGCGAACATGGTGAACCCTTCCAGTGCCTTGTCGTAGAAGGAGTCCTTCTGGGCGGCGACGTCGTCGAAGAAGATGTTCGGGCTCTTGCCGCCGAGCTCGACGGTGACCGGGATGATGTTCTGGCTGGCGTACTGCAGGATCAGCCTGCCGGTGGTCGTCTCGCCGGTGAAGGCGACCTTGCGCACCCGGGGGCTGGAGGCCAGCGGCTTGCCCGCCTCCACGCCGAAGCCGTTGACCACGTTGAGCACGCCCGCGGGCAGCAGGTCGGCGATGAGGTCGAGCAGCACGTGGATCGAGGCGGGGGTCTGCTCGGCGGGCTTGAGGACCACGGCGTTGCCCGCGGCCAGCGCGGGCGCGAGCTTCCAGGTGGCCATCAGGATCGGGAAGTTCCACGGGATGATCTGGGCGACCACGCCCAGCGGCTCGTGGAAGTGGTAGGCCACGGTGTCCTCGTCGATCTGGGAGATCGAGCCCTCCTGGGCGCGCAGAGCACCGGCGAAGTAGCGGAAGTGGTCGATGGCCAGCGGCAGGTCGGCGGCCAGCGTCTCGCGCACCGGCTTGCCGTTCTCCCAGCTCTCGGCGACCGCGAGCTTTTCGAGGTTGTGCTCCATCCGGTCGGCGATGCGCAGCAGGACCCCTGCCCGCTCCGCCGCCGAGGTGCGGCCCCACGCCGGCGCGGCGCCTTCGGCGGCGTCCAGCGCGCGCTCGACGTCGGCGGCGGTGCCGCGGGCGATCTCGGTGAAGGTCTTGCCGGTGACCGGGGTGGGGTTCTCGAAGTACTCGCCCCCGGCCGGGGCCACGTACTCGCCGCCGATGAAGTGGTCGTAGCGTGAGCGGTACTCCACGACCGAACCCGCCGTACCCGGAGCTTCGTACAGAGCCATCGTCGCCTCCCGTGCGAACCGCGGTGACCCGGACCCTCGTTGGTCCGGTGACGGCGCAAGCTAGGGGAACCGACGTTGCATCGACGTTGCGCCGGCGCGTCGGCGGAGGGTTGACACGCTCGGAGCAGTGCGGCTTGCCCGTTGCCCGCGTCACCCACCAAGATGACCCGATCGGCGCCGGATTCGCCGTCGCCGCCTCGGATGCAACCTGGAACAGGTCTTGTGCCGCTGCCCATGAACGACAGCAACGACGCCCCGGCAGACCCGCTCGAGCGGGCGCACCTGCTCGAGCGGGTGCACGCCGCGGTGTTCGCCGGAGACCGGGCACCGCACCAACCGCGTCCCGTCGTCGTCGAGTCGTGGCGACGGTCGCTGGAGGCGCGGATCGACCCCGACGGCTGGGAGCCGCCGGTGTCGTTCGACTCCCACCAGCTCGGCGACGTCCGCGACGCCCATCCGCTGGCGGCGTGGATTCCGCTGCTGCGCCGGACGTTGCTGGAGGCGGCGGACGGCTCGACGCACATCATGATCGTCACCGACGCCGACGGGAACATCCTGTGGCGGCAGGGAGATCCGCGGGTCTGCCGCGACGCCGACCGCGTGCGGCTGGCCGAGGGCACGCGCTGGGCGGAGAGCGCGATCGGCACCAACGCCATGGGCACGACGCTGGCCACCGGTGCGCCGGTGCAGATCCACTCCGCGGAGCACCTCGTGCGCACGTACCACTCGTGGACGTGCGCGGCGTGCCCGGTGCGCGACCCGGAGACCGGCCGGCTGCTCGGGTCCATCGACCTGAGCGGACCGCTGCACACCATGCACCCGGCGTTGCTCGCCCTGGTCGTCACCAGCGCCCGGCTGGTGGAGAGCGAGCTGCGGCTGCGGATGAACGCCCGCGACGACGTCTTCCTGGAGCGCAACGCCCACCACCTCGCCCGGCTGCGGGGTGCGGGGGCGCTGCTCGGCCCCAGCGGGCGGATCGTCGCGACCGCACCGGGTTCGCCGCTCGTCCCCGGCCAGCGTGTCGCGGTCGACGGCGCAGGCGGTCACGTCGTGCTCGACGGTGGCGAGGCGGCCGAGGTCGAGCCGCTGCCCGAGGGTTACCTGCTGCGCGTGCGGCAGGGCGGGGCGCGGGTTCCGCGTCGGCCGCGGTTGTCGCTGACGCTGCTCGGCGATGCCACCCCGACGGCCACAGTGGACGGTTCGGCGCACGATCTGAGCCTGCGCCATGCCGAGATCCTGGCGCTGCTCGCCCTGCGCCCGGGCGGGCTCACCGCCGAACGGCTCGCGCTCCTGCTGCACGGTGAACAGGGGAACCCGACGACGGTCCGGGTCGAGATCCACCGCATCCGCGCCATCCTGGGCCACGACGTGGTGAAGACCCGGCCCTACCGCATCGACGCGGAGCTCGACACCGATGTGGAGCTCGCCCGGCGGGCACTTCGGCGCGGGGACGCGGGGACGGCGCTGGACTGCCACACCGGACCGCTGCTGCCGCGCTCGGAGTCGCCCGCGATCCGCGACGAGCGTGAGGAACTGCTTGCCGCGTTGCGAACGGCACTGCTCGGAGCGGGCGATCCGGAGCAGCTCTGGCGATTCGCCGAGAGCGAGGCCGGTCGCGACGATCTGGAAGTGCTGGAGAAGGTGCGAGACCTGCTGCCGCGTGACAGCCCGCGGCGGACGGCGGTGCAAGCCCGCCTGCGCCGGTTGCTGGAAGACGAGGCGTAGAGCGGCGCGTCCGCGCTCGCTCCACGGCGGTGCGGCCACCGCTTCGCCCGCGGTGGCCGCACCGGGCCGTGCTCGCTCAGTCCGTGCCGGACTCCATCGCGGCGCGGTCGAGAGCCCCGGCGTCGGACTCCTCGTGCGTGCCCACCGACGCGATCGCCTCCGCGCCGCCGGACTGCAGCGACCCGACCAGGTCGGCCTGGGCCTGCCCGACGAGACCGAGCTGGGCGTAGTTCTCCAGCTTGGCCCGGGAGTCGGCGATGTCCAGGTTGCGCATGGTCAGCTGGCCGATCCGGTCGACCGGGCCGAAGGCGGCGTCCTCGGTGCGCTCCATCGACAGCTTGTCCGGGTGGTAGGAGAACGCTGGACCGGTGGTGTCCAGGATCGAGTAGTCCTCGCCGCGACGCAGGCGCAGCGTCACCTCACCGGTCACCGCCGAGCCGACCCACCGCTGCAGCGACTCGCGCAGCATCAGCGACTGCGGGTCGAACCAGCGGCCCTCGTACATCAGCCTGCCCAGCCTGCGGCCCTCGTTGTGGTAGCTGGCGACGGTGTCCTCGTTGTGGATCGCGTTCACCAGCCGTTCGTAGGCGATGAACAGCAGGGCCATGCCCGGCGCCTCGTAGATGCCCCGGCTCTTGGCCTCGATGATCCGGTTCTCGATCTGGTCGCTCATGCCCAGCCCGTGCCTGCCGCCGACGGCGTTGGCCTCGTGCACGAGGTCGACGGGGGAGTCGAACTCCTTGCCGTTGATCGCGACCGGACGGCCCTGCACGAACGACAGCGTGACGTCCTCGGTCGCGATCTCGACCGAGTCGTCCCAGAACGGCACGCCCATGATCGGGTCCACGATCTCGATCCCGGTGTCGAGGTGCTCGAGCTGCTTGGCCTCGTGGGTGGCGCCCCAGATGTTGGCGTCGGTGGAGTAGGCCTTCTCGGCGCTGTCGCGGTAGGGCAGGTCGCGTTCCTGCAGCCACTCCGACATCTCCTTGCGGCCGCCCAGCTCGCCCACGAAGGCGGTGTCCAGCCACGGCTTGTAGATGCGCAGCCGCGGGTTGGCCAGCAGCCCGTAGCGGTAGAAGCGCTCGATGTCGTTGCCCTTGAACGTGGAGCCGTCGCCCCAGATCAGGACGTCGTCGGCGAGCATTGCCCGCACCAGCAGGGTGGCGGTGACCGCCCGGCCGAGAGGGGTGGTGTTGAAGTAGGTCCGGCCACCCGACCGGATGTGGAACGCGCCGCAGCTCAGCGCGGCCAGGCCCTCCTCGACCAGCGCCTCGCGGCAGTCCACCAGCCGCGAGATCTCGGCGCCGTAGGCCTCGGCCCGGCCCGGGATGGAGGCGATGTCGCTCTCGTCGTACTGCCCGATGTCGGCGGTGTAGGTGCACGGCACCGCGCCGTTCTCGCGCATCCAGGCCACCGCGACGGAGGTGTCGAGGCCCCCGGAGAAGGCGATTCCGACCCGCTGGCCCACCGGCAGACTCGTCAATACCTTGGACATGGCTCAATAGTATGCGATGGACTGCATGACTATGAAATCCGGGTGCGGTCCGCGTGTCCGCCGCCCGGGGAGACTGGGTGACTCGAACGTCCATTCGAGTTCTTGCGCTCGTGTGTTCGGGGCAGGGTCAGCTTCCGCGGCCGTCGAGCAGGAGTTCGGTCAGCTCCAGCAGCAGCGGGGTCTCGCGGTCGGCGTCGAACTCCCCCTGGGCGGTGATGCGGTCGGCGAAGCCGTCGAGGAGCAGCGCGATCCAGTCGGCGACCTGCCGGGCTGACAGGTCGGTGCGGATCTGCCCGCCGCTCTGGGCGCGCTCGGTCCAGGTGGTCAGGCCCTCGCGGATCGCTTCCTCGTCGGCTCGCAGCGCTGTCGCGACCAGCTCGTTGGAGACCACTCCGCCGACCGCCGCGATGAACCCGGCCGCCCGCTCGTCCCGCAGGTCGGCGACCGCGTGCCGGACGTAGTCGAGCAGGACCTCGCGGGAGTCGTCGCGGCCCTCCTGCGCGGCGAAGAACTCGCGCGTCTCGGTCGTGCCCAGCTCGAGGATCGCCACCAGCAGGGAGTCCTTGGTGGGGAAGTAGTGGAAGAGCGTGCCAGAGCCGACTCCCGCGGTGCGGCAGATGACCGCGGTCGTCGCTCCGGCGTAGCCGTGCCTGGAGAAGGCGGTCAGTCCGGCGTCGATGATCTGCAGGCGCCGGGCGCGGTGGCGTTCGGGGTCGACGGGGCGTGGCACACCTCGAGTGTAGTTATTGGAGTGGACACTCTGCTAACTTGGGTCCCATGCTTGCACTCCGACGCCGGATCTGGCCGGTACTGGCGGTCTACTTCGGCGCCCCCCGTGACCGCCGAGTACCTGCAGGCGTACCTGACGTCCACCGGAGACGCGCCGGAGTTGCTCGCCGGCCTGCTCGTGCTCGGTCCGCTCTACGGCGGCGCGGCGCTGCTGATCAGGGAGCTCGGCCTGCGCACCGGCCGCGGCTGGCCGGGCGTGCTGCTGCTCGCGGCGGCGTTCGGGCTCGCGATGCCGGGACTGGTCGACCTCGCGTTGTTCGGGGAGCAGCGCGCCGACGTCGCGTACTGGGCGGAGCTGCGCGAGCCGACCCTGCTGGAGCCGCTCGGCATCAGCGCCTACACGACGATCAGCTGGACCGCGGGCCACGTCGTGATGAGCGTCGGCGCACCGCTGGCGTTGCTGTCCGCGCTCGCCCCGGCGCACCGCGGCCGGCCGCTGCTCGGCAAGGCGGGCATCGGCGTGACGGCACTGCTGTTCGCGCTCGCGGCGGTGCCGGTGCACCTCGACGGGCAGCGGATGTACGGCTACGAGCTGAGCCTGCCGCAGGCGGCCGGGGTGCTGGTGGTCGTCGCGCTGCTCTGCGGCGCGGCGTTCTCCCGGCTCGGGCTGCCGGTCGCGGCGCGCGCCGGCGGCCGTGCGGTGCCCGCGCTCTGGATCGTCGCGGGCGGAGTGCCGGCGAAGGGATTCGACCTCCTCCCGCCCACGTGGCTCGGGGTCGCCGGCTGCGTTGCGCTGGGGGTCGGCGCAGCCGGCGGCACGTGGTGGCTGGCGGTGAACCGGCGCTGGTCGCCCAGGGAGGTCGGTCTGCTGGGTGGGAGCGCGGTGGTCGGCGGCACGCTCGTCGGCTTCCTGTCCCCACTCCCGGACGGCGTGGCAGCCGTGGCGAAGTACGGGCAGAGCGCCGTGCTCCTCCTCCTGGCCGTCGCCGTCGTGGTGCTGGTGAGCAGAACTTCCGGCGCCGAAGCGGGAGTGGCGCCCGGCCGAGGCGGCGTCCCGGCGAGCGCGGGGGAGAGGTGAGCGTGGCGATCTCCGCGAACTCCTTGCCGCACAAGGGAATTCGTAGCCGGCGCACGCGTCGGCTGCTGCTGTGGGCGGCGCGGCGGTCGGCGGGTGTTCAGGGGAGGACGAGCGCGCGGCGCCGCTTTCCGGCAGGCACTCGGCTCGCGGATGACGGGCGCGCCGGGAACGCGGGTCCACCACCGGTTCCCGGCGCGCCGGCCCGTCGTGCCGCCGTACGCGCGGCACGGGTGTGCCGCGGGCCTTCCGGTCAGGCCGGTTCGGCGACGAACAACGGGATGACCCGGTCCGTCTTCTTCTGGTAGTCGTCGTAGTCGGGCCAGACGTCGGTCGCCCGCGACCACCACTGCGCTTTCTCGTCGCCGGTGACCTCGCGGACCACCATGTCCTGCTTGTCGGTGCCGTCCTGCAACTCGACGTTCGGGTCGGCCTTCAGGTTGTAGTACCAGACCGGGTGCTGGTCGGCGCCACCGTTGGAGGCGATCAGGGCGTAAGCGCCGTCGTGCTCGACCCGGATGACGGGATTCTTGCGCAGCTTGCCGGACTTGGCGCCGACCGAGGTCACGACGACGACCGGGCGGCCCTTGATGGTGGTGCCCTCGGTGCCGCCGGAGTTCTCGATCTTCTCGACCTGGTCGCGCACCCAACCCGAAGCGCTCGGGACGTACTCTCCAGTAAGAGGCATGGTCGACATCCTGCCTCCGGTCGGCGCGACGTGCCACCGGCGCGGCTCGCGACCACATCGCGGAACCGTCCCGCGGCTCACCGCCTCCGGCGAGCCGCCCCACCGCGTCGGCGGGTCGCCGGAGCGCCCCGCCGCGATGGGTCACCGGTTGGGGTCGAAGGGCACGCCTTCCGGCTTGGCCTTCTCCAGGTCCGCCTCGAAGGTGCCGTCCTTGAGCGCGAGGGTGGCACTGCCGAAGTCGGCGGCCACCAGCTTGTCGCGGACCCCGGAAGGGAAGTTGTTCCAGCTGACCAGAGCCGGGTACTGCCACGTCCCGTGGTCGTTCTCCGGCTGCTCGTCCTTGCCCGCGAGGCGGAACGCGTGCGTGCCGGGGCCGTCCTTGTGGTAGACGATCTTCGGATGGCTGCCTTCCCAGGCGACCTCGGAACGGGGGTGCGTGGCGTAGTCGCCGTGCGCGGACGCCGACACGTACTGCGCCTCGCCCTGGTTCACCCACACCACGACGTGCTCCAGGTCGTGGCGATGACCGCCCAGTCCGCTGCCGTCCACGGCCTGGTCCTTTTCGAAGTACAGCGCGTACATGTAGGCGCACCAGCCGCTCTGGTCGTCGCACTTCGAGCGGGCGTAGGAGTTGGTGTTGTCCAGGTCGGACTTGTCGTGGCAGTTGCCGTTGACGGCACCGGAGAGCTCCAGGCCCTCGGCGACCGTCCCGTCTGCGCCGATGGCGGGAGTGGGGTAGCAGCCGTCCCCGTCGTAGTCGAACGCCGGCTGCCACTTGCCGTCGGGCTCGGCGACGCTGGAGGGAATCGCGGTGGGCGGTTCCGCCAGGGCGCTCGCGGGAGGCAGGCCGACGAACAGCAGCGCGGCCCCGACGACCGCGCGGGTGCCGAACCACAGCTTCTTCGGCAGGCGAACGCTTCCGCGTCCGGCTCCGGACGCGGCGGGAATCCGCGGGAAATCTGGGAATGAACGGAGGGATGAGTGGAAAGGGATTCGTCGTAGGGAGAACGACGAGTGCGGTCGGTCCCCGGTGAACCCGGCGCGGGCGGGCGGTTTTCGCATTATGGCTGTCCCCACTAGGCCAGTCGCAACGATTGTCTTGATCGACTTCGACGCCGATCGCGATCCTAGCGGGGCTCACCACCGCGAGAAATGCGTCTTCCGGCCCAGTGCGGTTCAGCGGAACGGTGGTTCGGTGCGTCCATCAGCACGACGGCGGCCCGCGTTCGCGATGGGCCGCCGCGCCTGAATCTGAACGGAATTGTGTCGTTGTCCGAACTGGTGGTGTCGGTCAGGTTGCCGTTTCGTCGCTGCTTCGGCGTTCGATGAAAGTGTCCGGTGCGGACTCGGGGAGCTCGGTGCGCAGATCCGAGTCGCGCAGTACCTCCCTGGCCTGCGCCTCCGGATCCGCGCTGCCCGCGGCCTCCTCCTCCGGCAGCAACCGCGCGCGGTGCGCGGCGCGCTCGGGGATGTCGTTGCGCTCGTCGAACGTGCGCGGCGCGTCGGCGTCGTGTTCACGACGCGCCTGCCGCTCCTCTCCCGCGGGCAGCTCGGTCTCGCCGAGGTCCAGCGGCTGGTCCTGCCGCTCCATGTCGCGTCCCTCCTCGCGGTGGTCGTCGTGAGGGCCGCCCGACGTCCTACCCCGCCGATCGCTGCGGTGAAACATCGGTTCGCCGGGTGCGCACCCGTTTCCGGTGCCCGTGCTCAGGAACCGCGCAGCGCGGCGGCGAACCGCGGAGCCGCGTGCTCGACGGCGTAGCCGATGCCCAGCGTGGAGCCGGACGAGAACGCCATCGTCAGGTCGTGGTCGTCGAGGACCAGCAGGTGTCCGGCCCGCGCGGACGGGATCTGGTTCAGCACCGGGTCGTCGCGCAGCTGCCGGGCGTCGACCCCGATGGGGAAGACGACCGTGAGGTCCGCGCTGATCGTGCTCAACCGCTCGTGGGCGATGTCGGCGTAGAAGGTGCCGTTGGCGAGCGCGTTGATCTCGGGCTTGTTCTTCATGCCGAGGTCGGTCATGAACTCGACGCGGGGGTCACCGGGCAGGTACGCGCCCCACTTGTTGCCGTAGTAGGCCGCCACGGCCACGGTCTTGCCGGCCGGCTCGGGGTGGGTCCGGGTCGCGTCCCGCAGCCGGCCGTCGAGCTCGGCGATGCGCTGCTCGCCGAGCTCGGGCTTGCCGAGAGCCTGGGAGACCAGCCGCATCTGCTCCCGCCAGCCGGTCCCGTAGGCGACGGTGCCGGGCGGCGGTCCCACTGTCGGGGCGATCTTGGAGAGGATCTCGTTCTGCGCGGGGTCTCCCGAGGAACGGGTGTTGAGGATGAGGTCGGGCCGCAGGGCCGCGATCGCCTCGTAGTCGGGCTCGGTGGTGCCCAGCTTGGTCGGGGGCTGGGTGTAGAGGCCGGCGGCCCACGGGCCCACGCCGTTGCCGCCGGAGCCCTGCCAGTCGCTCGCGCCCACCGGCTGCACGCCGAGCGCGAGCGCGGTCTCGGCGTCGGACCAGCCGAGAGCGACCACTCGCTGCGGCCGAGCGGGAACGGTGACCCGGCCGAACGTGGTGTCCACCGAGGGCCCGGGCGTGCTTGCCGGGGCGTGACCGCCGCCGCTCGCGCAGGAGGTGACCATCATCAGCAGGCCGAGCACCGCGGCGGCGAAGCGGCCCTGTCGCAACATCAACCCAAGCTCCCGGGGTGGAGTGGAACCAATGGTCGATTAGGTTAACCTAAGCTAATCTGATCTTGCGATGCCGGGTGCGTCCGGTCGGCCGGGCTCTCGGCGGGTGCGCCACTGAGGGCGAGCGTTGGGAAATGGCGGACTTCGAGTTGGGCGATTCTGCATCCGCCGGAGCAATGGCCATAAACGGAAGCCCCGGGTGTTTCCGCTTTTCAGCGGAAAGTGTCGCCGGCGGTGAGGCTGGGATCGTCGAATTGGGACCGATGCGGCTCGGCCAGAAGCAGGTTTGTGTGACGCGGCAAGGGTTGTCCGCTGTTGCGGCCGCTTGGCTTATTCCGGGGTGGTTCCGCGGGTAGCAGAGCGAGTCGTCCGGTTGGGTGCGGGAAAAGGTGTTCAGCGGTATTCGGCGCGGCACTCTCGCCGACTGTCCACTTTCGCTTGCGAATCAATGGCACGAGTCGGCGCGTTGTGAATATTCTGGCGCTTGTTGATCAACCCGTTATCCGTGTGATTCGCTGCCAACGACGGCGCATGGTTCGCCACCGTCGAGAGGACGCCGCATGACCGAGTCCATCCAACGAGACGCCGACAGCCAGGAAGCCGCCTGCCCGCACGCCCGCACGTACCCCTTCGGCGACCCCGGAGCCCTGGACTTGGACCCCGACTACGCCCGGGTGCGCGACGACGAGCCGCTGACCCGCATCCGCATGCCCATACGGTGAGCAGGGCTGGCTGGTCACCCGCTACGAGGACGTCAAGACGGTGCTGGCCGACCCGCGCTTCTCCCGTGCCGAGGTGCTCGAGCGCGACGTCCCCCGTCCGACGCCCCAGCAGGTCGAGCGGCCGGGAACGCTGGTCACCACCGACCCGCCCGAGCACGGGCGGCTCCGGCGCCTGGTGGCTGGGGCGTTCACCCACCGCCGCGCCGAGTCCATGCGCCCGCGCATCCGCGGGGTCGCCGACGAGCTCGTCGACGAGATGCTGGCGGGGGACAAGCCCGCCGACCTGGTCGCGGCGGTGTCGATGCCGTTGCCGGTCAACGTGATCTGCGAGCTGCTCGGCGTGCCGCGGGAGGACCGCCACGTCTTCCACTCCGGCGCCATCCTCTCCGACTACACCGTCCCGGCCGACGAGCGCGAGGCCACGTTCAAGAGCCTGGCGGACTACCTGGCCGAGCTGATCGCCGAACGCCGCGCCCGTCCGGAAGGTCCCGGCGACGACGTGCTCGGCGCTCTCATCAGCGCTCGCGACGCCGACGGCGACCGGCTCTCCGAGGAGGAGTTGATCGAGCTCTGGGTGGACATCCTCGTGGCGGGCTACGCATCCATCATGAGCGTGACCCCCGACATGGTCGTCACCCTGCTGACCGAACGAGACCGGTGGTACGGCCTGGTCGCCGACCCCGGTGGCGTGCCCGACGCGGTCGAGGAGATGCTGCGGGTGATGCCGACCATCATCGAGTCCGGCCACTCGCGGGTCGCGACCGAGGACGTCGAGATCGCCGGAGGCACGGTGCGCGCGGGTGAGGCGGTCCTGCCCTGCCTGCCCGCGGCCAACCGCGATCCCGCGGTGTTCGACGCGCCGGAGGAGATGCGCCTGGGGCGCGACGCGGGCAAGCACATCGCCTTCGGCTTCGGCCCGCACTACTGCCTCGGCGCGTCGCTGGCCCGCGTGCAGTTGCAGAGCGTGCTCACGGCGCTGGTCGAGAAGGTTCCCACGCTCGACCTCGTGGAGGCCGTCCGGGAGGATTCGACCCGCGTCGCCGCCGCGGTCCAGGGACAGCTGCTCGTGACCTGGTGAGCACCTGCGGCGCGTGATTCCACGCTGACGAAGCGGAATCCGGGAAGCCTCGGCATCGCCGCGGGCTTCCCAGATCCTGTTCACCTCGACCGCCTGATCTGCCTCGCCGGCAACAGTGTTGACATGTTGATCAGCGGGGGGCGAGCCGCCGGTCAGCTCAGGCCCAGCCCGCGCCTGCCCGTCTCGTTGAGCTGGTCGGGGGTGAAGCGGCCCTGCCACTCCCGCTCGTAGTGCTCCTCGGGGAAGTCGCCGGGGCTGGAGCCGGTTCGCAACGCCTCGCGCACGTTGGCCGCGTACGCCTCGTTGCGCGGGCACCACGGCGCTGCGGGGATGTACATGACGTTTCCCCAGCCCTCCTGGTCGGTGACCGGAGCGACGCTGTGGATCATGTCGCAGTGCCACCACACCGAGTCGCCCGCCGCGATGTCGGGGATGCCGGTGAGGGCCTCCACCAGCATCGGGTGCCACTCGTGGCCCGCGGGGAAGACCTGGTTGGTGGTGACGCCGCACATGTCGTCGTCCGGTACGTCCGGCAGCAGCGGCCGGAGCATCAGGTAGGCCATGGCCTCGGGGATGGGAACGGTGTGCAGGACGCCCTGGTCGTGGGCCATGTCCGACAGCGCCGTCCAGCCCTGGAAGGTCCGGAACGCCGAGCACATCGTCGAGCCGGGGTACTGCGTCGCGGCGGTGCGGTGGGCGGCGTCCCACGGGTCGTACCGCTCCACGGTGCCGTCGAAGAGGTGCCGGAACGCCCGCTGGTAGGACCGCGTCATCCACAGGTCTAGGGTGCCCGGGTCGCAGTGGGTGCCCAGGCCGCCCGAGTCCGATCCCGGCGGGCGGCGCCGGATGCGGTCCGGGTACATCGCGTCGCGGTCGGGCTCGAACCACCGCACGCCCTGCGACTCGTGCTTCCAGAAGGAGTTCAGGAACGACTGCACGCGCGCCATCCGGTCACTCTGGCGTGCCTGCATCTGCGCGCTGGACCAGTAGACCGGGTAGATCTCCGGCTTGGAGCCGACGCTGCCGAAGAAGTCGTCGCCGGGGCCGGAGTAGTTCTCGAAGAACCTGTTGCCCTCGACGTAGTCGACGATCTCGGCGTCCCAGGCCAGCGCCTGGTCGCGGTCGAAGTGCCCGCGCACGACCAGGCAGCCCCGCCGCCGGACCTTGTCGCGCTGCTCGGCGCTGACGGTGCCGCGTTCGATGTCGGCGTAGTCGACGACCGGCCACACGCCCTCACCGCGCGCCTGGTCCGCCCTGATCTCGGCGATCCGTGCCGCGATGCGCTCTTCGACGGCGACGAACACCTCTTCGACGGTGCGGCCGGACGACTCGATGCGCGCCCGCAGGGCGGGCTTGATCCGCCGGATCGCCGCGGACAGGTCCGCGGGCTCGGTTTCCCAGTGGGGCAGCTCAGGCAGGGTGCGCTCGGGTGCGGTGGTCACGCCGGCCTCCTTTGGTCAGGACTCCTAACTAATGGGGGACGGTAGTGGCTCCCGCGCCGTTTGGGCAAGACTCCTGACTAAACTGGCCGCCATGTCCTCCGCCAAGCCGTCGCTGGAGCTGCTGCGCTCGATCACCGACGAGCACGTGTTGCGCGCGGTCATGACCCGGGGGCGCCTGACCCGCACCGAGATCGCCTCGCTCACGGGCATCTCCAAGCCGACGGTCTCCGACAGCGTGCGGCGGCTGAGTGAGGCGGGCGTGCTCGCCGACACCGGGGAGCGGACGACCGGACGCGGGCGGGCGGGCCTCTACTACTCGCTCGCCCGGAGCTGCGGGACGGCCCTGGTCACGAGCATCACCCCGCACGGGGTGAGTGCCGAGGCGGTGGACGCCTTCGGCCAGGTCGTCGCCCGGTCCTCGGCGCGGCTCGGCAGGTCCTCGGGACTGGAGCCGGCCGCCGAAGCGCTCGCGCAGGCCGCCGCCGAGCTGCGGCGGGAGGTTCCCGGCGGGCTGCGCTGCGCGGTGGTGAGCGCGGCGGATCCCGTCGACCGCGCGAGCGGCCGGCTCGTGGAACTGCCGGACGTCCCGTTCGTGGTCGGCGAGCTCGATCCGGTCGCGGTGCTCGCCCCGCTGGTCGACGGAGCGGTGCGGGTCGACAACGACGTCAACTGGGCCGCCCGCGCCGAACGCGGCGGCGGCTGCGCCGCGGGCGTCGACGACTTCGTCTACCTGCACCTCGGCGAAGGTCTCGGATGCGCGGTGGTATCCGACGGTCAGGTGCGTCGCGGGCACCGGGGCCTGGCCGGCGAGATAGCTCATCTCCACACCGAGGGGCCCGACGGCAGGGCCGCGGTGCTCACGGAGGTGTTCGCGGCCCTCGGACTGCGTCACGAGGCGTCCACCGCCATCGACGTCGAAGCGCTGCGCAAGGCCGTCGATGCCGGGGGAGCGGCGGCGGAACGCGTGCTCGACGCGCTCGCGCGCGCGGTGTGCGGTGTCCTGTCGGCCGCCGTCGCGCTGGCCGACCCGCAACTGGTCGTCCTGGGCGGGCCGTGGGGCGGCGAGCCCGCGGTCGCCCGGACCATCGGTGAGCGGTTCGCCGAGTCGCCGCGCGCCGTGCCGGTCGCGCAGGCGCAGGTCGCCGCCCCGGAGCTGGCGGGCGCCCGCGCGCAGGCGCTGGAGGACCTGCGGGAGCTCGTCATCTCCGGCCCGCGCGGTCTCGCGGCCACCGGCGCGCCGAGCTGACCGCGGCACCGCGTCCGCGCGGTGTTCGCGCCGCGCGCGTTTTCCCGGTGCCGCTGGGCGGGTAGCTCTCGGCGGTGCCTGCAGACGTGAGGGAGGCGCGTGGGAAGTGACCGACGACCAGAACATCCTCGGCACGGTGCGCTCCCTGGTCGACGAGGAGCACCGGCTGCGCGCGGAGGTGCAGCGGGGCCGGATCGCCTCGGAGGACGAGCAGCGACGGCTCGCCGACATCGAGGCGCGCCTGGACCAGTGCTGGGACCTGCTGCGGCGCCGTCGGGCACGGCTCGAGGCCGGTGGCGATCCCGACGTCGCGTCGCCCGCGCCGGTCGCAGAAGTCGAGAGCCACCAGCAGTGACCGTCGCTCAGAGGGCGAGGCGGGGTAGGCAACCGCTGACATCCCTCTGTCCTTAGTGGACGTAGGTTGTCGGGCTGCCGAGGTGGCACGGAGTGTCGGCGGTCCCGGCCGCATCCGGCCTCGTGCCGCGCGGTGAAAGCTCGCGCAGTCGTACGTCCTCTCGTCCACCTGTGTCAGTTCCGGCACGGAATTTGCTGCCGCGGGGAAACTGCTGTTCCGGTCGGCCGACGTGCGCGCCGACCTGTGGCGCCGGGCGGCGCTCGCCGAGCTCGAGGACGTGGTCGGCCGGGCGGTCGTGGCGGCGCTGACCGACGAGGCGGACGAGATGACGGTGACCTCGGTGCAGCACGGGGCCCACTACACGGTGGTGACCGTGAGCGGACCCGTCGACGCCCGCGCGACGCGCCAGCTGGCCGCGCACCTCGATGGCCTGCAGCGCGCCGGAGTGCACCACCTGGTGGTGGACCTGGCCCGGGTCAGCCTCGTCGACGACGAGCTGCTCGACCTGATGCGCCGGGTCGAGGCGCGGGTGCTGGCCCGCAACGGCGTCTTCGAGCTCACCGGCCTGGCGCCGAACGTGCTGCACGCGATGGAGGACGGGCCGCTGTCGGAGGTGTTCGCGCTCTACCGCGCCACCCTCGAGCGGGCTGGGCCGCAAGCCGTGACGTGGGCCGCGCTGCGCTGCCCGCAGGGTCTGCTGGAAGTCCCCGAGCCCCGCACGGCGGGGCGGCACCGCTCGATCTTCGACGTGAGGGTGCAGCCCCGGGCGGAGACGAGTGGGACGGGGTAGTCCCGGCTCCGCGATTCCCGAAGTGCTCCAGCGCGCCGGGGGTCGCTCCGCGGCGGCAGCGCGGTCGCGCCGATCCGCAGGCACCGGTGGCGGCGCTGTCCCCGACCTACCCTCGTGGTGCGGCAGAGCCCGGTGCGCCGCCTCGACGCGGGGGCGGCCCGCGGCCGGTCGCCGCGGAGGGGAGTGCGCCGGTGTCCACGCGCCCGACGTCCGACGACCCCGGTGCGTACGACCGGGACGGCGGTGCCGCGCGGAGCCGGTTGCGGTCCAACGCCGCGCGGTGGCGGACCATGGGCCGCAGGGCCGCCGGTTTCGACCAGGCGTCCGGAGGCGACCTCCTGCTGATCTTCAAGACCGCGGGCGCGGCGGGCCTCGCGTGGGTGGTCGGCGCCTGGCTGACCGGCGCTCCGAGCCCGGTGCTGGCTTCGCTGGCCGCGGTGCTCGTCGTGCAGGCCACCGTCTACCAGACCATGCAGTCGGGCCTGCGCAGGGTCGCCGGCGTGGTGCTCGGCGTGCTGCTGGCGCTGGTGCTGGGGCGGTGGCTGGGCTTCAACGCGGTGAGCCTGACCGTCGTCCTGCTGCTGGCGCTGCTGGTGGGCCGGGCTTCGCGGCTCGCCGGGCAGAGCAACCAGGTCGCCGTCAGCGCGCTGCTCGTGGTCACCGTCGGCGGCACCCAGACCGGCTACGCCTGGGAACGGATCTACGAGACCCTCCTGGGCGCGCTGGTGGGCGTGCTGGTCAACGTGCTCATCGTCCCGCCGGTGCACGTGCGGGTCGCGCGAGACGCGCTCGGAGACCTGGCACGCAGGCTGGCCGAGCTGCTGACCGACATCGGGCAGCGGCTCGGCGACGAGGACGCCGCGTTCGCCTCGGCCCGGACCAGGCAGCTGCTCTGGACCGCGCGGGACTTCGACCACGAGATCACCGAGATCCGGTCCCAGCTGGAGCACGCGTCGGAGAGCCTGCGCTACAGCCCGCGGCACAGCGTCTTCCTCAGCCCCGCGCCCAGGCCCGAACCCGCGGCGCTGCTGGAGCGGACCCGGTCCGGCGTCAACGCCGTCGACCACATCGTCGACCAGACCAGCGCCATCGCCCGGGCGCTGGTCGACGTGGGCGAGGGCCGCGCGGGCGCGGAGTGGGACCGCTCGGTCCAAGGCAGGTCGGGGAACTGGTGGTCAGCGTCGGCCGGGCGGTCGAGACCTGGTCGCTGACGCTGGTCGCCGACAACCCCGACGTGCCCGAGCACCCCGGTGGACGCCCGCCCCGCACGCGGCTGGTCCGCGACATCGAGCACGCCCGGGCCCAGCTCGCCGCGGTCAGCCAGCACCTCGCCGCCCAGCGCCGCGAGGACGAGGGCCCGAGCACGAGCAGTTGGCTGGTGGTGGGCGGCGTGCTCGCCGACCTCTCCCGGATCCTCACCGAGATCGACCCCGCGGGCGGCGCGCACAAGTCGGCCTTGTCGCCCACGCCGGGTGCCCACCTGCACGTGCGGCGGCCCTCGTGGCGGCCGCTGCGCCGCGCGGTGCGAGCCGCGCGCAGGCGGCTCCGCCCGCGGAGCTGAGTGCGGATGGTGCCGCCGGGCCGAACCGGCCGGCGCGTTTTGGACCCGGCCGGGGTTGGTGCGCTCCCACCGCGGTCACCAGACTCGGGTGCGACGACCGCGGAGAGCCGGGACAGGAGTCCGACCATGGAACCGAGGCAGGTGCGCTGCCCGCACTGCGGGCGCGCGAACAGGGTTCCCGCCGCAGGCGAAGGTCGCCCGGCGTGCGGCGACTGCCACCACCCGCTGCCGTGGATCGCCGACGCGGGCGACGACGACTTCACCGAGGTCGCCGAGCGGTCCTCGCTGCTGGTCGTGGTGGACCTGTGGGCGCGCTGGTGCGGCCCGTGCCGGATGGTCGGTCCCGTGCTGGAGAAGCTGGCCGAGAGGTTCGCCGGCCGGATGAAGCTGGTCAAGGTCGACATCGACTCCGCCCCGCGGATCTCGCGGCGGTTCGAGGTCCAGGCGGTCCCGACGCTCCTGCTGCTCGACCGGGGCCGGGTCGTCTCCCGCCACGCCGGTGCGGTCCCGGAGCCCGTGCTGCGTGAGTGGATCGAACAGGGGATCGGCGCGGCATCGTCCGGATCGCCGCCATGACCGCGGCTCGCCTGTGGTTTCGCATCGACCGCGCGGATGGTCCGCTGACCGGGCGCGGGGTGCGCGGTGCGCTCAGGCGGGCAGGTCCATGACCCGCCACGCGCGGGTCGCCACGTGCAGGTTCAGCCGGTTGTCGACCTCGCCCAGGTCGATGCCCGAGATCTCCCTGATGCGGCGCAGCCGGTACCGCAGCGTGCTCCGGTGGATCACCAGCGCGTTGGCCGCGGCGTTGTAGTTGCCGCCGCATTCCAGGTACTGCGACAGCGTGTTCACCAGGTTCGAGTGGTGCGCGCGGTCGTAGTCGACGAGCCGGCCGATCCACTCCCGCACGAACGCCTCGATGTCGGCGCCGCCCTCGCCCTGGCCGAGGACCCGGTACAGCCCGATCTCGTCGAAGAACGTGATCCCGTGGCACTCGCGGGACTGCTGGCGGATCCGCATGGAGCGCAACGCCTCCCGGAACGAGCGCGGGAACTCCCCCGGGGCGTCGCAACGTCCGCCGACCCCGATCGCGCCGCGGTCGCTGCCGATCTCCTCGGCCAGCGCCCGGTAGAAGCCCTCGCCGTCGGGCCTGCCGCTGTTGAACAGGATCACCGCTTCCGACCGCCTGGAGACCAGGCTCGACATGCCGGTCCGCTGCACCGCCCGCTGCGCGGCGGCGGCGAGCTCGTCCTCGGACCCGGCGCCGGGCCACTGGACCGCGATCGCGTAGTGCGGCCCGTGCAGGTTGTGGCCGACCGCCTCGGAGCGGGCGAAGACGCTCTGGTCCTCGACCCCGGCGACGAGGTCCTCGACCAGGTCGCGACGCAGCCGCAGCTCCGTCTCGGCCAGGTTGCGGGCGTGGGTCAGCCGCAGCGCCAGCGCCAGCGCCGCGTGCTCCATCGCGTGGACGACGTGCGCGTCCTCGGTCGGGCCCGGATCCAACAGCGCGATGACGCCGAGGATCTCGTGCCGGGGCTGGGCCAGGATCAGCAGGCGGTTGCGGTCGCGCACGACGCCGTTGCGGGCCGCCGCGCGCCTGAGGGTCTCCTCCCGCGTGCCGTTGGGCTGCGGATGCGGGTCCGGCCCGCCCGGACCGGCCCACGCCAGCAGGTTGCCGAATCGGTCCTCGACGGCCACCGCGCTGCCGGTCAGCTGGTGCAGGGTGGCGGCGATCTCGTCCTCGCCACCGTCGGATGCCGCGATACGGGTGAAGGTCTCGTGGATGGTCGCCCGGCGCCGCAGGTCCTCGACGGTGCTGGTGAGCCGCCGGTTCATGACCGCCAGGTCCTCGCTGAGCCTGCTGAGGTGCATCGCGTGCTCCCGCTCGACCTGCAGGAACGAGGCATTGGCCAGAGCCGCGGCGGTCTGCTGGGTGAGGACGTCGAGCAGGAACCGCTCGTGGCCTGCCGGCTCGCCGGGGCCGGTGAGCACGAGGTAGCCGCCCAGCCCGCCGGGACGCCGCAGGGCGAAGGCCCACGCCCACGCCGAGCCCGCCGCGAGGACCGGTCCGTCCTTCCCGCGCAGTGCGCCGAGCTGGTCGGTGAGCGAGGCGGGGACCCGGTCGCGTCCTGGCCGGAACTCGACCAGCTCACCGCGGCGTTCCAGATAACCGGCCAGTGCCCGGTACGAGCCGAGGGTGGGCACCGACGACATCGCCAGGCGCAGGATGCTCTCGGCGTCGATGTGCTCGAACATCGACATTGACAGCTCGAACAGCTGGTGCAGGTGGGAGTCCAGCACCACATCCCGGCCGTTGTTGCCCGCTGGTTTCGGAACGAAGTTCGTGTTCTCCATGGCTGCATCCCCGGGCCGCCTCCGGCTCCCTGGGTGCAGACTACGAGCGCGCGGTTGCGTCGGCAGCTCAGGCACGTGCTCCTTGCGCCGTGCGGCTCCAGGTCAGGCCGCCCGAGCGGGCTCGGCGGCCGGTTCGTAGCCGACCTGCAGTTCGTCGTCGCGCACCGAGACGACGACGGCGCCGCCCTCCCGGAAGTCGCCGCGCAGCATCGCCCGCCCGATCCGCGTCTCCACCTCGTGGGCGATGAAGCGGCGCAGCGGACGCGCCCCGAAGACCGGGTCGAACCCCTGCTCGGCGATGAGCCTGCGGGCCTCCTCGGTGACCGCCAGCGTCGTGCGGTGCTCGGCGAGGCGGGCGCGCAGCTCGTCGAACTGCAGGTCCACGATCCGCTCGATCTCCGGCAGCGACAGCGGCCGGAACAGCACGATGTCGTCGATCCGGTTGAGGAACTCGGGGCGGAAGTGCCGGCGCAGCTCGGCCATCACCCGCTCGCGGACCTCGGGCTTGATCTCGCCGCCCGCGACACCGTCGAGCAGGTACTCCGACCCGATGTTGGAGGTCATGATGATGACGGTGTTGCGGAAGTCGACCGTGCGCCCCTGGGCGTCGGTGATGCGGCCGTCGTCGAGCACCTGCAGCAGCGTGTTGAAGACGTCCGGGTGCGCTTTCTCGATCTCGTCGAACAGCACCACCGAGTACGGCTTGCGCCGCACCGCCTCGGTGAGCTGCCCGCCCTCCTCGTAGCCGACGTAGCCCGGGGGCGCGCCGACGAGCCTGCTGACGGTGTGGCGCTCCTGGTACTCGCTCATGTCGAGCCGGACCATGTTCTCCTCGCTGTCGAACAGGCTCGCCGCCAGCGTCCTGGCCAGCTCGGTCTTGCCGACACCGGTCGGGCCGAGGAAGACGAACGAGCCGATCGGCCGCCGCGGGTCCCGGATGCCGGAGCGCGCGCGGATGATGGCGTCGGCCACCAGCTGCACGGCCTCGTCCTGGCCGATGACCCGCTGCCGCAGGATCTCGTCGAGGCGCAGCAGCTTCTCGCGCTCGCCCTCCTGCAGGCGGGCCACCGGGATGCCCGTCCAGGCCGCCACGATCTCGGCGATCTCCTCGGCGGTGACGACCTCCCGGAGCAGCTGGTGGTCGCCCTGCTTGGACGCGAGCTGCTCCTCCTCGGCCGCCAGCCTGCGTTCCAGCTCGGTGATCCGGCCGTAGCGCAGTTCGGCGGCGCGGTTGAGGTCGTAGTTGCGTTCGGCCTCCTCGGCCTCGCGGCGCAACTGCTCCAGCTCCTGCCGCAGCTCCTGAACCCGCCTGATCGCCCGCCGCTCGGCCTCCCACTGGGCGTGCTTGGCATCGGTCTCGCCGCGCAGGTCGGCCAGCTCCCTGCGCAGCTCCTCCAGCCTGGACGCGCTCGCCTGGTCGGACTCCTTGGACAGCGCCGCCTCCTCGATCTCCAGCCGCGTCACCCGCCGGGTGAGCTCGTCGAGCTCGGCGGGCATCGAGTCGATCTCGGTGCGCAGCCGCGCGCACGCCTCGTCGACGAGGTCGATCGCCTTGTCGGGCAGGAACCGGTCGCTGATGTAGCGGTGGCTCAGCGTCGCCGCGGCCACCAGCGCGCCGTCCTGGATCTTCACGCCGTGGAAGACCTCCAGGCGCTCGCGCAGGCCGCGCAGGATCGAGACGGTGTCCTCGACCGACGGCTCGTCGACCAGCACGATCTGGAAGCGCCGCTCCAGCGCGGCGTCGGTCTCGACGTGCTTGCGGTACTCGTCCAGCGTCGTGGCGCCGATCATGTGCAGCTCGCCGCGCGCCAGCATCGGCTTGAGCATGTTCCCGGCGTCCATCGCGCCCTCGGCCGCACCCGCGCCGACCACGGTGTGCAGCTCGTCGACGAACAGCAGGATGCGCCCCTCGGCGGCCTTCACCTCGCCCAGCACGGCCTTGAGGCGCTCCTCGAACTCGCCGCGGTACTTCGCGCCTGCCACCAGCGAACCCATGTCGAGTGCGAAGACGGTCTTGTCCCGCAGGCCCTCCGGCACGTCGCCGTGCACGATCCGCTGCGCGAGCCCCTCCACGATCGCGGTCTTGCCGACGCCGGGATCGCCGATGAGCACGGGGTTGTTCTTCGACTTGCGGCTGAGTATCTGGACGACCCGCCGGATCTCGGCGTCGCGGCCGATCACCGGGTCGAGCGTGCCCTTGCGGGCTTCGTCGACCAGGTCCCGGCCGTACTTGTCCAGCGCCTCGTAGGCGCCCTCGGGCGTGGCGGAGGTGACGCGCTGGCTGCCGCGGATGCCGGTCAGCGCGCCCAGGAACGACTCGCGGGTCAGGCCGTGCTCGGCCAGGCGCCTGCCGGCCTGGCTCGCCGAGCCCTCCTCGACCAGCGCCAGCGCCAGGTGCTCCACCGAGACGTACTCGTCCTTGAGCCGCTTGGCCTCGCGCTCGGCGGCGTCGAGCACGCGGGAGAGCCGCTGCGTGACGTGGACCTGCCCGGGCGTCGCGCCCGGCCCGGTGACCCTGGCCCGCCGGGAGAGGTCGCTCTCGACGTCGGCGCGCAGCGCGGCGACGTCGGCTCCCGCCTGCTCCATGGCGCGGGGCACCACGCCCTCGGACTGGTCGATCAGCGCCAGCAGCAGGTGCTCGCCGTCGACCTCGGTGTGCCCCAGCTCGGTGGCGATGCTCTGGGCCGCCTGCAGCGCCTCCTGCGACTTCTGGGTCAGCCGGTTCATGTCCATCGTGGATCACCTCTCGTCAGCCCGGGGCGGCGGGACGGGACCGGAGCTCGACCTCCATGCGCGCGATGCGGTCGAGCAGGTCGAGCACGACCCCGATCGCGGCGTAGTTCAGGCACAGCCCCGCGCGCAGCCGCTGGATCCGGGCGAGCGCGACCGGCGCGGTCTCGGCGAACCACAGCGTCCCGTCGGCGTCGCGGGTGGCCTCCAGCAGGCTGAGCGAGACGAGCCGGCGGACCAGCTCCGGGTGCAGCCCGGCGCGCCGCGCCGTGGTCTCCAGGCTCAGCCGGTGCGGTAGGGCCAGCTCGTAGCGGGCGTGGCGGTGATCCGGGGGAGGGACGGTCATGGTCATCTCCGCGGGTCGAAGGTGGACTCGGCGGCGAGCCGGCCGAACAGCTCGCGCTCACGCGGTGTCGGGTCCGGCGGCACCACCACGCGGATCTCGGCGTAGAGGTCGCCGGGAGCGCCGCGGGTCCGGGGCATCCCCTCGCCCCGCAACCGCAGCCGGCGCCCGCTGGACGAGCCGGCGGGCACGGTCACCTTCGCCTCCCCGCCAGGGGTGGTGAGCGGCACCGTGGCGCCCAGCGCCGCCTCCCACGGCGTGACGGGCAGGTCGACGTGGATGTCGTGCCCGGAAATCCGGTAGCGGCGGTGCGGCCGGATGCGCGCCACGAGGTAGAGGTCGCCTGCCGGGCCCTGCCCGCCGCCCCGGCCGCCCTGCCCGGCGAGCCGGATCCGCTGGCCGTCGACCGCGCCTGCGGGCACGTTCACCCGGTACTCGCGCTGGCCGTCCGGGCCCGACAGCGTGATCGTGCGCGTCCCGCCCCGGTACGCCTCCTCGACCGTCAGCGGCAGCTCGGCCTCCTGGTCGGCGCCCGGGATCGGTCCCGCCGCGCCGCGGGCCCCGAACATGCTGCCGAACAGGTCCTCGAAGTCGACGTCGCCGACGCCCCCGGTGGTGAACCGCACGCCGCCACCACCTCGCTGGTGCCGGGGTCCGCCGCCACCGAACCCGGCGCCGACGCGTTCCTCCCAGTCCTCGGGGACGGAGCGGAAGTCCGGCCCGAAGCGGTCGTAGCGCTTGCGGGTCTCGGGATCGGAGAGCACGTCGTAGGCCTCGTTGATCTCCTTGAACCGCTCCTCGGCCTGCGGGTCGGAGTTCACGTCGGGGTGGTAGCGGCGGGCGAGCTTGCGGTAGGACTGCTGGATCTCCTCCGCGCTCGCGTCGCGGGACACCCCGAGCACCTCGTAGTAGTCGCCCGCCATCGCCGCTCACCCCTGCCGGCGGGTGACCGCGACACCCGCGGGCCGCAGCTGGTTGCCGACGTCGCCGTAGCCGGGCCGCCGGACGCCGACCACGGTGCCGGGTTCGGCGTCGGAGTCGGAGACGACCTCGACGACCTCGTGCAGGTTCGGGTCGAAGGGAACACCGACCTCGTCCTGCCGCGGGTAGCCGAGCCGGGTGAGCAGGTCCACCGCCTGGTCCCGGATCGCCCGCACCCCCTCGACGATGGAGGCCGGGTCGGCCTCGGCGTGGGCGAGCGCGAGCTCGAGGTTGTCCAGCACCGGCAGCCAGGCGGCGGTGGCCCTCGCGCGCTCCTCGGCGCGCACGCGCTCCAGCTCGCGGGCGTGGCGCTTGCGCAGGTTCTCGATGTCGGCCAGCGCCCGGCGCAGGCGGTCCTCCAGCTCCGCGACGTCCGGCGTGGCCCGCTCGGCCTCCCGCTCCCCGGCCTGCTCCTCCGGCTCGGGCTGCTCGGTGTCGGGCTCGCGCGGTGATGTCGTCATACCAGACCTCACGTCCGTTCGAAGTCGGCGTCGACGACGTCGTCACCGCCGCCGTCCCCGTGGCCGCCGCCCTGCCCGCCACCGGACGCCGCCCCCGCTCCGGCGCCGGCGCCGGCACGGCTGGCCAGGCTCTGGAAGATCTGCCGCAGGTCGTCGGTCAGCGGCCGGGCCCGGTCCGGCTGCGCCTCGTCGCGGACCGCCTCGCGCGCCTCGTCGACCAGGATCTCGGCGCGGGCGCGCTCGTTCTCCGGCGCGGCGGTGCCCAGCTCCTCGAGCTGCTTCTCCACCTGGTAGGCGGCGGAGTCGAGCTCGTTGCGCGCCTCGACCGCCGCGCGCAGCCGCTGGTCCTCGTCGCGGTTGCGCTCGGCCTCGGACACCATCCGCTCGACCTCGCCCTTGTCGAGGTTCGAGCTGTCGCTGATGGTGATGCTCTGCTCGGCGCCGGTGTCCTTGTCGCGCGCGGTCACGCTCAGGATGCCGTTGGCGTCGACGTCGAAGGTGACCTCGACCTGCGGCTCCCCGCGCGGCGCGGGGCGGATGTTCTCCAGCCGGAACCGCCCGAGGACCCGGTTGTCGGCCGCACGTTCGCGCTCGCCCTGCAGCACGACGACGTCCACCGCGGACTGGTTGTCCTCGGCGGTGGAGAACACCTCGGCGCGGCGCGCGGGGATCGTGGTGTTGCGCTCGATGAGCTTGGTCATCACGCCGCCACGGGTCTCCACGCCCAGCGACAGCGGCGTGACGTCGAGCAGGAGCACGTCCTGGACCTCGCCCTTGAGCACGCCCGCCTGCACCGCGGCGCCCAGCGCGACGACCTCGTCGGGGTTGACGCTCATGTTGGGGTCCTTGCCGCCGGTGAGCTTGCGCACCTGCGCCTGCACGGCCGGTATCCGCGTGGACCCGCCGACCAGGATGACCTCGTCGATGTCGTTCTCGGTGATCCTGGCATCGCCCATCGCCCGCTTGACCGGGTCCAGGCACCGCTGCACCAGGTCGGTGGTCAGCTGCTCGAAGGTGGAGCGCATGATCGTGGACTGCAGGTGCTTGGGGCCACTGGCGTCGGCGGTGATGAACGGCAGGCTCACCTGCGTCTGCGACACCGAGCTGAGCTCGACCTTGGCCTTCTCCGCGGCCTCGAAGAGGCGTTGCAGCGCCTGGGGGTCGTTGCGCAGGTCGATGCCGTTGTCGCGCTGGAACTCGTCGGCGAGGTGGTCGACGAGCCTGCGGTCGAAGTCGTCGCCGCCGAGGTGGCCGTCACCGGCGCTGGAGCGGACCTCCACCACGCCGTCGCCGACGTCGAGGATGCTGACGTCGAAGGTGCCGCCGCCGAGGTCGAACACCAGGACCGTCTCGTGCCCCCGCTTGTCCAGGCCGTAGGCCAGGGCGGCGGCGGTCGGTTCGTTGATGATCCGCAGCACTTCCAGCCCCGCGATGCGCCCGGCGTCCTTGGTCGCCGTCCGCTGGGCGTCGTTGAAGTAGGCGGGCACGGTGATCACGGCCTCGGTCACCCGTTCCCCGAGCGACTTGCCCGCGTCGTCGGCGAGTTTGCGCAACACCTGCGCGCTGATCTCCTCGGGCGCGTACTGCTTTCCCCGCACGTCGAACCGCGCCAGGCCACCGCTTCCCTCGACGACGTCGAAGGCGACCGCCTCCGCCTCGCTGCTCACCTCGTCGAAGCGGCGGCCGATGAAGCGCTTCGCCGAGTAGATCGTGCCCTTCGGGTTCAGGATCGCCTGCCTGCGGGCGAGCTGGCCCACGAGCCGCTCGCCGGAGTCGGTGAAACCGACGACGGACGGCGTCGTCCGCGAGCCTTCGGCGTTCGGGATGACGGTGGCCTCGCCCCCTTCCCAGGCCGCGATCACGGAGTTGGTGGTACCGAGGTCGATACCGACGGCTTTGGCCATGACGTTCTCCTGCCGACGAGTCTTGGGGACGCGGGGCGGGCGGCGCGCGCCGTCAGCCCGCCGCGCCGCCGGGCTGCGGGTTCCGGAACTGCTGCAACAACCTGGCCGCCTCGTCGGCGACCTCGGTGTCCACGAGGACCTCGTAGCGGCTCGGCTCCATCGCGCGCACCGCCGAGAAGTCGCGGCGGCCGCCCTGCATGGCGTGCATCAGCAGGCCGATCAGGGCGCCGATGACCGCGCCGAACACGAGCCCGTACAAGGCGAGGGTGAAGCTCGCGAGCAACGGCTGGATCCAGCTGAACAGCCCGAAGATCCAGCCGAACAGCACGCCGGTCAGAGCGCCGCCGCCGGCGCCGTGTGCCGCTGCCCGGCCGTAGTTCAGCCTGCCGACGACCTGTTCGACGAGCTTGACGTCGTGGCCGACGATGGCCACCCGTTCCACCGGGAAGTGCTGGTCGGAAAGGTGGTCGACGGCGCGCTCGGCTTCGGCGTAGGTGTCGTAGGTCGCGACCGGACGTCGCGCCTGGCGCTGCTCCGGCGCATCTCCCGTGCCGGGTGCGGGCGACTGCTGCTCTGACATCGCGAACTCCTCCGCACACGGCGGCGGAGCGCGAGTGCCCTTTGCGTCGCCGCGCCCTGCGCATCGCCGCGTCGGTGTTCGGCTCGCGCACCGCGCCGGATCGCCCGCACGCCGCAGCACGGGGCTGGCCCTGCGACCTGATCGCGGTCCGAGCCGTCCTGTCCACCTCCAGCGTGCACGCCGGAACCGCGTGCCCGCGTGCGCCTGCGGGGACGAAAATGCCGCGGGAGATTCGGCCTGCGGACACAGGCAAGCCCGGGTGTCGGGCCTGCCCCGGGCGGCCGGGGCACGCTCGTTCGACGCGCGTCGGCTGAGGTGCGGCGCCGATGATCGTTTCGCTGGAGTAGCCGACCGCACGCCCGCCGCCGGGCCTTCCGGCAGCGCGGGCGGTCGAGGAAAGTCGCAGAAGCCAGGACGGGAAACCCGGCCCTCCTCGCGGAGGAATCCCGCCTGAGCCGCCGGCAGGCGCACCGCAGCCGCGGTGACCGCCGCGGGCGGCGTCACCAGGAGGTAGAGGTGAGCAGCCGGGTCACCCCAGCGGTCCTCGCCATGGCGTTCGCCGTGGTGCTGGCCGTGGTGTTCTTCGTCCCGTTCGTAGTGCGCGAGTACCGCAGGCACGGCGAGCTCGGTGCGGGTACGGCGATACTGCGGTTCGCCGCGCTGCTGTACGTGCTCGCGCTCGCGTGCTTCGTCCTGAGCCCGTTCCCTCCGGTGATCGACGGATTCTGCGAGATCTTCGGCCGGCTCCGGCCGCAGTGGGTGCCCCTGGCGGGTTTCGACGGGGTGCGCCGGCCTGCGAGCTGGCAGGAGGCGGCCCATCTGCTGGCAACCAACGGCTCGGTCCAGCAGTTCGCGCTCAACGTCGTTCTGTTCGTGCCGCTCGGAGTACTGCTGCGCCGGTCGCTGCGGCTGGGGCTCCTGCGCGTCGGCGTGCTCGGCTTCGCGGTGTCGCTGGCGATCGAGCTGACCCAGCTCACCGGAGTCTGGGGCCTCTACCCGTGCCCGTACCGGCTGTTCGACGTCGACGACCTGATCGCCAACACCGCGGGCGCGCTGGCCGGCCGGATCGCGGCACCCGCCGTGCGCCTGGTTCCGGGGCGGGTCAGCGCTGTGCCGCGCGACTTCCCGCGCCCGGTGAGCCGTTTCCGGCGGCTGACCGGGATGTCGTGCGACCTGTTGCTGCTGTGGTGGACCGGCGGTGCCGCGCGCCGCGTCCTCGCCTTCGCCCGGAACCACGGCGTGCTGGGTGACCTGCCGTGGCTGGAGCCGACCGCGCTCTGGATCGGCCCAGCGCTGTTGCTGCTCCTGCTCGCGCTGGCCGTTGGTGGCAGCACCCTCGGGCAGCGCGCGGCGCTCCTGCGCTCGGCACGTCCGCCCGGTGTGCGGCCGCCCGCCACCGCCGTGGTCTGCCGGTGGCTGGTGGGCGTCGGCGGGCTGGGGCTGGCGCAGGGGGCGCTGCACGCCGCCGGATTCCCGGGGCTGTGGCTACCGCTCACCCTCCTCTGGGCCGCGGTCCACGGATGGGGCGTGCTCAGGACGCCGGACCACCGCGGACTTTCCGGGCGGCTGACCGGCTTGTGCGTGGTCGACGCCCGGATCAGGTCGCGAACCGCCCCGCCGGCGCCACGGGAAGCGGACCGCGGGCTCAGGTGCACGCCAGTTCGGGGAAGCCGTGCGGATGAGGCCGGTACCCGCGCGTCCCGTTGAGGCCGGCGTCGCCGCCGTCCGGCAGGCCGAGCGCGGCGCGGAGCCGTTCCGCCCGCGTCCAGTGCGGCACCGCGGCGGCCCTGCTCCCCAGGTGCGCCAGCGTGTTGCCGATCGCCCGGTGGTGCCTGGCCTGGAAGACGAGGTCCTCGGTGTCCCTGGCGGCCGAGAGCCCGCGGGAGAACATGCGCAACGCATTGTCGTGCTCGCCGAGCTCGCGGACGACCTCGCCCGCGATCAGCATCACCGCGGCGCCGTGCACCTGGGGCCCGTTGTCGGAGGCCAGTTCCACGGACCGCCGCAGCGCGTCCATCGCGTCGGCGCGCTCGCCCTCGGCCTGGTGCACCCACGCCTTGCCGAGCAGTGCGTGCGCCTCGACCGCGACGTTGCCGACCGCTCCGGCGACCTCGATCGACCTGGTCAGCCGCGCCAGCGCCTCGGCGGGCCTGCCCGCCGCGTGCAGGAAGCAGCCCAGGCCGAGCATCGCGTTGCACGCGTCGTGCGGTTGGTCCCGGCCCAGCCGGACGGCCTGCTCGCCGTGCGCCACGGCTTCGCCCGCCCGGCCGGACCGGACCAGGTTCTCCCCGACGCGAACGTGGAAGACCGCCTGCGCCTGGCTGTCGCCGAGCTCGCGAGCGGCCGACAGACCGAGCCGGGCGGCTTCGGCCTGCCCGGTGAGATCGCCGAGGTGGTGCTGGAACCGTTCCAGGCACAGCGCCAGCCGCCACGCCCGGTCCTGGTCGCCGCGGGCGCGGGCCAGCGCGAGCGCCCGGCGCAGGTTGTTCTCCTCGGCGCGGAACCACTCGAGCGCTTCCCGCACCGTGGTCAGCTCCGGGAACTCCGCGGGCGGGCGTGCGACGCGCGTCGCCGGCCGCCACGCCTCATCGGTGACCAGCCGGCGGCCGGCGTCTGCGGTGTGCAGGTAATAGTCCAGCAGCCGTTCGGCTGCGGCATCCCGTTCGGCCGCGGGCTCATCCTCGGCGGCCGCCGTGGTGTAGAGCCGGACGAGGTCGTGCCTCGCGTAGCGTTCCGGAGCGGTTTTGTGCAGCAGGTGCACCGAAATGAGGCTTTCGAGCTGGGGCTGCACCTCCGCGACGGTGGTACCGGCCAGCGCGGCCGCCGCGGCGCGGTCCACGTCGGTTCCCGGATGCTCGGCGAGCCTCCGGAACAGCCGGGCGGAGGCGGCGTCGAGCCTGCGGTAGCTCCACGCGAGCGCGGTCCGCACGGCGGTGCCGGAATCCGGCAGTGAGAGCCGGCGGAGCCGGTGGCGCTCGTCGGAGAACGTCTCGACCACCGCCCGGAGCGTGCCGTTCGGATGGCTGCTCCCGCGGGCGGCGGCGACGCGCAGGGCCAGCGGCAGCCGGTCGCACAGCTCGGCCAGCTCGGCCGCCGCCGCGGGTTCGGCGGCGACCCGGTCCGCGCCGAGCACCAGGCCGAGCACGGTGACGGCCTCGTCGCGGCTCAGCGCCGGCACGGTGACCCGCACCGCGCCCTCGGTGGCCGCCAGGTCGTCCAGCCGGCTGCGGCTGGACACCAGCACCGCGCAGCTGGAGGAGCCGGGCAGCAGCGGACGTACCTGCGCGGCCGAACGCGCGTTGTCGAGCACCACCAGCATGCGGCGGCCCGCCACCGCCGAGCGGTACAGCGCGGCGCGTTCGTCGGGGTCGGCGGGGATGCGCGCGTCGGGCACCCCCAGCGCGCGCAGGAACCTGGTGAGCACCTGCTCGGGGGAGACCGGCTCGGTCTCGTCGAATCCCCGCAGGTCGGCGAAAAGGTGCCCGTCCGGGAACTGCGCGGCCACCTGGTGCGCCCAGCGCAGCGCGAGCGCGGTCTTGCCCACCCCGGCCGGCCCGACCAGGATGCGGATCGCGCCGTCGGCGCACCCGCTCGGCCCCAGCTTCGCCAGTTCGGCCTCGCGACCGGCGAAACCCCTGTTCTCCCTGGGAAGTTGCAGCGGTACGCACTTCGGCGCGGTCGGCTCGGGCTCGTCGTGGGCGGTGAGAACGGTGTGGAACGCCTGCCGCAGCTCGATTCCGGGGTCGACCCCGAGCTCGTCGGCGAGGCGGGTGCGCGTGTCGTGGTAGACGTTCAGCGCCTCGGCCTGTCTGCCGGCGTGGTGCAGGCTCAGCACCAGCAGCTCGACCAGCGGCTCGCGCAGCGGACGCAGCGCGACCGCCTCGTGGAGCAGGTCGATGCCCTCGGCGGTGCGGCCGAGCCGGTGCAGTCGCCCGCCGAGCTCCTGGATGGCGGTGACCACCGACTCCTCCATCCGCGCCGAGACCACCCGGCGCAGCCGCTCCGCGGGGACGTCGGCGAGCACCGGCCCGCGCCGCAACGCCAGTGCGGTGCGCAGCAGCTCCACCGCTTCGGTGTCGGGCGCCGTCCTGGCTTCGGCGAGCAGGTCCTCGAACCGGGTCAGGTCGAGCTGCGAGCGGTCGGCGACCAGTTGGTAGCCGGGCGAACGGGTGACCAGCTCCACGCCGTCGCCGAGGACCTTGCGCAACTGGGCGATGTGGCCCTGCAGCGCGGCTTTCGCGCTGGGCGGCGGACTGCCCTCCCAGACCACGTCCAGCAGCCGGTCCATGGACACGACCCGGTTCAGGTCGAGGGCGAGCGCGGCCAGCACGCTGCGCCGTTTGGCGGCACCGAGCCCGGCTGTGCTCCCGTCCGCCCGCAGCAGCTCCGCGGGGCCCAACAAGCGAATCCGCATCAGTGGCCCGTCCCATAGAACATGTTGATTTCTCATGTTAATTGATAAAGGCGTTGTTGATCAGGCGGCCCGCCATCCGGCGTTGGTGCCGCGTTGGCGGCGCGTTGGCGCGCACCGGCATGATCACCTGCGTTATGCGCATGTCCTGGGGAGATTCATGAGCGAGAGCGAGCCCGCCGTTCCGGCGGAGCAGGCGTCGCGGATGGTGGCCAACTCCGCGGCAGAGGTCGGCACCCTGAAGCGGGCGGTGGAGTCGCAGCAGCTGCGCCTCGACCCTGCGGCGGGGGAGCGGATCCGCTCGATGCTCGACGAGCACATCGCCAAGGTCGACGCGTGGTTGCGGCAGACGGGGGATCTCGCCCGCCACGCACCCATGGGCGAGAACCCGGTGGGCACGGCCATGGCGGCGAAGTTCGCGAGCCGGGCCGACGGTGACGAGACGTCCTTCGCCGGTGTGCTCAGGCGCTACCGCGAGGTCCTGCAGGAGGCGCAGGACGCGGTTGGCGATGCCATGCGCACCTACCACGAAGTCGACGCCCACGCGGCCGACAGCTTCCGGCAGCTCATCCAGTGACCGCGGCCGGTGCCGGCCCGCGGGCACGGCACCGGCCCGCGCTGCCGATCCGGACTCCGCCGTCTCGCACCGGGGCGGCCACCGCAGTTGAGGAAAGAGACCGAAAATGCCCTCGGAAGCGCAAGCACCGACTGGGCCCGCCGCGGACAACGCGTTGCGGGAGACGCAGAACTGGGCCGCGCGCAGCCACCGCGAGCTCTACGAGGCCGTGCACGTCGCCAACGACCCGGGACGAGTCGGCGAGCTGGCCCAGCAGTGGAGCAAGCTGAGCAGCGAGATGGCCGAGGCCGCCCAGCAGATGGGGGAACGGCTGCGCGCCACCGAGTCCGGCTGGCAGGGTGAAGCCGCCACCGCCGCGCGGTCGGCGATCCAGAAGCTGGCGGACTGGAACGTGACCGCCGGCGAGACCGCCGGTGCGCTGGGCGAGCGGATCTCGGCGCAGGGCCGGATCATGGAGACCGCCAAGGCGCAGATGCCCGAACCCGTCGAGGGCGCCGAGAACCTCGAGAAGTTCGCCGCTGCAACCTTCGTCGCGGGCAACATGGAAGCCTTCCACAAGGCCTCCGCCGACGCGCGGGTCCTGCACGAGCGGTCCGGCACCGCGCACCAGCAGGCGGTTGAGGTCATGACGTGGATGGAGAAGGAGTCCCGCGTCGTGGACTCCGACACGCCGCGCTTCACCCGGCCGCCGAACCCGCTCCAGGACGAACAGCCCCACATGTTCGGGCGATCGGCCGCTCCGGGCGGCGGCGCGGGCGGTCCCGGCGGTGCGGGCGGCCCCGGTGGTGGACAGGGTCCGGGCGGTGCCGGCGGCCCCGCGGGTCCGGGCGCGCCGGCGGATGGGCAGCAGCCGGGCGGACAGCCGTTCAACCAGCAGGCGCCCGGCGGTCAGCCTCCGGGCGGCCCGGGCGTTGGCGGCCCGCCCCCCGGCGGCGAGATCACCCCCGGTGGTCCTCCCGGTGGCCCCAACCAGAACGTCCCGACCTTGTCGGAGTTCCAGCCGAACGCCCACGGCGGTGGCGGTCCGCAGGGCGGTGGACCGTCGCTGACGGCAACCCCGCACGGCGGCGGTGGGTCCGGGCCGGAGGCCGGCGGCCCCTCGTCCGGTCCGTACCGCGGCGGGGGCGGAGCGCCCCGGCTCGGGGACTTCGAGCCGAGCAGCACGACCTCGCAGGGCACCACGTTCAACCCGGCGAGCACGAATCCCCACCAGGGCCAGGACTTCACGCACCAGCCGAGGTCCTTCCAGGGGCCCGACGGTCCCACCGTCGGCGGCCAGCCCATCAACCCCGGAGGCGGGAAGCGCGGTCCGGGTGGCGATCAGCGCGGTCCCGGTGGCCCGCGCGCCGGCTGGAGCGGTCAGATCCCGCCGATCCCGAGCACCGGCGGCCCCGGAGGCAGCGGGCTCGGCGGCTCCGGTGGTGCGGGCGGCGGTGCCGGCGGCGGTGCGGGCGGTGCCGGTTCCGGTGCGGCGGGCGGTCCGGGCATGCGCGGCGGGACCTCCGGCACGGGTGGCGTGACGGGTGTCGGCCGCGGAGAGGGCGTCCCCGGTGGCAGGGGTGGAGGCGCGCCCGGCCAGTCCGGAGGATCCGGAGCCGGTGCGATGGGCGGCGGGATGGCGCCCGGGGCCATGGGCCAGCGCGGCCGGGGCGACGACGACCAGCAGCGCTCCAGCAAGTACGTCGAGGGCGGCCCGGTCGTGGAGGTCCCCGGCGCCGACCTGCCGCCGCCGGTGATCGGTGAGGGCAAGCGCAAGAAGAAGCAGGACCAGGGGTGAGCATGTCCGCGAGGCCGGATTTCGCGTTGTCGGCCGCCGAGTTCGACCTCGTCCACGACGCGCTGGGCCTGGGGCGGCCTCCGTTCCCGCTCGAGGTGCCCAGCCAGGGGATGACGATGGAGGAGCGCTCCGAGCTCGCCGACGAGGCGTTCCGGGCGCTGTCCGGGCGCGGACTCGCCGACGGGCGGCAGCTCGACCCCAGGCTGGAGCAGCTGCTGCGGCTGCTGACAGACCACGACACGTCGGTGGACGCGGTCGGCCACTTGCGCCGTCCCGTCCGGGCGCTGGCGGCCGCCGACCGCAACACCGGCGTGCTCGCCCAGGTCGCCGCGGACGAGGTGTCGCTGACCGAGATCCGGCCCACCGCGCTGGCGATGTCGATCGTGGGCGTGCTGCCCCCCGGCGAACCAGGCCAGTTGCGAGGGGTGTCGATGCCCCGCGACACGCTCACCAGGGCGCTCGCCGAGGACGACGAGGACCCCTTCGGCGGTGACCTCGACGAGGAGGTCGCGCTGACGCGGGCAGGTCTTTCGGCGCAGGACGCGGCTACGTTCACCGAGCTGGTCAACAGCCGTTGCGCCGGTGGCCAGTTCGGGGTCTCGCACCGGTCGATGCGGGCCTCGACGCTGGTCAACTGGTTCGACACCTTCCAGGGCCGGTACCTGATGACCAGCGAGGGCTCCTGGCTGAGCATCACCCCGGCCGACAACCGGCGCATCGAGCACCGCCTCGCCGACGTGCTGTCCGCGGTCGCCTGAGGCAGGAGGGAGCAACCATGACTTTCGAGGTCACCGCCGAGGAGCTCACGGCCCACGGCAGCCATCTGGACGGGTTGACCGACCGGTTGAAGACCGCGATCTCGGCGGCCGAGACGGTGAGCATGTCCGACGAGGCCTATGGCCTGCTGTGCTCGTTCCTGCCTCCGATCGTCAACCCGATGGAGCAGAAGGGGATGGACGCGCTGAAGGCCGCCAGCGAGGGCGTCAGCGCGACGGCGGACAACATCCGCAGCACGGCGAAGCAGTACCTGGACACCGACGACGGCAACGCCGTGTCGTTCGATCCGCTGCTGAAGGCCCACGATCAGGCCTGAGCGCGGTTCGGCCGCGGTAGGAGGAGGTTGAGCAATGCCCGGCGAGAGCCGAGGTGGGTTCGCCGCGATCGGCGCGGACCCCGAGGAGGCGCAGCGGCGCATCCAGGAGTGGGCGCAGGGCTTCGCCGAGAAGGCCGAGCGCTACCAGGCGGTGCAGGAGCAGACCGAGCGGCTGCGGCTGACCGCCGCGAGCCCGGACGGCCGGATCAAGGTCACCGTGCGCGCCGACGGCAGCGTGACGGACCTGGAGTTCACCGACAAGGTCCGCTCGATGGCGCCGTCGGAGCTGGCCGCGCAGATCCTGGCCACGATGCATCGGGCGCAGGCCGACATCGCGAGCCGGGTCGGGGAGACGATGGCCGCGCAGCTCGGTGACGAGGACATGCAGACGCGGTCGATGATGCTGGACAACCTGCGCGAGCGTTTCCCGGAGCAGCCGGAGGAGCCGGAGCAGGAGACCTCGTCGAAGTGGGACGCCCCCGAGGACGACGCTCCGAAGCCGCCGCCGGCGGCGCCGAACCCGTCCGGCGGCCCGTCCGGCCCGTCGGCGACGCCGCCGAAGCCGGGGACACCGCCGCAGCAGCAGCCGAAGCGGTCGCAGTTCGACGACTACGACGACGGCGACTTCGGTCCGGACTTCGACCCGCTGCGGGACTGACGCGCACTCCCGCGGCTCCGCGCCGAGGGAGACTGGCGTGCGCTCCCGGTGTTCCGTGCCGCGGGACGAACGTGGGCTTCCGGTTTCCCCGCCGCGGGAGACTGACCTGCGCTCCCGGTGTTCCGTGCGGGTCAGGCGTGCTCGCGCCAGATGCGGCGCGACGCCCCGGCGGGGTCGCTGACCACCTCGACCGGCACGTTCCAGGAGCGGGCCAGGCGCCAGTCGGTGCCGAACCGCGGCCATCCGGGGTCACCGCTGGTCGCGAACGACGTCCAGGCCCGGTGTAGCTGTGCCGACAGCACCTCGAAACCGGCCGGTGCGGGGTCGCCCAGGATGGGACGGCCGATCTCGTCGTCGAGGACGCCGAACAGGAACGGCACGTCGAGGGAGTGGCAGGCGCCGTACGCGCCGTCGAGCACGGGCGTGGGCCAGGCGAACTCGTAGAGGTAGGTCTTCCCACCCGCCTCGGCGTGCCCTTCGGCGCACCACAGCGTCGGCATGCGGAACAGCGAGTCGGTGAGCATCAGCTCGTGCAGGCCGGCGTTGGAGATGCCGGGATGCGCGGCCCGGTACCGGGGCACGGCCTCCGGCGCCAGCCGCATGCCGCGCGCCACGGCGACCGGATCGCTGCCGGAGAGGTCGAGGCCGGCGGCGAACACGCGGCACTCGTCGCGGGTGAACCCGGCGATCAGGTCGATCCCGCGCCCGGCACCGGCGCGCAGCGCCTCCCACGGGCGCCGCTCCAGCACGTCGTCGCCGAACATCGGCGCGTACGGCGTGTGCGAGTTCGTCCACGCCGCCGGATCGGCGGTGATCGCGGCCATCGGCGTGGACTGCGCGCCGTGGATCGCCTCCGGGGGAAGTGAGCCCAGTTCCGCCGCGGTGGGGGAGACACCGAGCTGCTCGGCGACCATCTCGGCCACCGCCCGCGCCTCGGCCTCCGGGACGAACAGCCCGCCGACGCTCTGGGCGATCCCCCTACGCAGCAGGCCGCGCGCGGCGGGACTGCCGACCAGCGCGACCACCGAGCCGGCACCGGCGGACTGCCCGGCGACGGTGACGTTGCCGGGGTCGCCACCGAAGCCGGCGATGTTGTCGCGCACCCAGCGCAGCGCCGCGACCTGGTCCAGCAGGCCGCGGTTGGCCGGTGCGTCGGCGACCCAGCCGAAACCCTCGTAGCCCACGCGGTAGTTCAGGGACACGAACACCACGCCCTCGCGTGCCAGCACGGTGCCGTCGTAGGCGGGACTGGCCGAGGAGCCGTGCATGAACATGCCGCCGTGGATCCACACCAGGACCGGCAACCCGCGCGCACCCACGTCCGGGCTCCAGACGTTGACGGTCAGGCATTCGGTGCTGTCGCCGGGTTTTTAGGGCGACACCTGTCCCGGCATCGGCACTGCCTCCTGCGGCACGGCCGCGCTGAACGCGGTCGCGTCCCGCACGCCCTCCCACGAGGGCGCGGGCAGCGGCGCCTGGAACCGGGCAGGCCCATCCAGCGCGGCGGCGTAGGGAATCCCCTTGAACACGTTCACGCCGTCGGCGGAGGAACCACGCACACGCCCGGATCCGGTTCGCACGATCACGTCCATGAACCACATATACCGGAATGTCCGTTGTGTGGCGCGCGATTCCGGCACCGGGGGTAGCGGCCGTTGCCCCGGAAACGGCCGCGTGGAGCGACCGCGCCGCGTATACTCCGATCATGTTTCCGGTCCCGTCGCGGTGTGCGGTGCGTTCGCGGCTGACGACGACCGCGAACCCCGTCGTCGCGGACCGCGATGGGATCTGACGCCGAGCGGCGGCTCCGGTTCGCCGTCCTCGGTCCGCTGCGGGCGTGGCGCGGTGCCGAGCGGCTGGACCTCGGTCCGGTTCGCCAGCAGGCGTTCCTGGCCGGGCTGGTCCTGCGGCCGGACGTGACGGTCAGCCAGCGGGAGCTGCTCGACGGCGTGTGGGGCGACGAACCGCCGGGTACGGGTCTCAAGGTCGTGCCCGGATACGTCTACCGGCTTCGCAAGTGCCTGCGCGGTGCTGGCCCGGAGCCCGCCGTGATCTGTGGCGACCGGGGCGGGTACCGCTTCCGCAGCCGTGGCGTCCCGGTTGATGCGGCGCTGCTGGAACAGACCGTCGCCGAGGCGGACGTGGCCGCGCTGTCCGGAGATCTCACCGCGGCGGTGGACGGCTACGACCGCGCGCTCGCGCTGTACGAGGGCGAGCCGCTGGCCGGGCTGCCCGGGCCGTTCGCGGCGGGGGAGCGGCGGCGCCTGGCGGAGCGCCGGATCGCCCTGTCGCAGCGGAAACTCGAATGGCTGTTGCGCCTGAACCGCCCCGCCGACGCCATCGGCGAGTTGTCGGCGTTGACCGCCGCGCACCCGCACGACGAGACGCTCGCGGCGTTGCTGATCCGCGCGCTGCACGCCGGGGGACGCCGGGCGGACGCGCTGTCGGTGTTCGCCGAGCTGCGGCGGCGCCTGGTGGAAGAACTCGGCGTCGAGCCGGGGGAGGAAGTGCGCGCGGTGCACCAGGCCGTGCTGCGCGGCGATGACACCGCTCTCGCCACCCGCCCGCCGGGCGAACCGCCCGGGCGGCCCGCAGGAGCGCGCCGCGTCGTCCGCGACGAACTCCCGGTGGACACCGTCGAGCTGGTGGGGCGCGACCAGGAACTCGCCGTGCTCACCGCACCGGTCGCCGCTGGGACGGTGTCCGTGGACGCGGTGGACGGCGTCGCCGGCGCGGGCAAGACCGCGCTCGCGGTGCGTGCGGCGCGCTCGGTGCGCGCGCGCTTCCCCGACGGCTGCCTGTTCGTCGATCTGCACGGGCACAGCGACGGCCGGGATGCGCTGACGGCGCAACGGGTTCTGCGCAGGCTGCTGCGCTCGGTCGGTTTCGACGAGCGCGGTGTCCCGGACGACCTCGACGAGCTCGCCGCCTGCTGGCGGTCGGCGACCGCCGCGCTGCGGTTGCTGCTGTTGCTCGACGACGCCTCCGGCGCCGAGCAGGTGCGCCCGCTGCTGCCGTCCGGACCGGGCAGCAAGGTGCTGGTGACCAGCAGGCAGCGGCTGACGGGACTGGACGCGGGCAACCGGATTTCCCTGGGGCCGCTCGGCCTCGGTTCCGCCGAGGTGTTGCTCGACCGCATGGTGGGCAGCGCGCGCTCCGGTGGTGAGCAGCAGGCCGTGCGGGAGCTCGCTCGGCTGTGCGGCCGGCTGCCGCTCGCGTTGCGCATCGCAGGGGCCCGGCTGCAGAACCGTCCGATGTGGACGTACCGGGACCTGGTGGCGCGGCTGGCCGACGACGGGAACCGGCTCGGTGAGCTGACCGCCGAGGACCGCAGCGTCGAGGCCGCCTTCCGGATTTCCTACCAGCAGCTCCCGGCGACCGAGCGACGCGCGTTCCGCGTGCTGGGCCTGGCTCCGTCGCCCGAGCTGGACGGGCTCGCGGTGGCGGCGATGCTGGGTTGGGCCCGGTACGAGGCCGAACGCGTGCTGGAACGCCTGGTGGACACCAACCTGGTGCAGGAGCCGGCGGCCGGCCGCTACCGGCTGCACGACCTGGTCGCGGTGTTCGCGCGGCGCCTCGCCGCGCAGGATCCCGAGGAGGTCGCGGTGGCCCGCACCAGGCTGCTGGACCTCTACGTGACTGCGACCCGATGCGCTAGCGAGTGGGACTTCTCCGCCGACGCGACGGAGTCCCGGCCGGACCCGCCGCCGTTCAGCGGCGGCGAGGACGCGTCGGCCTGGTTGGACGCTGCCGGTGACCTCACCGACGTGGTCGGCCACGCCGCGGCCGCCGGACTTCCCGGCCATGCGTGCCGAATCGTCGAGGGCGCGGCGGACTACCTCGTCCGGCAGGGCCGCTACCACGAGTGCCGGTCCGCCATCGAGATCGCGCTGCCGCTGACCGCCGGGACCGCCGGCGAGCCGATGGCGTCGGCGCTGCGGTTCTGCCTCGGTTACGTCGACCTCACGCAGGGCCGCCTGGAGCAGGCGCGCCACTGGTTCGCCGACGCCATGCGGTGCCGCGGCGGCCGGGGCGACCGCCGCGACGAGGCCAGGGCCCTGGCCGGCCTCGGGGTGATCGCGGCGGCGGAGGGGGACCACACCGAGGCGGTCGGCCTGCTGACCGAGGTGATGACCATGGCCGACGAGCTGGACGACCCCTGGCTCGTCGAGCGGGCCGCCTCCCAGCTCGGCTACATACAGCACGTGCAGGGGCGGCACGAGGAGGCGCTCGCGCGCTTCGCGCAGTTCCGCGTGCTGGCCGAGAAGCTGGGAAATCCCGCGATGACGGCCCGGACGCTGTGCTTCACCGGGAGTGTCCACCTGGCCCGCGGCCGCTTCGCCGAGGCCGCCATCGCACTGCGGCAGGCCGCCGAACTGGCCGAACAGGTCGTGGACGTCATGCTGCACCTCGGCTGCCTGACGCGGCTGGGCACGGCGGAGCAGGAGCTGGGAAACCTGGACGCGGCACTCGGACTGCAACGCCGGGCGCTCGCCGGGGTCTCCGAGGAGATGCCCGGCCTGGTCTCGCTGGAGGTCCGCTACCGCTACGGCCTCACCTGCCTCGCGGCGGGGCGACCGGCCGAGGCGCGTGCGCAGTTCGAGCAGGCGCTGGCGCTGGCGGACGGCATCGGGCACGCCCAGTGGCGTGCCGACGTCCTGGACGGCCTGGACCGGTGCGGCCCCCGCTGAGCGGCGCGATCGCCGTTTCATCAGGATTTCATCGCCCGCCGTTAGCGTCCTGGGAGCGTCGCACGCCAGCACGCAGTGAGACGGGGAAGACGGGGCATGACCGACTGGGGAGACAAGAGCCTGATCGACGCCGCGTCGGCGGGCGTCCAGGACCTGGCGGGGGCCGCCACCGCCGCGTTGGAGCAGGCCGGACCGGCCGGTGCGCTCGCGCAGCCGGTGGTGGACGCCCTGCGCAACGTGTGGGAGGGGTACTTCGGTTCACCGCTTCCGCCGGGGGGTACGAACTGGAACGCATACACCCACGAGCAGCTCTACGCGATGCTGTGGGAGGGCGCCGACGTCACCGACGTCAGCGACGTGGCCGCCGAGTGGGACCGGCACGGCGCGGAGCTGACCGGCCACGCAGAGGGGTTGCACGACCAGCGCGGTGCGCTGGAGCGGAACTGGACGGGCCAGGCGGCCGGGTCCGCCGCGGGCGATCTCGGTGCGCTCGGGGACCGGACCTCCGACATCGGTGCCCGCGCGGGCGATGTCGCCCAGGCCACCCAGAGCGCGGGTGACGCGCTGTCGACCGCGCGCAACGCGATGCCGCCGCCACCTGGTGATCCGGCCGCGCTGGCGGTCACCAGCGCCGCTGCGGGTGCAGGGGCGGGAGCGGCGGTCGGTGCGGTGGCCGGTGCCGCCGCGGGCGGGGTCGGTGCCGGGCCGGGAGCGGTGATGGGCGCGGCGGTGGGTGCCGTGGCGGGGGGTGGCGGCAGCCTGTTCCTCGCCAGCGTCGCGGCCGCCGAGCAGAAGGCCCAGGCGGTGCACGTCATGCAGCGCTACGAGCAGAGCCTGCTCAGCAGCAGCCGTGCGATCGCACCGGCGTCCACCGCGTCGGCATCCGCGGCCTCGGGCGGCGCGGCCGCGGCGACCAGTCCGGCGGGGCTGGCCGGCTCGGGCGCCGCGGGCGGTGCGTTCGGCGGGGGCGTGCCGTGGGGGAAGCTGACCGGCTCCGGCGGTCCGCTCGACCCGGGACTCGTGGCGGGCGGCTCGCGCGCGGGTGCAGGCGGACTGGCCGGCCGCGCCGGCGCGGCGTCCGGCCTCGCCGCCGCGCGTGCGGCGAACCGCGGCGGCATGGTGCCGGGAGGGGGCGCCGGCGCGCGGGAGCGCGACGACGAGGAAACCGTGCACCGCAACCGGATGCCGGTCATCGACCACCGCCTCTTCGACTTCGACGAACCGGTCATGCCGCCGGTCATCGGCCAGTGAGCCACGGACGGGAGCCAGCCTTGCCTTCTGAGACCAGCCCCCAGCAGGGCTACCAGGTCGAGCCGCGCGAACTGGAGTCGCAGGTCGCGGCGCTCACCGCGCTCGGCGACCGCACCAACGCCCTGGTCGGCTCGGCCGGCCGGCTCGCCGAACGGCTGCCCAGGCTCGGCACGGCGCCGCCCGCGCTGCACCTGGCCATGCGCCTGCGCGAGGCGGCGGGCCAGTCCGGGCTCACCGGCGAGGTGACCGCGGCCGACACCGAGCTGAACGGATTCCACCGCTCCCTCAAGGAAACCGTGACCGGCTACCTGGATCGCGAGTCCGACGCCGCGGCGTCCTTGCGGTCCATCGGCGGTGCGGCGACATGACGGCGGCGACGGCGACCGAGGCCGGCACGTTGCGCTTCGGGCTCGTGGAGCTGGACCTGCTCGCCACGCACGCGGGTGCGGCGTTGCCCTTCCCGCTGCGGGTGCCGTCGTTCGGGCGGATCGCCGGCGAGCGCGAGGTGCTGCTGGCCGCGGCGGGGCAGACGCTGCGCTGGCGGGGCCTGGCCGACGACGCCGGGCCCGTCGGTCCCGCGGCGGAGCTGGTCACCGCGCTGCGCGAGCACCGGAGCACGGTCGACCTCGTGCTGGGCACCCCGGACGGCCCGGTCGGCGTGGCGGTCGTGGTCTACCGGTCGTGGGCGCTGATCTGCCGGCAGGCGCCGGACGACGATCCGGCGAGCACGGTGGGCATCCGGCGGGTCCCGCAGGCCGCGCTTGCCCGCGAACTGCTCGCGCTGGTGCCGGATCTCGCCCCGGCCAGGGCGATGCCGATCACGCTGCCCGCGCGGGCGGTCAACGGCGCGGCACGCGTGCTCGAGGGCGTCGAGGACGACGCGGAGAAGGCCCTGCGGCTGCGCGAGCTGGTCCGCGACTGCGGGGGCGACCCGGGACTGCTCGACCAGCTCGCCGGCCTGCTCCCCGAGCTCAACGGCTGGGGGCAGCTCGGCGCGACCGCGCGGACCCGCTCCGGTGCGGTCCGGGCCGGCACCGAGCTGTCCTGGTTGGACGGTCCGCGCGGCAGGCTCCGGGTGAACCGCGCGGGCGACGGCTGGGTGAGCGTCAACCCGTTGCGCCAGGCCGACTTGCGCGGCGTCGTCGAGGTGCTTGGCGCGACGGCACGCGTACCCCGGTGATCAGGATTCCCGCAGCAGCGCCGTGATGATCTCGGCGAGCCGCTGCGGCGCCGAGTAGTTCAGCGTGTGGCCCGCGCCGGGCACCTCCGCGAGGCGCCCGCGGGGCAGCGCCGCGGCGACCTCCCGCGCCCACGCGCGCGGTGCGATCGGATCACGGCTGCCGCGCACGACGACTGCGGGAGTTCGCACGTGCTGGAGCTTGCGCTCGACCTGGTCGTCGAGCAGGTGGTCGAACGTGGTGATGATCCGCCGCGGACCGCAGTCCAGGTAGTCGAGGGCGAGCACGAAGGCCAGTGCGGACCGCTCCCGCGCACCGTTGCGGACCAGCCGGGCCAGCTGGCGCGGCCAGGAGCGGGCGTGCCGGTCCACGGTGGGTCCGGTGAGAACGACCGGGCCGAGCAGTTCGGGCGAGTGCACGGCCAGGTCCACCACGACCTGGCAACCTGCGGAGTTCGCCACCAGCGGCGCTCCGCGCCGCGCCGTGGCGCGCAGCCACGCCGCCAGCGACTCGGAGAGCCCGCGCACGTCCAGCGGCTCCCGCGGGCCCGGGGTGCTGCCGAACCCGGGCAGGTCGGGCGCGACCACTCGCAGCTCGGGTGCCAGGCACCGGGCCAGCGGCAGGAAGTACCGGTGCGAGCAGCCGAGCCCGTGCACGCAGACGACCTCTGGCGCCTCGCGGGGCCCGAGGACGGCGGCGTGCACCCGGGTACCGGCAGCCGCGGTGACTTCCACCTGATCCCAGCCGGTTCGAACCCCGGTTGCCCGGACCGGCCTCATCCGGGTTCACCGCGGAGCTTGCGGTGCGCGACCCAGGCGAAGTCGACCACCGCGATCACCGCCAGCACGAGGAGAATCCACGCCATCCAGCTCAGCGGCGGCAGGTACACCCACAGCAGCACGGCGGCCACGGTGCAGAACACCGCGCCGAACCCGGCCAGCCACAGCCGCAACGTCAGCGCGCTCAGCGCGGCGGGCGCACCCGTCAGCCGGTGCATCGGGTCGTGGTACCCGGGCAGACCGCGCTCGTAGTCGCGGCGATCCCGCTTCTGCTCACCCATGTGCCGGCCACCCATCGTCCGCATCCGGCACTCCCGCACCATCGCGCCGGACAACTCTTTCCAGCTGACTGGATTCCCCTGTTCGCGACCGTTAAACGGTCCTGCCGCCCTCGTGGCGCTCCCGTTCAGCGGCGGTCGTCGGCGGCAACTGGGCAGCGGGGAGTACGCGGCCGAGGTCCACGAGGGCGACCAGACGACCGAGCACCGGGTGCTGGTGCCGCGTGAGCTGGTGGACGATCTGGACGTGTCCGCGCCCGACGAGAAGGCGCTCGTGGTGGAGTCCATCAGGTACCTGCTGGAGAGGACGCCGGTCACGGCGCTGCCGCACGACATAGACCTCGACGCCGTCCGCCGCGAGCACGGCGACTTCCTCCCGGAAGTGCGGGCGCGCCTGGATGGCTGAGCCCCGCGCATCAATGAGTCCCTTGTGGACTGTTGCTTCGCGCGGGTGCGCCGGGCCTGGTGACCGGTTGACCGATCGCCCGGGTCGGCACGGGGGCCGGACAGCCCTCAGTCCCGCCGGCCCGGGTCGTGCACGATCTCACCGTCGAGCATGGTGAGCCAGGCACCGGCTTCGGACAGGTCGTCGACGTCGGCGGCCTCGATGTCGCGGTCGAGCACCACGATGTCGGCGAGCTTTTCCGGCCGCAGCGAGCCGATGCGATCCTCCATTCGCAGCGCGAAAGCGGCGTCGATCGTGTGTGCGCGCAGCGCCTCGGCCAGCGTGACAGCCTGGTCGGCGCCGATGTCCTGGCCCTCCCGCGTCTTGCGGCGCACCGCGTTGGCCACGGTGTGCATGGGCCGGAAGCTGGAGACGAAGGAGTCGCTGGAGAGCACCGGGCGCAGCCCGGCGTCGATCTCGTCGCGCATCGGCTGCAGCCGATGCGCGCGGTCGCCGAGCCTGCGGCGGAAGTCCCCGCCGCTGTCGTGCAGGAAGTTCGGCTGGTTGACCGGGATGACGCCGAGGTCGGCGAAGCGGCGGACGTGTTCGGCGGTGGGGTGGCCGCAGTGCTCGATGCGCGGCCTGGCGTCGTCGCCGAAGGCGCGGACCGCGGCGGTGACGGCGTCGACGGCGAAGCCCATCGCCCGGTCGCCCTGGGTGTGGATGGCGACCTGCCAGCCCGCCCGGCCCGCGCGCTCGACCAGCGACCGGAGCTCGCCGGGCTGCCAGTACAGGCTGCCGGTGAACTGGCCGTGCTCGCCGTAGGGCTCGGTGAACATCGCGGTACCGCCCAGCAGGGTGCCGTCGGCGTAGAACTTCATCGCGCCGAGGTTGAGCCAGTCGTCGCCGAACGGCCCGGCCAGCCCGATGGACGAAAGCGCGTCGAGCTGGTGCGACAGCGGCATCGCGACCGTGCGAACCGGCAGCGTCCCGGCGGCTCGCGCGGCCCGGTAGATCCGCAGCTCGCGGGCCGAGACCTGCGGGTCGGCGATGGTGGTCAGCCCGGCGGCCAGGTAGTGCGGGGCGGCATCGGACAGCCAGCCCAGCAGGTGCTCGGCGGGCAGGTCGGTGTGGAAGTTCGGGCCGTGGCAGCCGATGTCCACCGCGACCGGCAGCAGCAGCTCCATCGCCGAGTCGGTGACCATGCCGGTGAGCCTGCCGGCCTCGTCACGCAGGAACCGGCCGCCGGGCGGGTCGGCCACGTCGGCGCCGATGCCGCGCCAGGTCAGGGCGGCGGAGTTGACCACGGCCTGGTGGCCCGAGACGTGGTAGACGATGACCGGATGCCGGTCGGTGGCCTCGTCGAGCAGGTGCCGGGTGGGGCGGCGGGTGTACTTCGCATCGTCCATGCCGAACGCGCGGATCCACTGCCCTTCCGGGGTGACCGCCGCCTGGGCGGCGACGGCGGCGACCAGGCCGGCCGCGTCGCGCACCACGGGGTAGCGGGCGTCGACCGAGGCCAGCGACTCCGCGGTGGACAGCAGGTGGTTGTGCGGGTCGATGAAACCGGGCAGCGCGGTCCGCCCGCCGACGTCGATCCTCGTCGCGTGCGGGCCCGCCTGCGCGTGGGCGTCGGCGCCGACAGCCACGATCCGGTTGCCGTGGACCAGAGCCGCGTCCGCGGTCGGCTGGTCCGGCTCCATCGTCAGGACCTTGGCGTTGTGCAGCAGGGTTCGCTTCACCGGGGTGTCGCCTTTCAGCTCTGGACGGTCGCGGGTCGGGGGGTGTCGGTGTGGCGCGGCGCCTTCAGCAGGCAGGCGATGCTCAGGGCGCACATGGCGATCAGCAGGGCCACGACGGGCAGGACGCTGCCGGTGGCCGCCAGCAGCGCGGTGCAGGCCAGCGGTGAGAGCCCGCCGAAGATCGCGCCCGCGACCTGGTAGGACAGCGAGATGCTGGTGTAGCGGGCCGCGGGCGGGAACATCTCGGCCAGGATCGCCGACATCGGGCCGTAGGTCGCCGCCATCACCAGCCGCATCACTGCGATCACCAGGAAGATCAGTGCGGTGCCGCCGCCGTCGAGGACCAGGAACTGCGGAGCGGCCAGCAGCGCCACCCCGGCCAGCCCGGCGATGACGACCCGGCGCGCGCCGACCCGGTCCCCGAGCCACGAGACCACGACCGTGGACACCAGCTCGACGGCCGCCGCGACCGACAGCGCGTTGAGCAGCAACTGCTCCTCGACGGCCAGCTCGGTGGTCGCATACGCCAGCAGGAACGTCGTCACCATGTAGTAGCCGCCGACCGCGACCGGCAGCGCGCCGACGCCCAGCAGCAGGCCACGCCAGGACGAGCGCAGTGCCCGGCGCACCGGCAGTTCGGCAGGCGCGGACCCGCTCACCTCGGTGAACACCGGCGACTCGGCCACCTTCAGCCGGATCACCAGCCCGACCAGCACCAGCACCGCCGAGGCCAGGAACGGCAGCCGCCATCCCCACGACAGCAGGGCCTGCTCGCCGAAGCCGCTCATCACGCTGAAGAAGCCGGTCGCCAGCAGCGCGCCCGAGGGGTTGCCGAGCTGGGCGAAGGAGCCGTAGAAGGTCCGCCTGTTCGCGGGGGCGTGCTCGACGGCCATCAACACCGCGCCGCCCCACTCGCCGCCGACGGCGAGCCCCTGCACGAAGCGCAGCAGCACCAGCAGTGCCGGGGCCAGCACGCCGGCCGCCGCGTAGGTCGGCAGCAACCCGACGGCGAAGGTCGCCACGCCCATCATCAGCAGCGTGACCACCAGCGCGGACCTGCGGCCGACCCGGTCGCCGAAGTGGCCGAACACCACCCCGCCCAGCGGCCGGGCGAAGAAGCCGACGGCGTAGGTGGCGAACGAGGCCATCACGCCGACCAGCGGTGAGGTGCCTGCGGGGAAGAACAGGCGCCCGAAGACCAGGCTCGCCGCGGTCGCGTAGACGTAGAAGTCGTACCACTCGATGGTGGTCCCGACGAACGCCGCTGCCGCCGCCCGCCGCGGGCTCGCGGCGGGTGGGCTGGTGTCGGGTGGGTTGGCGGCCATTGGCGTCCTCCGCAGACTCGGCAAGTGTGCGGCAGACACTAGAGACGCCGCACGCGCCGGCCACGATGCGAAGTGCACAATCGCAGTCGGCATTCGAGTGCACTTCGAACAGGGGGTCGCCGTGGCTCCGACGATCGCGGACCTGCTCGCGCAGCCTTCCCTGGAACTGGAAGTCCTCGCAGGCGCCGGCCGCCTGGACCGGCAGCTGCGCTGGGCGCACGTCAGCGAGCTGCGCGACCCGACGCCCTGGCTGCGCGGTGGCGAGCTGGTGCTGACCACCTTCCTGGAGCTGCCCGGCGACGCGGAGGGGCAGCGCGACTACGTCCGCAGCCTGGCCGCGCGAGGGTGCGCGGGGCTCGGCTTCGCCGAGGAGCGCCGAGAGCTGCCCGGGCCGGTCCTGGACGCGGCCGTCGAGCACGAGGTGCCGCTGCTGGCCGTGCGGGGAGCGACACCGTTCATCGCGGTCGTGGAGGCCGTCGCGCAGCTGCACGCAGAGGAGCGGCTGCGGGTGGTGCGCCGGGTGATCGACGTCCAGGAACGGGCGGCGCGCGCGGCGCTGCGGTCGGGACCGGACGGCATCCTGCGCGAGCTCGCGCGTGGGATCGACGGCTCGGTGCTGCTGACCGATCCGCACGGAAGGGTCGTCGGTGAGCCGCGGGGTGCGAGGCCCGAGTCGCGGGACACCGGGGAAGCGCCCGCCGCCGAGTCGCCGGGTGGCTGGCAGGCCGGTGTGCTGGCCGCCGTGCGGCGCCGGAGTCGCCGCTCGCAGAGCTCCATGGCCTGGGACGACGGTGACCGCGGCGTCCTGGTGCAGAGCCTCGGCCTCAGCGGCGCCCCGATCGGCTGGCTGGCGACGGCCTCGGCGGTGGACCGCAACCAGCACCGGCTGCTGACCAACCACGCCGCGGTGCTGCTGAGCATCGAGATGCTGGGGATGCGCGCCGGGCGGTCCGAGCTGCACGAGCAGCGGGCCGCCGTCTTCGCCGCGTTCCTCGACGGCGGCGATGCCCGGCTCGCGCGGCTGTGCGGGCTGCCGGACGGCCCGTTCGAAGTCCTCGTCGTCCGCCCGGGCGCGGTCGAGGCGCTGCGGGACGCCATCGCGGACGAGCCCGCGCTGGTCTGCGCGCACGCCGATGGCGCGGTCGTGGTGCTGCCCGACTCCACGCCCCGGCTCGGGCCGGAGCTGCTCCAGCGCGCCGCTCGCCAGCTCGGCGGTGAACTGCGGGCTGGCGCGTGCACGGCGGCCGGAACTGGGCAGCTGCCCTCGGCGGTGGAGTGGGCCGCCGGACTGGTCAGCGACGAGCGGCAGTACGTGCACGCCGAGGACGTCAGCGCCGCCGCACTGCTGCGCGACGCGATCGAGCCGGCGGGCCTGGCCCGCTTCGCCGAAGCGGTGCTCGGCGATCTGCGTGCCCACGACGAGCGGAACGGCACCGACCTGGTCGGCTCCGCCCGGGCCTACGTCGATCACAACGCCGGCATGGAAGCGGCGGCGGCGTCCCTCGGGATCCACCGCAACACGCTGCGCACCCGGCTGCGGACGGTGGAGCGCGTCACCCGCCGGTCGCTGAGCGACCCGCGCCAGCGCGAGGAGCTCTGGCTCGCGCTCACCCTCCCCGAACTGCTTCCGCCCGGCCGGGAGTGAGGGCGAGGGCGTTCACGGGCGCTGCGCGTCGTCGACCGGCGGGCGGTGCCACATGGTGAGCCGGGTCAGGTTCAGGTAGCCCATCGACTCGTAGACGGGACGACCGTCGTCGCTGGAGATGAGCATCGCCGGTTCGGCGCGGTGCACGAGGGTCGCGGCCCAGGACAGCGCGGCACCGATGCCCCGCCTGCGGTGCGAGGGCAGCGTGCTCACCCATTCGACGTCGACGATCCCGTGTCCGAGGCGGGCACCGGCGGTGGCGACCGGTTCGCCGCCGACGTAGCCGACGAACAGCCGGAGCGGCCCGCGCAGCACGGCCTCGTCGGCGAGAACGGTGTCCCCGGCACCGGGCATCGGGTAGCCCTCGACCAGGGTCCGGACGAAGTCGGCGAGCATCCCGCGGTCGCCGACCGGGCTGATGCGCAGTCCCGGTGGTGGCGGGGGCGCGGTGCCGCCCGCGGGCCGCAGCATCAGCGGCGGATGGCCCATCAGGTGCAGTCCGGCCTCCGACAGGTCCGGCGTCGGCCAGGCGGCCAGGAACACGAAGTGGCGCTCCGGCGGGTAGAAGCCGAGCATCCTGCGCACGGCGTCGGAGAGGTCGGTGTAGGGCGGTGGCTGGAGCAGCACGGCCGCGTTGTCGAACAGCACCGGCGAGCACGGGTCCGCCACCGCCAGGTCGGGCCACCGCTCGTGCCTGCCGCCCGCGGCGGTGGCGAGGAAGGCGTTGCGGTCGGCGCTGGCCAGCACGTACCGGCGCAGCAGCGAGTCGCCCGCGTCGAGGTCGGGCTCCCATCCGTGGGTCAGGTGCTCTTCGGCCACGCGCACTCACCTCGATGCCGTGATGGGGCGTTCGCCCGGGCTCCAAGGTAGGTCCGGGCACCTCGCGGGCGCAGGAGGCGAACGGCACCGGCCGGACCACCCCGGCTCGCCGGGGGAGTGTCGGGCGCATCCGCCAGAATGAGCGGCATGGGTGTGCCGGACGCCAGGTTCCTGCGGATGGTCGACGGGCTCGCTGACGTCGAGCGCGCACAGGCGCGCGACTACACGTCGTTCAGCGTGCACGGCAAGCGGTTCGGCTACTACTGGCCGCGGACGAGCACGGTGGGGCTCAAGCAGACCCTCGCCGAGCAGATCGCGCTGGTCTCCGAGCGCCCGGAGGTCTTCGAGGTCCAGTTCACCGCGGGCGGGTTCGGCTGGGTCGTGGTGTACCTGGCGAAGATCGACGCCGACGAGCTCACCGAGCTGCTCTACGAGGCGTGGCGCCTGTCGGCCCCGGAACTGCTCGTCGAGGAAAACCCGTACCCGGCGTAGCGCCTCCGGCGCGGAACGGGGATCACGGCTCACCGGAATCGAGCGGAGCGCGGCGCACCACCAGCTTGGTCGTCTTGGCCGCGTAGGCCGCCGGGGCGTCGTCCCAGTCGGCGGTGAGCGTGGTGACGCGTTCGGCCGGGAACCCGGTGCGCAGCAGGAAGTCCAGCAGGTCCGGCAGCACGGCGCGGGCGTGCGAAACCCCCAGGTGCAGCGTCACGTCGTCGGCGTACATGCGCATCAACGGCACCCGGGTACCGGTCGCCAGGTAGTAGCCGACCGCGTGGCACACGCCGCCGGGTGCCACGGCACGCACGGCGCTGCGCAGGCCGCCGGCGCGCGAGGTCGCCTCGACCACGACGTCGTAGCCTCCGGCCGCGGTGCGCAGCGGTCGCGCCCGGGCGCCGAAGGACTCGGCGATCCACCTGCGTTCCGCGTCGTCGTCGAGGTAGTCGACGACTCCGGCGCCGTGGGCCACCGCGAGTCCCGCGGCGTAGAGCCCGATGCTCTTGGCGCCGCCGCCGAGCACCAGTACCGATGCGGCTTCGCGCTCGGAGAGCGCGGGAACGACGCAGCGCCAGGCGTCGGCGAGGTTGTCGCTCGCCGCGGCGACCCGCGCCGCGGGGACTCCGGCCGGTACCGGCACGAGCATGTGCTCGGCGTGCGGGACGCGGAACTCGCCGGCGGCCATACCTCCCCACGGTCCGCTGGCCGGGCCGAACCCGTAGGCGGCCAGCGGACCGGAGCCGGAGGTCTCCGCGCACTTCGACGTCAGGCCACGACGGCATCGCCCGCAGGTGCCGCAGGACACCGCCCACGGCACCACGACCCGTTGGCCCACGCGCAGGTGCGCCACCTCGGAGCCGAGCGCGGTGATCTCGGCGACGCACTCGTGGCCGATGGCGAACGGTCCGCGGAACGGGACGCTGCCGCAGATGGCGCCCACCACCGGGTCGACCAGGCCGAGCGCCATCCCGGCCTGCATCGCCCGCGAGACCGGCCGGTGGATCGGGACGGTGTCGCCGTCGCAGCGGCCCACGACGAAGGGCCGCACCAGCGCGTCACCGGGGTCCTGCAGCGCCGGGGCGGCGCGTTCGTGCCAGCTCAGCTTGCCTGCGCGCTCGAAGCGGAGCTCGCGGATGCGCTCAGGCACCGTCGGCCCGCGGCAGATCGCGGACGAAAACCGGCTTGAGGTGGCGTTGCGGCAGCGCCTCCGGCAGCCGCTCCCAGTCCAGCACGTCGGAGACGACCCGGCCGGGGTCGACGTGTCCGGAAGCGGCGAGCTCGAGGGCGTCGGGGATGTGCGCGCGGACGTTGTCGCGGGCGATGCGCATCGTGACGCCGGTGAGGTACATCTCCAGCAGCGGCAGCTCGCCGGGCCGGAAGTGGTTGCCCGCGCTTTCGCAGAACCCCTCCGGCGACAGCGATCTCAGCGCCAGCGCGAGTTGGTCCACCCGGCCGGTGGCCTCCACCGCCAGGTCGAAACCGTGGTGGACCGGCTCGGTCGCTTCAGCGGTGCGGGCCCCGTACTGCTCGGCGACGGCGCGGTGGGCGGGGTCCGGATCGACGTAGAGCACGTCACCCGCGCCCAGCGCCCGCGCGATGTCGCAGACGTAGAGACCGATGCTGCCGCGCGCGATGACCAGCACCCGCGCACCGGGGAGCGCCCGCAGGTGCGGCGCGACCAGTCGCCAGGCCAGCGACCAGTTGTCGCTGGCCGAGGCCATCGCGACCGGGTCGAGGCCGGACGGCAGCGGCACCAGCATCGCGTCCGCCCACGGCACCCGGACCAGGTCGGAGAACAGCCCGCCCCAGCTCCCGCCTATCGGCGCGCCGAACATCGCCATGTGCGGCACCGAGGCGCAATGCGCCGACAGGCCGCCGCGGCAGGGCTCGCACTGCCCGCAGCAGATGGTCCACGGCACCACGACCAGGTCGCCAGGTGCGAGCCCGCGGACTGAGTCGCCCACCTCCACGACGCGGGCCACGCACTCGTGGCCGATGGCGAACGGCGGGGCGATGGGGCCATGGCCGGCCAGGATCGCCGAGTCGACGTCGCAGGGTGTGGCCGCGACCGGCGCCACGATCGCGTCGTCGCCGGACTCGATCAGCGGATCGGGGACCTCGCGCCACTCCGCGGTGCGCTTGGCGACGTAGGTGAGCTCACGCACCGGACTTCGCCTCCTTGGCCAGGGCGACCAGATCGGCGTAGCGGATGACCGATCCGCCCGCGCCCCAGGTGCCTTCGGCCTGCTCGTGGACGAGCACCCACACCCGCGGTGCGGCGTCCTGGCCGAGTCCGGCGGCCCGCAGCACGACAGCGGTCACGTCTCCGACCAGCCCGGCTTTCCGGCGCTCCGACAGGGCTCCCTGCGGCACGGTGACGTCCACGCGGAACCGGGGCGCGTCGTCGGCGGCGGTGACCTGCGCTCCCGCGGGCAGTTCGTGCAGGTAGCTCCACGCCTGGGCGCGGAAGAACCCGGTGTCCGGAGCGCCCTCCCAGTGCAGCAGCACGCCCGCGAGCTCCCGCTGGACACTCTCGCGTCCGGCGGGCGTGAGGGCACCGGAGGGGACGGTCAACTCGATCATCGGCATGGCGGAACTCCCGTCGGCACGCGATCTATAACAACTGTCATAGCGAGCGGCACGCTAGCCTATGACGAGCGTTATGGACAAGGAGGCCGCCACATGTCCGCGTCGAGTCAGCAGCCGCGCCGGCAACTGGTCGCCGGAGCCGCCGACATGATCCGCAGGCGCGGGCTCAACGCCACCAGCATCCGCGAGGTGGCCAAGCACGCCCGGGCGCCGCTGGGATCGACCTACCACTACTTCCCGGGCGGGAAGCGGCAACTGGCAGGCGAAGCGGTCCGGTTCGCGGGGGAGACCGTTTCCGCGTTGCTGCGCAAGAAGCTCGACGCCGGACCGGTAGAAGGGTTGCGAGCGCTGCTGGATCTGTGGCGCGAGATCCTGACCGGCACCGACTTCCAGGCGGGCTGCCCGGTGCTCGCGGTGTCGGTCGAGGAACAGGCCGACGAGGGCGGGGAGATGCGCGCTGCGGCGGCCGAGGTCTTCGGCGGCTGGGAGTCGCTGCTCGCCGGCTCGCTGCGGCAGCACGGGTGCGACGCGGAGCGCGCCGCGCAGCTCGCGACGCTCGTCGTCTCCGCGTTCGAGGGAGCCGTCGTCATGTGCCGGGCCCAGCGCAGCACGCGGGCGCTCGACCACGTCGGCGAGCGGCTCGAAGCGCTGATCGCGGCCGAGATCTGAAGGTCACCGACCTCGCCATCGTCCCGGCCACGAACCACCGGTGCTCGGCGTCCTCCCGGCGTGCTGTCCGGAGCCGGAGGGTGAACCGCCCGGCCGGGTCAGCGTTGTGCCGCAGCGGGGGTGACCGGCGCCAGCCACATCCCCGTGATCGCGTCGACGAGCCCGGTCGCGGCTTCCCGCCAGCTCCCCCGGGGCGTCGCGGTGCCCTCGTCCAGCGCACGCTCGCGTTCGGCGAACATGTGCACCAGCAGCTGGCGCGCCATGTGGTAGCGCTCCTCCCGGACGTCCGCGGGCAGCTCGGGGAGGCACCCGTTGAGCCCGGCCATCACCTGGTGCAGCGACGGGGCGCTGAGCGCCTCCTCGACCATGATCGGCCGGAACCCGGGATCGGTCATCGCCTGCGCGCCGAACCGGGCGAACCACGTCGGCGTGCCCAGCGCGTCGAGGTGCTCGGCCGTCGGGTGGACCAGGCAGGCCACCCAGTCCCGCACGTCGGTGGAGTCGCCGGTGGCCTCCACCATCCGCAGCCGCAGGTCCTCGACGGCGCCGGAGTGCCTGCGCACGATCGCGCGGACCAGGTCGCCCTTCGTGCCGAAGTGGTAGCCCACGGCGGCGTTGTTGCCCTGCCCGGCGGCCTCGCTGACCTGGCGGTTGGACACCGCGAACAGGCCGTGTTCGGCGAACAGCCGCTCCGCCGTGGTCAGGATCAGCTCGCGGGTCGCGCCGACCCGCTCGGCCCGCGCCGTCCTGCCGCTCATCGCCACAACACCTCCGCGTTCACCACGATGCCCGACACCCGTCCGCCGGACGCGGACGTCAACGCAGGATAACCGCTTAAGGCAGGCGACTGACTCACTGCCGGGCGGCCGCCGATCGGCCGGTGCCGGTGCACGGGAGGCCGTCGCACACTGGAGGTGTGTTGCGGGCACTGCTGGTCGTGGGGTTGGTGGTCGTCGTGGTCCTCGGGCTGGCCTGGGCGTATCAGCGGCGCCTGATCTACTACCCCGCGGGGCGGCCGCCGCCGGCGGCCTCGGTGCTCGAGGGTGCGCGGGAGGTCGTGCTGAGCACCGGCGACGGGTTGCGGCTCGGTGCCTGGTACGTCCCGGGCAGGGGAGGCGCCAGCGAGACGGCCGTGCTGGTCGCCAACGGCAACGCGGGGGAGCGGTCCCTGCGGGCCCCGCTGGCCGACGCGCTCGCCCGCCGCGGACTGGCCGTGCTGCTCTTCGACTACCGCGGCTACGGCGGGAACCCGGGCACACCGAGCGAGCAGGGGCTCGCGCTGGACGTCCGCGCCGCGCACCGCTACCTCGTCGAGGAGGCCGGCTTCGGGCCGGACCGGCTGGTCTACTACGGCGAGAGCCTCGGCGCGGCGGTGGTCACCGAGCTCGCCGCGCACAGCCCGCCGCGCGGCCTGGTGCTCCGCTCGCCGTTCACCGATCTCGCCGCCGTCGGCCGGTACCACTACCCGTACCTGCCGGTGCGGATGCTCCTGCGGGACCGCTACCCGCTGACCACGCACCTGGCGAACGTCCGCAGCCCCGTCACCGTCGTCTACGGGACCGCGGACTCGGTCGTGCCCGCCGCGCAGAGCAGAGCCGTCGCGGAGTCCGTGCCCGGAGCGACCGCGGTGGCGATCCCGGGCGCGGACCACAACGACCTGGCACTGCTGGACGGCCCGGAGGTCGTCGAGGCCGTGGTCAAGTTCGCCGGTTCGTGACCGAGAAGGCGCGGTCACGCCGCTGCTCGCCGGGCGCGGGGAGCCTGTCGGCGAGCACGGGAACAAGCGTGTCCGCAAGGAGTTTCGCGGTAGCGATGGGGCGCGGGGAAGGCGCCACCGGAGCCTCCGCGCGTGCGCGGACACGGGCGATCGCGCGGCCCAGCAGACATCCCACCACGGCCGCCCCGGCCAGCACGCCTAGCCGCACCACGTCGTCGCCCGTCCACGCCAGGTCACCGCGCGAGTGGACGACGAAGCCGTCGAAGAACATCCACGCCGTCGCCGAGGTCGCCATCGCGCCGGGCAGCGACCGGGTCGCCGCGCCGTACAGGCCGACGACGAAGGCCATGGCGGCGAGACCGGCGGCGGCTCCCCCGCTCCACGGCGTCAACTCGGCGACCGGCACGGTCACCGCGGCCGTCACGAGGAAGCCGACGGCCCACGTGACCGCCGCAGGACAAGGGCGTCGTCCCGACGACCACCCAGTGCTGAACGGTGACATCGCTGCGCCTCCCGACTGACGGGCCACTCGCGTGGCAGGCGTTCTCAGCTGCCTCCGAGTCAACGCTCCTGCCGTGCCGGCAGAGGCCGTGTTGACGGGATGGGTACGCCGCGGGCGGCGAGTTTGACGCCCTGCGGACGCCGCGAGCACAAGTCCGCCGCACCGGGGCGGTCCCGGTGCGGCGGACTCGGTGTGGTGCCGCTCGCTCGCGTCAGCTGTCGGAGCCGGCGAGGTCGACCGGTGGGGCGTCGGGCACCAGCGACGGCTTGGTCTCACCGCGGAAGGTGAAGTGGGCCTTGTCGTCGGAGCCCTCGCCGTCCCAGCCCTCGACGTCGACGATCACGATCTGGCCCGGCTCGATCTCGCCGAACAGGATCTTCTCCGAGAGCCTGTCCTCGATCTCGCGCTGGATGGTCCGGCGCAGCGGCCGGGCCCCCAGCACCGGGTCGAACCCGCGCTTGGCCAGCAGCTTCTTGGCCAGCGTGGTCAGCTCCAGCGACATGTCCTTGCCCTTGAGGGCCTTTTCCACCCGCGCGCCCAGCAGGTCGACCATCTGGATGATCTCGCCCTCGGTGAGCTGGTGGAACACGATCACGTCGTCGATGCGGTTGAGGAACTCCGGCCGGAAGTGCTTCTTCATCTCCTCGTTGACCTTGCTCTTCATCCGCTCGTAGTTCGACTCGGAGTCGGTGCCGGCGGAGAAGCCCAGGCCCACGGCCTTGGAGATGTCCTGGGTGCCCAGGTTCGAGGTGAAGATCAGCACCGTGTTCTTGAAGTCCACCGTGCGGCCCTGACCATCGGTCAGGCGGCCGTCCTCCAGCACCTGCAGCAGGGTGTTGTAGATCTCCTGGTGGGCCTTCTCGATCTCGTCGAACAGCACCACCGAGAACGGCTTGCGGCGCACCTTCTCGGTGAGCTGACCGCCCTCCTCGTAGCCGACGTAGCCCGGAGGGGCACCGAACAGCCGCGAGGCGGTGTAGCGGTCGTGGAACTCGCCCATGTCGATCTGCACCAGCGCGTCGTCGTCGCCGAACAGGAACTCCGCCAGCGCCTTGGACAGCTCGGTCTTACCGACACCGGACGGGCCGGCGAAGATGAACGACCCCGACGGCCGCTTCGGGTCCTTGAGCCCGGCACGGGTGCGCCGGATCGCCTGCGAGACCGCCTTGACCGCGTCGTCCTGGCCGATGATCCGCTTGTGCAGCTCGTCCTCCATGCGGAGCAGACGCGTGGTCTCCTCCTCGGTGAGCTTGAACACCGGGATACCCGTCCAGTTCGCCAGCACCTCGGCGATCTGCTCGTCATCCACCTCGGACACCACGTCCAGCTCCTCGCCGGTCGTGGCGCGGTGGATGCGCATCCGGGCGCCGGCCTCGTCGATCAGGTCGATCGCCTTGTCCGGCAGGAAGCGGTCGTTGATGTAGCGGTCGGCCAGCGTCGCCGCCGACACCAGAGCTTCGTCGGTGAAGGTCACGCGGTGGTGCGCCTCGTAGCGGTCGCGCAGGCCCTTGAGGATCTCGACGGTGTCCTCGGCGGACGGTTCGGCGACCTGGATCGGCTGGAAGCGGCGCTCCAGGGCCGGGTCCTTCTCGACGTGCTTGCGGTACTCCTCCAGCGTGGTCGCACCGATCGTCTGGAGCTCGCCGCGGGCCAGCATCGGCTTGAACAGGTTGGCCGCGTCGACCGAGCCCTCGGTCGCCCCGGCGCCGACCATCGTGTGGATCTCGTCGATGAACAGGATGATGTCGCCGCGGGTCTTGATCTCCTTGAGCACCTTCTTCAGGCGCTCCTCGAAGTCACCGCGGTAGCGCGAACCAGCGACCAGCGAACCCAGGTCGAGGGTGTAGAGCTGCTTGTCCTTGAGCGTCTCGGGCACCTCGCCCTTGACGACCTTCTGCGCCAGGCCCTCGACCACGGCGGTCTTGCCGACGCCCGCCTCGCCGATGAGCACCGGGTTGTTCTTGGTGCGCCGCGAGAGGACCTGCATGATCCGCTCGATCTCCTTCTCGCGACCGATCATCGGGTCGAGCTTGGACTCGCGGGCGCTCTGGGTGAGGTTGGTCCCGAACTGGTCCAGCGTCGTGGCGGTCGCCGCCTGGGGGCGTGCGCCCGCCTCCGCGGGCTCCGGTTCGCTGCCCGAACCCGAGATCAGCCGGTTGACCTCCCTGCGAACCCGGTCGAGGTCCGCGTCGAGCTTGACCAGCACCTGGGCGGCCACGCCCTCGCCCTCGCGGATCAGGCCGAGCAGGATGTGCTCGGTCCCGATGTGGTTGTGCCCCAGCTGCAGCGCCTCGCGCAGCGACAGCTCCAGCACCTTCTTGCCCCGTGGGGTGAACGGGATGTTCCCGCTGGGCGACTCCTGGTCGCCGCGGCCGATGGTCTCCTCGACCTGCCCGCGGACGCCTTCCAGCGAGACGCCCAGCGACTCCAGCGCCTTGGCGGCGACACCCTCACCCTCGTGGACCAGGCCCAGGAGGATGTGCTCGGTGCCGATGTAGTTGTGGTTCAGCGTCCGGGCCTCTTCCTGGGCCAGGACGACCACCCGCCTCGCGCGCTCGGTGAACCTTTCAAACATTCGCACTCCTTGACCGCCGTGCGGTCAACTTCGGCTCCTCGCTGCTGTCAGTCCTCCCCTCAACAGGTCGGTGCGGCCGCTCATTCCAGCGACGGCCCTGGATATGGCGTGTTCGTCATCGGCGAACGGCCGTGCGCCACCACGACATCGCTGGTATACGCACGCCACACCGGCACCCGTGGTGAGGTGGTCGAGGGCACGCGCAAGCTCCGGCCCGCCGAACTGGCGGAGGCGAGCCGGAGCTTGCGATGGAGCCATTGTCAGCCGGCCTGTCGACTCGCGTGCACTGGGCGGGCCCTGGGTCCTCAGGCCCGCGCGGCGGCGCGGTGACGGCCCTCGGCGAATTCCTCGACGATCTTGGCGCAGAACGCGGGCAGGTCATCGGGGTTGCGGCTGGTGACCATGCCCTGGTCGGTGACGACCTGCTCGTCCACGACGTCGGCGCCTGCGTTGCGCAGGTCCGTGCGGATGCTCGGGAACGACGTGACCCTGCGTCCCCGCACCACATCGGCCTCGGCCAGCGTCCAGGGGCCGTGGCAGATCGCGCCGACCGGCTTGCCCGCCTGGACGAACGAACGCACGAAGCCCACGGCGTCGGCGTCGATCCGCAGCCGGTCGGGGTTGATCGTGCCGCCGGGCAGGACCAGCCCGTCGAAGTCGTCGGGCGAGACGTCGGACACCTTCGCGTCGACGGTGAACCGGTCGCCCTTGTCGATGTCGCCGTTCATCGCCTGGATCTCGCCGCCGTGCACCGACACCAGGCTCACCTGGCCACCGGCCTGTTCGACGGCCTGCCGGGGCTGTTCGTACTCCACCTGCTCGAAGCCGTCGGTGGCCAGCACCGCGATCCTGCGGCCGTTCAGATCCGCGGCCACGACATTCACCTCCTCGGTACGGGTGGCAAAACCTTGACGCGCGTTGGCCTACCCAGCGGCGCAAGGGAGAAAACCGCACACCCTGTGAGGCGGCGCAGGTTTTTCTTTCACAGCACGGAACACAGGCGTGGTCGTTCGCCACCGTCATGGCGTGGCCAGTGCCTTGTCGACGGCGGCCTCGACGTGCAGCCGGGTGGTCGGGAAGACGGGGACGGGACTGTCGTCCTGGCTGATCAGCAGCTCGATTTCGGTGCAGCCCAGCACCACGCCTTGCGCGCCCGCGGCGACGAGACGGTCGATCACTGCGCGGTAGGCCGCGCGGGAGGTCTCGGAGACGATGCCCCGGCAGAGTTCGTCGTAGATCACCGAATGCGCCAGAGCCCGATCCTCACGTTCGGGCACCAGCACGGTGAGCCCGTGGCTGGACAGCCGGTCGCGGTAGAAGTCCTGCTCCATGGTGAACGCCGTGCCCAGCAACCCGACCACGTCCAATCCGGCATCCGTGACGGCGGTCGCGGTGGTGTCGGCCAAGTGCAGCAGGGGGATCTCGATCGCGGCCTCGATCTGGTCGGCGACCTTGTGCATCGTGTTGGTGCACAACACCAGGAGGTCCGCGCCGGCCGCCTCGACCTGCTCGGCCGCGCGGGCCAGCAGCGCGCCTGCCTCGTCCCACCGGCCGCCGACCTGCAGCTCCTCGATCTCGGCGAAGTCGACCGAGAGCAGCAGGCAGCGGGCCGAGTGCAGTCCGCCGAGCCGTTCCGCCACCAACTCGTTGGCCAGCCGGTAGTAGTGCGCGCTGGACTCCCAGCTCATGCCACCCAGCATCCCGATCGTCAGCACGGATCCCATGATCGCACGGTGATGGGTGCCGAAGCCGACGATCAACACGGGGTCTCCGCTGGACGCCATCGCCGCGACGCGGGTTGCGAGTGCGCGTGGCGGTCCTACGTTGAGCCGGTAACCGCAGGTGGAAGGCCGGGGTCGTTCGAACCCCGGGAAACGCCGAGGAGCTGATCATGGCCAAGACGAACCGCATCCTGATCGTCGTCACCAGCGTCGGCGAGTACGAGAAGGCCGGATACCGCACCGGGCTGTGGCTGGGGGAGCTGACGCACTTCTACGACGTGGCCGAGCGGGCCGGGTTCGAGCCCGTGATCGCCAGCATCTCCGGCGGGTACGTGCCCCTGGACCCGGAGAGCCTGGCCCACGACGTGCTCCGCGAGCTCGGCACCGACAAGCGCTATGCCGACCGCCAGTTCATGGACAAGCTGAAGGACACCCCGTCCGTGGCGGAAGTGGACGCCGACGACTACGACGCCATCTACCTCACCGGCGGCCACGGGGTGATGTTCGACTTCCCGCGGAGCGAGCGGCTGGCCGAGCTGCTCCGCCGGTTCCACGAGTCGGACAAGGTCGTCTCGGCTGTCTGCCACGGCCCGTGCGGGCTACTCAGCGCCAAGCTCTCCGACGGTGAGCACCTGGTCGGAGGCAGGCAGGTCACCGGGTTCTCCTGGCCGGAGGAGGAGCTGGCCAAGCGCGACCAGGCCGTGCCCTACAGCCTGCAGGACGAGCTGAAGCGGCGCGGTGCGCACTACTCCACCGCCGACACTCCCTTCGCCACCTACGTCCGGGAGGACGGGCACCTGGTCACCGGGCAGAACCCGGGCAGCGCCAAGGCCGTCGCCGACGCGGTGGTCGACCGGCTCCGGTGAACGGCGCGCCGCACCCGCCGGTGCCCCGGAGCTGGTCACGTCTGGGCACGCTCGGCGGGAAACCACCGGAGTGGGTGTCCGATTTTTTCGGTTCCTCCTCTTGTGCAACCCGCCGGTAACCCTGATGGTATCCAGCGGCGCGCTTCTGACCAGGGAAAACGGGGATGGTTCAGTGGCGCTGTCTCGTGGGGCGGTCCTGGCCCCGCGAGAGACCGGGAGCGGGTGGCCGTCGGGGGGCTACCCGCCCCACCCAGCTGAAGGGGCATGCGTGAACGGCATCCGGCGCACCGCACCACCGCTCGCCCACGGCGTCCGAATCTCCCGGCACGGCAGGCCCGGCGCCGGTCGAACGCTGTGGCGAGCGCTGCGGCTGGAACTGCGCGCTCTGACCTCGGGCGGCCGCGTCCGGGCCTGACCCGGTCGGCGCAGCCGTCTCGTGTTCGACGGAGGTGCGCGGCCGGCGGCACACGGGGTGCTCCCACCGCATCCCACCTCGTGACGGAACGAGGTGGTGGTGATGGCTCACCGGGACCGGGGCGCACCCGGAGTTGTCCGGCGGCTTCCTCTCGACCGGCTGAAGTCGGGCGTGCGCGACCTGCTCGCCGCGCTGGCCGAGCGGGCGGTGCGGGCCCTCGTCGGCAAGGCGGAGGACATGGCGGACCGGCTGGCCGAGTCCGCCGAGAACGGTGGTGCGGGGCTCCTCGCCGCCATCACCGGGGCCAGGAAGCTGGCCGAGGGCGCCTCGCCGTTCCGGGCGGCGCTGAGCGCCGCGTTCACCTGGCTCGCGGTGAAGCTCCGGAGCCTGTTCGGCGCGAGGGTGGTCCACATCGTCGAGCACTTCGACGTCGGCCTGCCCGTGCGGACCGCCTACGACCAGTGGACCCGCTTCGAGGAGTTCCCGGGCTTCACAAGGAAGGTCATCGGTGTGGAGCAGCGCGGCGACACCACGGTGGCCTGGAGCGCGATGATCTTCCTGTCGCGCCGGAGCTGGGAGGCGACCATCGTCGAGCAGGTGCCCGACGACCACATCACGTGGAAGACCAAAGGGGCGGGAACCCGCGTCGACGGCACCGTGAGCTTCCACGAGCAGGCGCTGGGGATGACCCGCGTCCAGCTCGTACTGGCGTACCGCCCGCGCGGGTTCCTCGAGCGGACCGCCAACCTCTGGCGTGCGCAGGGCAGGCGGGTGCGTTCGGACTTCAGGCACGTCAAGCGGCACATGATGACCCGCACGATCCTCCGGCCCGACGAGGTCGAGGGCTGGCGCGGCGAGATCCGCGACCGCAAGGTCGTCAGGACCCATGAGGAGGCGATCCGGGAGGAGGCGGCGCCCGGGGCCCGTACCGGCTGGTCCGGGTCACCGCGGTGCCGCGGGCGTGGGGTGCCGGCCGGCGCCCGGTGATGCCGTCCCACGGCCCAGCGGAACGCCGCAGGGCCGAAAGGCCCTGCCGATCACCTCCGCCGTCGCCGACAGTGGAGGTCGCGCCGACCGGTGCGGTGACGTTTCCTGGGGGACGAAGGGGCGGGCGATGGGGGAGAACATTGCTCAGTGGCCCGCGGACCAGGCGTCCCGCCGCAGCGGTTTCGGATTCACCGTGGAGCGCACCGAGCAGGGGTGGCGGCTGACCTACTTCGTCGACGGCCGCCCTTACGCCCGAGTGGGCTACGACACCCGCGAGCAGCTCCGCGACGAGCTCAACGCGCTGTTCCTCGGCACCCACGACCACGTGCTCGGTCTGGGCTGAAGGCCCGACCGCACTTCCAGCCACAGTGGACATTCGCCTTGTGCCGAGCGCCGCGGCGCGTCCCTTCCAGGTGGTCTTGATCCGCACTGCTCAACCCGGCAGTGCGCCGCTGTCGAAGAAGAGGTCGCAAACAACCTTCCCGAAGGGAGTTCCCATTGCGACCGGTTCGCTTCTTCGCGGCGTGGCTGCTGGCCGTGCTCGTCCTTTCCGGCAGCGGTCCAGCGCTGGCGACCCAGCCCGCGCAGGGCGCGTCCGGCAGGCCGCCGGCCGTGGCCGAGCTGCGGGCTCCGCAGCAGTACGTCTGCGGCGACAGCATCTTCGGCCCGGTGGAGCTGTCGTCCAGGCCGCCGTTCGACCGGCTGTTCACCGGCTACGAGCGGCCGACTGACGAGGTCCGGTGCCGGGACTTCCTCGAGACCTGGGGCTACGTCGACGAGCAGGGCCGCAAGCGCTGGACGTATCCGGACAACAACGGTTTCGAAGGTGAGCCTAGGCGGCTCGCGGTCGAGCCCGGCACTCTGCTCGACCGGTTCGGCAACTCCACCGGCGGCTTTCTCGCCCCGGCGGGTGCCCTGTACCGGGAGCGCTCGCTGCCGCCGACCAATCTCAACACCCCGACCGGCGGGCCGCAGCACAACTACCACGTGTACGAAGTGCTCCAGCCGTTCGACGTCGACGCCGGGCCCGCGGCGGCCTGGTTCGGCCAGCCCGGCGGTGGGTTGCAGTACTGGCTGAACCCGGACTACAAGCCGACCGGGGACCTGGCGCCCTACAACGTCGACTACCTGCTGGCCAACGGGTTCGTGCGCGAGGTACAACCGAAGTGACCGGACCGGAGCCCGGGAGGTGGTGGCGGTGAACCGGAGTGAGCTGGTGGCGCGGCTGCGCCGGCTCGGCCTGGACGACGCCGAGTACGTGGTTCCCGGTTACCACGACCTTCCGGGCTCCCCGGAGGAGTACTACTACCTGCGTCCCGGAGGCGGCGGGTGGGAGGTCGGAGTCCACGAGCGCGGCCGGGACCGCCCGAGCGCCACGTTCACCACTGAGGACGAGGCGTGCGGATACCTCCACGACCTCCTCGCGGACCGGGTCGGGCGGGCGGAGCGGGCGCACCCGATGTCGGCCGAGGAACTCCAGGTCAGGTCCGAAGAAGCACAGCGCACCGCGTGGCGCCAGTACCGCCAGTCCTGAGCGCCTGAGCGCCTGAGCGCGGTGGGGCACACGAGTGCACTCGTTTCGACCACATGTATCCGCGCCCTCGCGGGTTCGAACAGGACTCCTGCCGCGGCGGCGATTTCCACGCGCTCACGCCGGCAGTCTCCGTGTCAGTGATCTAGGACACTTCGCCGCAACACGGGGCACGGCTGACCATCCCACTCCCGTGAGCTGTCGGCGTCGGCGCGAGCGCCGGCAGCTCGCCTGGCCTCTCGGACGTCCTGGGAAGGTCAGCTGGACGTTCGGTCGTGCGCTCGGCCTTCGGGTGGGCGGGAAGGGAGCGGCGGGTGCGGGATGCGCAGCTGCGGAGGACCGTGATGTGGCGGCTGGGACGGTGGCGCGCCCAGGTGGAGCGGACCGGGGTCGCCAGGCTGGCGATCGGTGTCGTGCGCACCAGCGCGCGGCACCGGATCACCGGCCTTGCGGGGGAGGCCGCCTTCTTCGCCGTGCTCTCCCTGCCGCCGCTGCTGCTCGGCCTCGTCGGCACCATCGGCTACCTGGGCGATGTCATCGGCCGCGACACCGTCGCCAGCGTCCACGGCGCGATCCTGGTGGCCTCGGCGGCGGTGCTCTCGCCGCAGGGCGTCGCCGAGATCGTCGAGCCGACCCTGGACCAGGTGCTCACCACCGGTCAGGCAGGCATCAGCGTGGTGGGTTTCGCCGTGGCGGTGTGGTCGGGTTCGCGTGCGCTGGGCGTCTACATCGACACCATTTCAGTCCTGTATGGACTCTCCGGCTACCGGGGTCTGGTCCGGCAGCGCCTGATGTCGGTCCTGCTCTACACCGTCGGCCTGCTGGTCGGCATCGCGCTGCTGCCGCTGATGGTCGTGGGGCCGAACGTGCTGATGCACCTGCTGCCCGGGATGGACGCACTGGTCCACGGCCTGTACTGGCCCGCCGTCCTGGTGCTCTCCGCGGCGTTCCTGAGCACCCTGTACTACATGTCGGTCCCGGTCCACACGCCCTGGCGGGAGAACCTGCCCGGCGCCGCTGCCGCCCTGCTCGTCTGGATCGCAGGCAGCGCCGTGCTGCGCGCGTACCTGGCGGTGACGATCCAGAGCAGCCCGTTCTACGGCGCGCTCTCGGCGCCGATCGCGGTGCTGCTGTGGCTGTACGTCACCGCGCTGGCGATCCTCATCGGCGCCGCGATCAACGCCGAGCTCGACCGCCTCAACCCGGCCCGCACCACGGCGCGCACCCGCGCCGAAGCCGAAGCGCGCGGCGACGCCGGGCAACCGGCGGCGGCCGGGCCGGGCTGACCGTCCACGGCTCGTCGCGCATCACTGCTGGCCCGCGAAGCGGGCGGGCCGCAGGGGTGGGAGGTCGGCGCGGCCCAGGAGACGGTCAGGGCGGAAGTCGGTGAGGGCGTCCACCGGCCGGCCCGTGGTCAGTTCCTGGGCTGCGAGCCTGCCCAGCAGCGGGCCGAGGGTGATGCCGCTGTGGGTGGCCATGGCGTAGATCCGGTCGCTGCCGCCGAGGAATCCGGCCGCGGTCAGGCCGTCGGCGGGCATCGCTCGCTGACCGACGCGCAGGGACTCCAGGCGCGCGCCGGCCGTGCCGTCGAGCAGGCCGGTCAGCCGGGCGCACAGCTTCCGAGCGTGTTCGCCGTCGGCCGGTGGCGGTGCCGCCGGGTCGGCGTCGGCGTCGAGGTCGAGTCCCTGGACGACGAGCCGGCCGCCGCCGTCGGGGCGGACGTTGAGCGCCGGCGTGGTCAGCACCCGGTGCAACCGCGCCGGCAGCGGATTGGTGTAGCCGAGGAGCCCCACGGTCGCCGAACCCGCGACGTCGGGTGGGGCCATCGCCACCCGGTGCCCCGCGGCGGCGGTCACCGCCTCCGTCCAGCGCCCGGTCGCGATCACCACCGCGTCGAACACGGTCGCGTCGCCGCCCGAAAGCGAGACGCGAACACCTCCATCCACTTCGGACAGACCGGTCACCTCCGCCGGGCAGCGCAGCCGCGCACCGCGGTCGCGCGCTTCGCCCCACAGCCGGGCCAGCAGCAGCGCCGGTACGACGTGGCCTTCGGTCGGGTAGAAGGCGATGTCGGTGGCGGGCACCCGCAGGTCCGGGACGAGCTCCCGAGCGCGCCGGGAGCCGATCCATTCGACGGGGTAGCCGCGGCCGGTCAGCTCGGCGACGGATGCGGCGAGCCGTTCGGCGCCCGCGTCGTCCTCCGCCCATTCGAGGTTGCCGGTGCGTGCCAGCCACGGCCCGCACGGCCCGGGCTCCTCGGCCAGCGCGTCGTGCTCGGCCATGCCCGCGACGTTGAGGTCGTGGTAGGAGCGGGGGTTCTTGTTGTGCGAGTTGGTCCACGCGAACGAGGTGCCGGAGGTCCCGGCGAGCGGGGCGCGGCGTTCGAGGACGGTCACGTCCGCGCCCGCGAGGGCCAGCGAGCGCGCGGCGCTCGCACCGAGCACGCCCAGTCCGATCACGGCGGTTCTCATCTGAAATCCAGTCAAGCTTTCCTCACCACTTCACCGTAGACGTTCTCGGTGCGTCCGCCTGGCGTGGCGAACGCGACCGCCAGCAGGACCACGGCGGAGGCCGTGATCCCGTACACCGCGTAGGGAACCGTCATGTCCAGCACATGCGCGACCGCGCAGCCCGCGAGGCCGGCGAGCATGCCCGCGATCGCCGCCGCCGGGGTGAGCCTGCGGTGCCGGTGCAGCAGATATCCGAGGAAGATCGGCGCGGCCAGTGCGGAGGCGGAGTAGGCGTAGGTGGCCACCAGCCAGGTCAGCGCCTTCGGGAACAGGATCGCCAGCACGGCCGCCAGCACCGACACCGCCACGGTGATCGCCCGCGACAGCTGCACCGCCTGGCGCTCCTCCTGCGCTTTGCCCGCGATGTTCTGGTAGACGTCGCGGGTCAGGTTGGCGACGACCGACTGCAGCGCGGCGCCGGTGGTGGACACGATCGTGGAGACGAGGAAGGCGCCGAATACCACCAGCAGCCAGCTCGGCAGCTGCGTCAGCAGCCAGCCCGCGGCGTCCTCCTCGTTGGCCAGGCCCGGGTTCATCGAGTGCACCGCGAGCCCGATGCATCCCGCGTAGACGCCGCCGATCAGCATCGCCAGCCCGGACAGGCCGAGCCCGCGGCGGGCGTCGGAGACCTTCTTCGTGGCGAAGACGCGTTGGTAGTAGAGCTGGTTGGTGAGCGTGCCCGGCAGGATCGCCGCGACCCACAGCCAGATCTGGTCCCAGCCCGCCGCGGTCAGGCCCTCCCAGCTCCACAGGCGTTGCGGCACCGTCGCGGTGATGTTGCTCCAGCCGCCCGCCAGGCTGACCGCGTAGGTCGCCACGCCCAGCGACATGGCGATCATGAAGATCCCGAACACGAAGTCGGTCCAGGCCACCGAGGTCAGGCCGCCCGGCAGCACGAACAGCAGCGAGGCCACTGTGATCACGGCGATGAGCACCGTCGTGGGCAGCCCGGTCAGCTGGCCGAACAGCTGCGCGAACGCCACGAACTGCGTCGCCAGCCAGCCGAAGGGCACCACCAGCGCGGCCAGCGCGGCGATCGCGGTGACGAGCTTGTTCTCGCCGAACAGCCGGGTGACGATGTCGGGAACGGTGGTGAACCGCTGCTCGCGCAGCCACTTCGCGATCAGCATCAGCACCAGGAAGCCGACCAGCACGCAGCCTTCGTAGATGAACACCGACCAGCCCGACCGGTACCCGATGCCGACGTGGGCGATGAGCACGCCGCCGCCGGTCGCGGTGGCGAACTGCGTGATGACCACGACGACCAGCGGCAGCGACTCGCCGGCCGACAGCCAGTCCGCCGAGCTCTTCGCCTTGCGTCCGAAGTAGACCGACATCGCCACGCCGAAGCCGATCACCAGCAGGCTGGCGACGATGATTCCGGCTATCTGACCGGTGGAACCAGTGGGCATGGTTGCCTCCATGGGTGTGCGGGCGGGATCACGGCAGCTGTCTGCCGGGGGCGAGCCGGGTGATGTCGTGGCCGGTCGCGCCACGCAGGGCGAGGTCGGCGCCGATCTCGCCGAAGACCGGCGCGAGCTTGAACCCGTGGCCGGAGAAGCCGGTCATGACCGTGGCGTTGCGGTGGCCGGGCAGCGGACCGAGCAGTGCGTGCTCGTCCGGGGTGAAACCCTCGGCGAACGTGGCGATGCGGATCGGGTGCGGGGTGGTGCCGGGCAGCAGGCGTGCCGCGGCGGCCGAGGCAGCCCGGGCGAACTCCGGGTCCGCACTGCGCGGCAGCCCGCCGGGATCGTCCAGCACCGGCCATCCCAGGTGGTGCGGAACGATCTTGACCGCGACGCCGTCCAGCACCGGGAAGCAGGAGAAGCCCGCCTCGCGGTGGCGGCGCACGGCGATGGGCAGCCGGTCGGGCCGGTGCGCGGCGGTGTCGCGCACGGCGAACCAGCACGCGGTGATCAACCGGATCTCGACCGGCAGCGTCTTCAACGGCTCCAGCCGCCGGGCCCACGGACCGGGCGCGAACACGACGTGGTCGACATCGAAATCCCTGTCGCCACTGGTGATTCTCCAGCCGTTGCCGGTTTCGCGGACGCCGTCCACGGGGTGGTAGGGCAGCACCGATGCGCCGGCTTCCTCCGCCGCGCGCAGGGCCGCCTGCACCGCCGGCTCGGGGCGCAGCACCCCCGCGGCCGGATCCAGCACCATGACCTCGTCGTCGTCGACCCGGTGCTGAGGGAAGCGGCTGCGCGCCTGCGCGGCGTCGAGGACCTCGTGGTGGAGGCCGTGCTCCTCGGCGCACGCCCGGACGGCGCGGACGTCGGGATGGTCCGGTCGGCCGATGGTGAGACCACCGCACATGGTGAGCAGGCTGGTCGCCGTCGTGCTTTCCAGCTCCCGCCACAGATCACCGGACCGGCGCAACAGCGGGACGTAGTCCGGGCCTTCCTTGTAGATGGTGCGGAAGATGCGGGACTCACCCGCGGAGGCACCGCGGTCGTGCCCGGGTGAGTAGGTGTCCAGGGCGGTCACCTCGGCTCCGCGCCGAGCCAGCCGCCAGGCGGTCATGGCGCCGACGACGCCGGTGCCGACCACCGCGACGCGCGGGTGGGTCATGCTCACTCCTGTTCTGCGGAATGGGGCGCAGGGAATTGCGCCCGATGCCGGAATGCGGAACGGGTAAGGAAAATCCGGCGTCCTCGCCACGGTTCGGTAGCGCGGTCGCGAGAGGTTCGCCGACGTGGCGGGTCAAGTAGGAACCGTCAGCGGAGAAACGGAACCCGGGTGGTGCGTCTCGGTCAGGTGTGCGGTTTGGACAGCACGGACTGCTCGATGAAGAACTCGACGAGGTCGGGCCGGATGACGTGCCACATCGCCTCGGCCAGCTCGCCGCCGGTGAGCCAGGTCAGCCTGCGCAACCGGATCACGGCCTGTCCCGGCTCGGTGCGCAGCCGGGCGGCGGTGGCGTCGTCGAGCAGGATCGGGTCGACGTACACGCGGGACTTCGCCGCCGGAATTCCCTTGCGGGCGAAGTAGTCGTGCACCGTCAGGTGCGCCAGGTCCTCGTCGGACAGCCGTGGTGCCAACGCGAACGGGATCGCGGCGAGCTCGACGGCGATCGGGTTGTCGTCGCTGTCGAACTTGAGCCGCCGCAGCTGGTGCACCGGTGTGTCGTCGGGGACGCCGGGCAGGGCGACCTCGGCGTCCTGGGCGGGTACCACTTTCGCGGACTCCACGGCGTGCCTGCCCGGGATCTCCGGGCCCCGCAACGTGGGGTTGACCAGGCGCAGCAGGTTCTCCTGCCGGGCGCCCTCGGCGACGAACGTGCCGCGCCGCCGGTGGCGCTCGACCAGCCCGGCATGGGCCAGTTCCGTCAGGACCCGCTGCGCGGTGGCCCGGCCGACGGAGTAGCGCCGCTGCAACTCGGCCTCGGTGGGCAGCCGCGCACCCGGCGGCAGCGCACCGGACTGGATCTGCTGCTCCAGTTCGGTGCGGATGCGCAGGTAAGCGGGAACTGCCACGAGCAGGAACATAGCTTCGGGCGCAATTGCCGGTCAATAGTCAATTCGACCGGTCAAAATCATCGGAATTGAATGGTCCACTCGAATGGCCCAGGCGGAATTGCCTGCCGTGCGGAGTGCTCGGAATGGACTTGTTTTCACGGTCGCCAGCGGGCGAGCTTGTCCAGGGCGTCGGCGGTACTCGCGAAGCCGCGGTCGCCGAGCAGATCGCGCAGTTCGGCGTTGAAGCGGTCGATTTCCGGGCGTGCGGCGCGGAGCGCGGCGGCGCCGGTGCCGGACAACTCCAGCACCACGGCGCGGTGTTCGCGCGGATGCGGCGTCCTGGTGACGAGTCCGGCCGAGACGAGCCGTCCGACGAGCGCGGTCACCGCGGATTCGCGCGACCCCAGCACGCGGGCGAGTTGCTGCTGGGTGCTGCCCGGCCGGTCCTGCAGTGCGAACAGCGCGCCGAGTTGCGCGGTGGTGACTCCCGCGGAGTCCAGACAGCGGCGGTCCGCCGCGGTGCGCAGCTGGTGCGCCGCCTTCTGCAGCAGGAAGAACAGGCGCTGGTCGGGCTCGGCCATGCGCCGATCTTGACAGATGACGGCACGTGGCGCCATTCTCACTTCACCATTGAAGTGAGGTGGAGTCGTGAGCGTTGCGGACCTGGCGACCGCGCGGCGGCTGCTGGCCGCGCAGCCCTTCAGCGTGCTGCTCGGCGCCCGCCTGGTCACCTTCGGCGACGGCGCGGCGACCCTGGAGCTGGACATCCGCGACGACCTGCGCCAGCAGAACGGGTTCGTCCACGGTGGAGTGCTCGGCTACGCGGCCGACAACGCGCTGACCTTCGCCGCCGGCGCCGTCGTCGGATCACGGCTGCTCACCGCCGGATTCACCATCGACTACCTGCGTCCCGCCGACGGTTCGGTGTTGCGCGCGCACGCGCAGGTCGTGCGGGCCGGGCGGATCCGGGTAGCTTGCCGCTGCGATCTGTACTCAGTGGACGGTGGTGGCGAGCAGACGTTGTGCGCGGTGGCGCAGGGCACCGCGATCACGGTGGGCGCGGCGGCCGAAGCCGGCGAGCAAGGCATCTGATCCGTTCCGAGCCGCCGAACCCGGTCTTCGGCCCGCGGCAAGCGCTGACGGGTCCCGTCGGGGTAGCCTCCGGGGGGTCGGTGAGTGCCTGCTCGGAGGGGAACATGCCCGCTCGTCCCCGCGTGGTCGCGTTCGACGTGGTCGAGACGCTCATGTCGCTGGAGCCGTTGTGTGGCCGGTTCGCCGAGGTGGGGCTCGCGCCGGAGCTGGTGCCGCGCTGGTTCGACCGGACGTTGCGCGACGGCATGGCGCTGACGCTGGCCGGTGACTACGCGACGTTCCCGGAGGTGGGCGCGTCGGCGTTGCGGACGCTGGCCGCCGGCTCGCTCGACGAGGACGCCGTCGCGCACGTCATGGGGGGCTTCGCCACGCTGCCCGCACAGCCTGACGCCGAGCCCGCCATGCGGGTGCTCTCCGGCGCCGGGATCACCGTGGTCTGCCTGAGCAACGGCACCGCCGAGACGACGACCGGGTTCCTCGAACGCAGCGGCCTGTCCGGCTACGTCGAGCAGGTCATCAGCGTGGCCGACGTCCGGAGCTGGAAACCGCCGCGGCGCGTGTACGAGTACGCGCTGGAGCTGACCGGGTGCTCCGCCGGCGAGGTCTTCCTGGTCGCCGTGCACGCCTTCGACTGCCACGGTGCCAAGCGCGCAGGGCTTGGCGCGGGGTGGGCGGGCAGGCTGGAAGGGCACTACGCCGAGGTGTTCACCCCGGCCGACGTCGTCGGCCGCGACCTCGTCGAGGTCGCGAGCCGGATCGCCGCGTTGCCCCGGTAGCCCGCACCGCGCCTGCGCGTCGTCACCCACATCCGCACCGGCGCTCGCGCCCGCGCCCGCGCCCGCACCCACACCCGTGCCTGCGGCGGGGGACACCGGACGCCGGGCGGCGCCTTCCACTTTTCGGTTCGCGTGGTCTTGTCGTGCGGTCTCGCGGTGGCTACTGTGCTCGAAACCTTACACCGTTAGTTTCCGATTCACGGAAGTTCCGCATCGGCTCCTCGCCGAAAGGTGCGCCCAGATGACTCCTCCAGGCACGAGCGCCCGGCGCGTGGCGTTCGCCAGCCTCATCGGCACGACGATCGAGTGGTACGACTTCTTCATCTACGGCACGGCCGCGGCACTGGTCTTCAACCAGCTGTTCTTCCCCGACTTCGATCCGATCGTCGGCACGGTCGCCGCCTTCGCGACCTTCGCCGTCGGGTTCCTGGCCCGGCCGATCGGCGGGGTGCTGTTCGCGCACTTCGGCGACCGGCTGGGCCGCAAGCCGATGCTGATCGCCTCGCTGATGCTCATGGGCTTCGCGACCCTGCTCATGGGCCTGCTGCCGACCTACTCCCACATCGGGGTCTGGGCGCCGGTGCTGCTCACGCTGCTGCGCTTCGCGCAGGGCCTCGGCGTCGGCGGTGAGTGGGGTGGTGCGGCGCTGATGGCCGTCGAGCACGCACCGGAGGGCAGGCGCGGCTTCTACGGCAGCTGGCCGCAGGTCGGTGTCCCCGCCGGTCTGCTGCTGGGCAACCTGACCTTCTCGCTGATCTCCTCGACGGTCTCCGAGGAGCAGTTCATGGCCTGGGGGTGGCGGATCCCGTTCCTGTGCAGCGCGTTGCTGATCGGTGTCGGGTTCCTCATCCGGCTCAAGATCGCCGAGAGCCCCGTCTTCAAGGAGGCTTCGCAACGGGCCCAGGAGACCCGTGCCGAGAGGATGCCGGTGGTCGAGGTCCTGCGCAGGCACCCGCGGACGATCCTGCTGGCCGCCGGTTCGTTCCTGGCCACCAACGCGACCTTCTACGTCGGCAGCACGTGGATCGTGGCCTACGCGACGAAGCACCTCGACTACGAACGCACCTCGGTGCTCAACGCCAACTCGTTCCTGGCCTTCGTCGACATCCCGCTGATGATCGCCTTCGGGCTGCTGTCCGACCGCATCGGACGCAGGCTGATGTCGCTGGGCGGCATGGCGGTGCTGGCGCTGTTCGCGGTGCCGTACTTCATGCTCGTCGACAGCGGTTCCATCGTGCTGTTCCTGCTGGGCGGCATGGTCGTGCAGGCATGCCGGACCGCGGTGTACGGGCCGCAGTCGGCGTTCTTCTCGGAGCTGTTCAGCACGAGGCTGCGCTACAGCGGTGCCTCGCTGAGCTACCAGCTGGCCTCGATCCTCGGTGGTGGCATCGCGCCGATGATCTGCACCGTCCTGTATGGAGCGACCGGGTCGTCGATGGCGATCGCGGCCTACGTCGTGGTGCTGTGCCTGATCTCGTTCGTCTCGATCTACCTGCTGTCGGAGACCTACAAGCGGGACCTGACCGAGGAACCGGCCGGGACCGCCGCGGGCGCCGGGGGCTGAGAAGCGGGTGCGTACGCCAGACCGCGTGGCGTACGCACCCGTCCCGCCGTCAGCGGCGCTTCGGGTAGTCGATGACCTGTCCCTGGTCGGGGTGCCACTCGACGAAGCCGCCCTCGAACTCTCCGGCCCTGCCCTGCGGGATGTCGTGCTCCTCGCTCACCGGATAGCCGAGGTAGGAGCGCTCCCAGCCCAGTTGCGACCACCGGACGCGGATGCCGCCGTACACGGCGTGGGCATCGGTCTGGGGCGTCCAGTAGATCGACGCACCGCCGGTGCCGGTGAAGTGGTTGAAGCGGCCCCGCCCGTCCGGTGTGGGCAGCTCGTCGGTCGTCGGGTAGCCGAGGAACCCTTCCGGGCCGCTGAGCTCGGCGTAGCGCTGCGCGATCACGCCCTGCACCGAGTGCGCCGCCGTCCGCGGGCTCCACACGATCGCCGCGGGGAACGTCCCGTCACCGCTGAACTCGTTGTAGCGGCCGAGTCCATCCGATGTGGACAGCTCGTCGGTCGTCGGGTAGCTCAGCGGACCGCGTTCCCAGCCGGTGGCGGCCCACTTGTCCCGGATGGCGCCCAGCACCGCGTTGGGCCCGGTCGGCTGGGTCCAGTAGATCGACGCGTCCTCGCGCTGCCCGCTCGGGGTGAGGAAGTGGTTGTAGGCGCCGAAGCCGTCCGGCGTGGTCCTGGTGTCGGTGGAGGGGTAGCCGAACCCGGCGTCCTCGCCGATGTCGCGGAAGTGCTCCAGGATCCGGCCCTGCACCAGGTGCGCCCCGGTGCGCGTCGACCAGTAGATCGCCGAGTGGATCACGCCGTCGCGAGTGCGGAAGTCGCTGTAGCGGCCCCCGCCGCTGCTGGCCGTCTCGTCGGTGATCGGCACCCCGAGCACGGCGTGGCCGCCCAGCTGCAGGAGGCGGCCGTAGATCGAGCCGTGCACGACCTTCACGCCGGTCTCCGGCGTCCAGTAGAACCGGCCGTGCGTGAAGTCCTGCCAGCGCAGGCCCTCGTCCTCGACGACCTCGGCTCCGGCGGGTTCACCGACCGCCTGCCGTTCCTGTTCGGACATCGACTCGTAGCGCTTCTGGATCTCACCGTCGCCCGGGTCGGCGACCTCGCCCGCGGGCTCGGCGGGCGCCACCGCGGCATCACCCGGTGACTCGGCGGGAGACGAGGTCTCCGCATCCGGTGACGTCGTGGAATCCGGTGACTCCGCCGGTTCCGACGTGTCCGGTGTTGTGTCCGGCGCGGAGCCGCCCGGCTGCTGCGGCTGGGCGGCCGGTTCGAAGGCGCCCGGCGTCACGGCCGTCGTCCCGGTTCCGGCCGCGGCGGGAACGGCCGTGGTCAAGCAGACAACCGTCGCCGTTGCGGCGACGCACCCCAGAAGTTTCCTGACTTTCACTGCGACCCCTTTCGGTTCGTCACCAAGGGATCGTCGTTCCGGCCGGAAAGGTTGCCCGCCGCAGGCGGTTCTTTTCGGGCCGCACGCCAGGGATCGACCGGGTCGGTTCGCGGCCGCGCGCACCGCGCGGAGTGCGCCCGGCCGTTCACCGATCGGCGGGTGCGAGCACGACCGCGGAGTTGTGCCCGCCCAGGCCGAGGGACGACTTCAGCGTGAGCCCGTCGGCCTGGGTGGTCGGCCCGTCGAGCAGCCGCGGGTGCCCCTCGGCCACCGTCGGCGGGGCGGGGATGACCCCGCGGTCGTATCCGAGCGCGGCCGCGGCGACCTCCACCGCCGACGCCGCGCCCATGCAGTGACCGGCCAGCGGCTTGACCGAGTACAGCCGGGCATCGGCCGGGAGCAGCTCGTCGAAGACACCGCTCTCGGCGCGGTCGCACTGCCGGGTGCCGGGCCCGTGGGCGTTGAGGTAGCGCACCCGCGAGGGGTCCGCGCCCGCGTCGGCGAGCGCCTCGGTGAAGCACCGGCGCAGTTCGGCCGCGTCGGGGGCGACCGAGGTGACGTGGTGCGCGTCGTGCGACATCGCGCCGCCCAGGACGCGGGCGTAATGGCCGCTCCCGCCGCTGGAGAGCACCATCCCCACCGACGCCTCGCCCATCACGAAGCCGCGGCTGCCTTCCTGGAAGGGCCGGCACGCCTGCAGCGGCTCGGCGTCGGTGATCGCGACCCCCAGCCGTTCGAAGTGCAGCACGGTCTCCGGTGTGGAGGACACGTCGGTGGCCACGAACACCACGTCGTCGACCACGCCGGCGTCGAGCCACGCCTTCGCGGTGAGCAGGCCCGCGTTGCCGGACGCGCACGTCGCCGAGACGTTCATCGCGGGTCCGTGGAAGCCGAACTCCTGCATCAGCATCGACACCGGGGTGGAGGGCATCAGCGCGAGGTAGTCGCGAACCGGCACGTCCCCGGCCCGCCTGCCGTAGAAGTCGTTCCAGGAGGGCAGGTCGCCGAGCACGGCCGCGTGCAGCAGGCCGACCCGGCGCCCGGGACGCCACCCGCGTTCCTCGGCGTCGGTGATCGCCTCCCGCGCGGCGGCCCGCATCGCCTTGGCGAAGCGGCTCGGCCCGTCGGCCTCCTCACCGCCCTCCGGGACCTTGGCGACCCAGGCCGTCCGGTCCCGGCCGGGTCCGTGCCCCTCGACTGGAGAGGCGGCGACCTCGCCTGAGACCAGGCCGTTCCAGAAGGGCTCGCGGCCCCAGCCGTAGCCGGTCACCGCGCCGATGCCACCGATTCCGCAATGCTGCACGATCGTCTTCCTCCGGGGGAGCTTGGCGGAGGCCGCGTCCCGCCCGGCGCGCCTCGGAATGGGCCGGGGGCCGTCGCGGCCCCGCCGACCTGCGTCGCCGGGCCTGCGCTGCGAATCGCGGACGAGGCCCTGCTTGCTCGTCAGAGTGAAGAATGCCCCGAGATTTTAGCTACTCGTTGTGAATGCGCTCTCCTTTGTATAACCCGAACGAGTGTATTTTGGTTCTGAAATTCTTAGGGCTCGACTACAGTCGGTGGCTTTTTCCTTCTGTTCGTGCAGGCGGGGCACGGAGTGCAGGACTCCGGACTCGGCGCCGCGGTCCGAACGGTTGGCTACCGTTGCCGGTGGGAACCCGTGGACAGGTCAGGTGCGGGAACCCGAACCGGTGATTTGCGCGTGATCGACGCACCCGTTCGGCGATCGGGGTGCGGGAATCTTCATTGGACGGATCATGGAAGTGGATCCAGGCGGCGAGATCCGGAGCGGTTCCGGTCTGGATCGCGAGTTCTTGGACCTCGCGTTGTCCATGCACGGAGCCGTCCGGTGGACCTACGACTTCGCCACCGATGAGGTCACCTGGGCCGAGGGGATGGACACCCTGCTCGGCGCGGCGGGTGCCGAGCACGCCGAGGTGCGCCGGCGGCTGCGCGGGCTCGTCGAACCCCTGGTGGTGTCGGCGCGGACGACGCCGCTGTGGCAGGACTTCGACCTCGAACAGCCCGTGGACACCGTCGAGGACGGCCAGCGGCTGCTGCACTTCCACGCCCGCGCGCACGGCGAGGGCACGCACACCAGCGGACTCATCGGTCTCGCCCGCAACGTGACAGGCGCCCACCGGGACCGGCAGGCGCTGAGCGACCTGGCCGACCGGTACCGCCTGCTGGCCGAGCTCAGCCCCGACGCGATCTGCGTGCACCAGGACAACATCATCCGCTACGTCAACCCGGCGATGGGGACCATCCTGGGCGCCCAGTCGCCCGCGCAGCTGCTCGGCCGCCCGGTCACCGACTTCGTGGCGCCGGACTCGATCCCGCAGATGCGGCGGCGGATCAGGTCGCTGGAGTCCCCGGGCACCGCGACCCCGCGGGCCGAGGCCGAGCTGCGGCGCATCGACGGCACCACGGTGCCGGTCGAGCTGGTCGCGGTGCACACCACGTGGGAAGGCAGCTCGGCGGTGCAGGTCGTCGGGCGCGACGTCAGCGCCCAGAAGGCGGCCGAGGAGACGCTGCGCTTCCAGGCGGCCCTGGTCCAGCACGTCAGCAACGCGATCATCGCGACCGACCGCCACGGCATCGTCACCAGCTGGAACCCCGCGGCCGAGGCGGTCTACGGGATAGCCGAGGACGAAGCGCTGGCACGGCACGTCGCCGACCTGGTCGGCGCGCCGCTGCAACCGCAGGAGCTGGTCTCCAGCGGCGGGGTCACCGAGGCCCTGCACCGGCGCAGCGACGGCACCGCGCTGGTCATCCGGATCTCGGCGGCGGAGATGGACAGCGGCTTCGTCCTGGTGTGCGCCGACGAGACCGCGCGGCGGCGGGCCGAGCAGGACTTCGCCACCGTCGTCGCGGCCCTCGACGAGGGCGTGGTCGTGGTGGGCCCGTCCGGTCTCATCGAGTCGGCGAACCCGGCGGCGCAGCGCATCCTGGGCGCCCCGGCGTCGCAGATCGTCGGCTCCCGGCCCACGTCGTGGCCCACGTTCGACGAGAGCGGCGCCGCCATGCGACCGGAGGAGCAGCCCTCCAGCCTGGCCCAGTGGACCGGGCGACCGGAGAACTCCCGGGTGGTCCGCCTGGTGCGCGCGGACGGGCACAGCGTGTGGCTGTCGCTGACGTCGCGCTCGCTGACCCCGCAGGACCGGCCGCCGCACATGGTCGTCACCTCGTTCACCGACATCACCGACAGCCGGGCCGCCCGGGAGCGCCTGGAGTACGAGGCCACCCACGATCCGCTGACCGGACTGGCCAACCGCACGCTGGCGCTGCGGCACCTGGCGGTGTCGCGGGACCGCACCCGCGCGATCGCGGTGCTGTTCATCGACCTGGACAACTTCAAGCTGATCAACGACTCGCTGGGCCACGGCGTCGGCGACGACGTGCTGCGGATCGTGGGCGAGCGGCTGTTCCGCACCTCTCGGGAGGAGGACCTGGTAGGCAGGCTCGGCGGGGACGAGTTCGTGGTCCTGGTCCACGACGAGAGCGACGACGACGTGCTGCGCGAGCTGGCGACCGGGCTGCTGGCCGCCCTGACCGAGCCGATCGACGTGCAGGGCAGGCAGCTGCACGTCAACGGCAGCATCGGCATCGTGCTCTCCCGCCCGGGCGACACCCGGGCCGGGCCGGAGCTGCTGCGCGACGCCGACGTTGCCATGTACCAGGCCAAGACCCGCGGCGGCGGGCGCTACGAGTTCTTCGACGTCGAGCTCCGCGAGAGCATGCAGCGCAACATGGTGCTGGAGCAGGACCTGCGCCACGCCGCGCAGCAGGACCAGCTCTGGGTCGCCTACCAGCGGGTCGTCGACCTGCGCACCGAGAACACGGTGGGCGTGGAGGGCCTGCTGCGGTGGACGCACCCGGTGCACGGGACGGTCTCGCCGGGCGAGTTCATCCCGCTGGCCGAGCAGAGCGACCTGATCAACTCCATCGGCGCCCACATGCTGCGCATGGCGACCCGCCGGGTCGCCGCCGAGCGCGAACGCCGCGGCGAGGACCTGCGGCTCAACGCCAACCTCTCACCGCGCCAGCTCGACGACCCCTACCTGCAGGTGCTGGTGAAGCAGGCGCTCACCGACGCCGGGCTGCCCGCGCACGCGCTGTGCCTGGAGGTCACCGAGAACGCGATCATGCACGATCCGGCGGCGTCGGCGCGCGTGCTCAGCTCGCTGCGCGAGCTGGGCGTGCGGCTGGCGATCGACGACTTCGGCACCGGCTACTCGTCGCTGGCGCAGCTGCGCAGACTGCCGCTGGACACCCTCAAGATCGACCGGTCGTTCGTCACCGACCTGGACTCGTCGGAGGAGCTCCGGGTCATGATCAACAGCATCGTGGCCATGGCCCATGCGGTCGGGCTCGACGTCGTGGCCGAGGGCGTGGAGACCGCGCGGCAGCTCGACTTCCTGGGCGAGGTCGGCTGCGACCAGGCGCAGGGTTTCTACCTGGGACGTCCCGAACCGATCGAACGGCTCCGCGACCACTGGTGACACCGGTGGCGCGGCGTCACCAGTGGTGCGGGTGCGGCGGTCGGGGCGCCCGGAAGAACTCGTTGGACCGACGGCTGAAGACCAGGACCAGGAACACGATGCATCCGGTGGTGGCCAGGAGCCGCACGAGCACCAGGACGACGAGCATCCCGGTGGACAGGCCCAGGTCCCACTCGCCCCCGAGCACCGCGAAGACGACGGGCGTGAGGACGTTGCCCATGAGCTCCGCGAACAGCCACAGCGCGGCGAACACCGCGAGCGTCACGCGCGCCCACTGGCGGCCGGCCCGCAGCGGGAAGCCGAACGCGATCCACAGCGCCGCCAGCACGGCCGACACCAGCGCCGGGAGCAGCCAGTCCGACGGGGTGGGCGGTGTCGGCGGCACGCCGTAGCGCTCCAGCAGGGCGTTGACGCTCGCCGTCGTCGCGTCGTTGGTGAGGTAGGCGAACACGGTGTCCAGCACGCCGACGAGCAGTGGCAGGACCATGGCGATCCAGAACGCCAGCACGACCGGTCGCGGTGGGGACACCTCGGCCGCTTCGCCGGTCGCGACGGGCGGAGCCGCGAGGGGATCTGGCTGCTGCGAGGTCATCCTCCGAACAGTACGAGCCGCGCCACCGCATCGGGCGGAATCCGGTGATGTCAGGGCAAACCGTTGCCGGATCGCGCCGTTCACCGCCTGGATGTCACGGCTTCGTGGATCATGCTCGTGTGACCACTTCACGCAGGAGGGCCGAGATCTTCGCGGGTGCCGGTCGCCGGTTCCAGGAACCGGCGACCGGTGACGAGCGTCCCGTGCTCGTCGGTTTCCTGACGGCACAGCGCGCGACCCTGGAGCTGAAGTGCGCGGGCCTGGACGGGGAGCTGGCCCGCCGGGCGGTGGAGCCCTCGACGTTGTCGTTGCTCGGACTGGTGCGGCACCTGGCCGACGTGGAGCGGCGGTGGTTCCGCCAGGTGCTGGCCGGGCTGGACGCGCCGCCGCGCTTCTCGTCGGACGCCCGAGCCGACGGCGACTTCGACGCAGCGGTGGCCGATCCCGCCGTCATCGCCGAGGCGTGGGCGGCCTGGCGCGCGGAGGTGGAGTTCGCGGAGCGCTTCGTCGCCGAGGCCCCGGACCTCGACATCGCGGGCCAGGACTCCTGGCGCGGTGCGGTGTCGCTGCGGTGGGTGCTGATCCACATGGTCGAGGAGTACGCACGGCACAACGGCCACGCCGACCTCCTGCGCGAACGCATCGACGGTGCCATCGGACTGTGAAGGCGATCCCGCAAGCGACCAGCCGCGCCGTGAGTGCCTGGACCGCCCGTGGCGCTGATCAGGGCTCGGCGGTTCGGGCGGCGTGGCGGCCACTTCCGCGACGTCGGCGTCACGACGTCCTGGCGAGCGGGAAGGAGACACTGGTGAGCTCCTCGGACAGGTTCCAGAGCCGCTTGGCCGCGGCCGGGTCGCTGGCGGCCGCCGTCCGGCCGACCAGCGTCGGCTTGCCGCGCATCTCGTAGATCCCGTCCGGGCCGACGTAGCTGGCGCCGGGCAGATCCTGAGTGGCGGCGTAGATCGTGGGCTGCGCGCCGGCCTCGGCGTCCTGGGCGAAGAGCCGGTTGCCGACGGCGAGAACCGCGCGCAGCAGTCGGCTCGGGGTGTGGCCCTGCAGCCCGGTGGCGGACCAGCCGGGGTGCGCGGCCAGCGCCCGCACCGGTGACCCCAGTTCGCCGAGCCGCCGCTGGAGCTCCAGCGTGAACAGCAGGTTCGCCAGCTTCGACTGCCCGTAGGCACGCTGGGCGTTGTAGTTGCCGGTGGAGTTGGGGTTGTCGAAGTCGATTCCGCGCACGAAGCGGTGTGCGCCGGAGGCGACGGTCACGACGCGGTCGGTCACGTGCGGCAGCAGCAGGTTCGTGAGCGCGAAGTGGCCCAGGTGGTTGGTGCCGAACTGCGTCTCGAAACCGTCCTTGGTACGCCCCGCGGGCGGAATCATCACGCCCGCGTTGTTGATCAGCAGGTCCAGATCGCCGTGCCACGCCTCGGCGAACTCGCGAACCGACGCCAGGTCGGCCAGGTCCAGCCCGCGCACTTCGCGGCTGCCGGGCACCGTTGCGGCGGCGTCCTCGCCCTTGGCGACATTGCGAACCGCGAGCACGACGTGCGCGCCCGCCCCGGCGAGTGCGCGGGCGGTGTAGATGCCCAGTCCGCTGTTCGCCCCGGTGATGACCGCCGTGCGGCCGGTGAGATCGGGCAGGTCGGGGAGCTGGTGGTGCTTTCGCGTGGTTGCCATGGACCCCAATGTAGTCATCGACAACAAAGTTGGCAACGGCAACAATGATTTCGGTGTCAACATGACCGGTAAGCTCCCGGCCATGGCCGGAGAGCGATATCACCACGGGGACCTGCGCGCCGCGTTGCTGGACGCCGCGTCCGCGGCGCTGCGCGGGCGGGGGGTCGACGCCCTGTCGCTGAGGGAGCTCGCGCGGGACGTCGGCGTCAGCCACGCCGCACCGCGCAGGCACTTCCGGGACCGGCAGGCGCTGCTGAACGCGCTGGCCCTGCGCGGATTCCAGCGCCTCTCCGCCGAGCTCGACGCCGCGGCGGACACCGGCGGCCGGTTCCGCGCCCGGCTGACCGAGATGGCCCGCGCCTACGTCGACTTCGCGGTGCGGGACCCGGAGCTGCTGGAGCTGATGTTCGTGCGAAAGCACGCCCCGGACGCCTCCGAGGAGCTCCTCGCCGCCGGGCGCAGGCTGGGCGAGCAGATGCTCGCGGTGATCGTGGACGGACAGCGCAGCGGCGACGTGCACGGCGGCGACGTCGAAGGGATCGGGCTCGCGGTGTTCGCCGCGCTGCACGGCTTCGCCGGCCTTGCGACCAGCGGCATGCTGCCGGGGCTGAACACCCGCGAGGCGCTGGACCGCATTCTCGACGAGCTACTGCACGGCGCGAGCCCGCGTTGACGGGCGGCCGCGCCGACGGGCGGCCGCGCTGAGGCGTGGCTTCCGCTGACGGGGCCCGCGCCGACGGGCGGCCGCCGAGCCGCGTGGCTCCCGCTGACCGCGCTCGGCCGACGCTGTCCGCCGTCACATCTTCTCCGCGCCTGCCCTGATCGCGTCGCGGATGCGGAAGTAGGTGCCGCAGCGGCAGATGTTGCGGATCTCGTCCAGGTCGGCGTCGCTGATCTCCCGTCCCTCGGCGCGGACCTGCCGGACCTTGGCCACCGCCGCCATGATCTGGCCGGGCTGGCAGTAGCCGCACTGGGCCACGTCGTGCTCCAGCCACGCCTCCTGCATCGGGTGCAGGTCCGCGTCGACGGTGGCGGGCAGGCCCTCGATGGTGGTGATCTCGTCGGTGGGGGCGATGTCCTCCACCGGCACCGAGCAGGGGTTGAACGCCCTGCCGTTGTGGTGGCTGGTGCACGCCTTGCAGACGTTGATGCCGCAGCCGTACTTCGGCCCGGTGACGCCGAGGACGTCGCGCAGCACCCACAGCAGCCGCACGTCCGCGGGCACGTCGGCGGTGACCTGCCTGCCGTTGAGGATAAAGGTGTATTCGGGCACGGGAGCTCCTCGGTTCGGGCGCGGGAAGTCCTGGAACGGACCAGGTTCGGTGCGACGGGTCCGCCGCGGTCTAGTAGGTGTGGCGCAGACCATCCACAGGGGACTGCGGGATCGGCGGGACGGTCGGCTTCGGCTCGAAGGAGAGGGTGCCGTGGTTGATCGGGAAGCTGGTCGGCGTGGTGCCCGTGGCGCGGCCGTAGGCGCACGCGACCGCTGCCATCGACGCGGCCACGCCGAGTTCGCCCGCGCCGCCCGGTTCGCCCGTGGTCGGCGGCATGACGATGATCTCCAGGTCCAACGGCGTGTTCCACTGCCTGGTGTAGAAGTAGTTGTCCCAGCTGGCCTCCAGGAAGTGCCCGTCGCGCAGGTGGAGGCTGGAGGTCAGCACCTGGGCGATGCCGTCGGAGATCCCGCCCATCATCTGGGCCCGCAGGCCGCGCGGGTTGACCGCGAGCCCGACGTCGACGGCGAAGACCGCCTTGGTGACCCGCGGCCCGGTGACGCCGTCGCGGATCGGGCGGTTCACGGTCTCCGGGCGGCAGTCGATCTCGACGAGCGCGGCGGTCACCCCGTGGTACTCGGCGTGGAAGGCGATGCCCTGCGCCGTACCCGCGGGCATCGGCCTGCCCCAGCCGCCGGCACGGGCGACCTCGTCGAGCACCGCCCGCGAGCGGTCGTCCTGCAGGAAGTCGCGGCGGAACCGGTAGGGATCCGAGGCCATCGCGGCGGCGAGCCGGTCGGCGATCAGCTCGCGGGCGCAGGTGACGTCGGGGGAGTAGATGTTGCGCATGCTGCCGGTGTTGAAGCCCTTGTCGGCCTCGTTGAGCAGCTGCGTCGTGGCCCCGAACTGGTAGGGCATGGTCTGGGTCAGCGCGAAGATGGTCTCGCTGAAGCCGAGGTCGCCCACCGGCAGCTTCGCCGCCATGGCCGTGACGACCTCGCCGAGCCCGTGGCTGAAGTCGGTGAACACGCTGGTGTGCCGCTGCTCGTAACCGAGCACGGCGTCCGGCGTGTGGCTGACCCGGACGCGGGAGGTGGCCATCGGGTGCGTTCGGCCCTGCCTGCAGTCGTCGGCGCGGTGCCACATCAGCCTGACCGGCTTGCCCATCCGCTGGGAGATCTCGGCGGCCTCCAGCGCGGCGTCGCCGAACAGCTTGCGGCCGAACGAACCGCCACCCTCGGCCACGTGCACCGCCACCGCCTGAGGAGGCAGCCCGAGCCTGGCGGCGATGGTTTCCTGGGCCACGATCGGTGATTTCAGCGCTGCCCAGACCTCGGCGCGGTCGGCGCGCACGTCGGCGATGGCGCAGTTGGGCTCCAGGGCGCTGTTCCCGCGGAAGTGGAAGGTGAACTCCGCCTCGATCGTCCTGGTGAGCGGGCCGGTTTCCGGAACGGCCATGGGGAGTTCGGCCGCGCGCAGCTCTTCGAGCACGGACTCGTCCGACTTGCCCTCGGCGCTGCCCGGCCCCCACTCGACGCGCAGGGCGCGGACCGCGTCGATGCACTGGCCGAAAGTCCTGCCGCGCACGGCGACCCCGGTGGACACGGCCACCACGTCGGTGATCCCGGGCATCGTGCGGACTTCTCCTGCGTTTGCCACCGACTCCACGGTGCCGTTGATCGTCGGCGGGCGGCACACCATCGTCGGCAGCGCGTCCGGGACGTCGAGGTCCATGGTGAACTTCTTGCGCCCGGTCACCGCCGCGAGCGCGTCGACCCGGTTGCGCGGGGTGCCGATGACGGTGAACTCGGAACGGGGTTTGAGCTCGACGGCGACCTCCTCGGTGCGCAGGCTCGCGGCCTTGCGCGCCAGCGCGCCGTAGGTCGTGCTCAGCCCGGCCGCGGAGGTGATCATCCCCGCGCGCGTGGTGAGGCTGGTGACCGTCGCGTCCAGCTCGAGCGCGGCGGCCTGCAGCAGCCTGCCCCTGGCGATCGCCGCTGCGACCCGGATCGGGGTGTAAGTCGCGAAGGTCGTGTTCGAGCCGCCGGTGAGCTGGTTGAACAGCAGCTCCGGCCGGGCGTCGGCGAGGGTGACGTGCACCCGGTCCAGCGGCACGTCCAGTTCCTCGGCGATCAGCATCGCGCTGGAGGTCGTGATGCCCTGCCCGACCTCGGCGCGCGGCAGCGCGAACGAGACCGTGCCGTCCTCGTGCACCTCGACGGTGATGAGGTTCGCGGTGGGCAGCGCCGCCTGGGTGAGCATGTCGTTGAGGTCGTACACCTCGGCGGGCGACGGCGCCGACGGGACCGCGGCGCCGGCCGTGCCGGTGCCCGGGCCGAGCTCCGCCGCGGCCACGAGGGTGGGCGCCGCCAGCACGTAGCCGAGGAACCGGCGCCGCCCGAGCAGCGCCGGGTCGCCGGACTCTGCGGGCGGGGGCGAAGGGGCGTGCGTCGTCATTGACTGACCTTCCCTGCGGGCTTGGGCGCAAGCGGCGGCGCGGCGGCGGCGTCGGCGCTGGTGCGTGGTGGTGGGGCGGATCCGGCGTGGTGCGGTCTGTTCGGGTGAACGTCAGTGGGCGCCGCGGGCAGCCTGCGCCGGGCGGCGGTGCGACGGGTGTCGCGGCCGGTGCTGCGCATCCGGCGGGCTCCCGCCGCGGGGATCGGCGGATCTCGCCGTGCGGCGGTGAACGGCGGTTCTCGCTAGGTGATTCGGGGACTGTAATTACGATCAACGCCGAGGTCAACGGCCGGGTGAGTGAGCGGGTTCGGCAACGCTCGGTGACCGGCTGGCCGCCCGCCACGGCTCTGGAGGATTTGTCCACAGTGGTCTGAAATTCAGGCTTGGCAACCGCGCCACACAACCGCGTTCTGATGTCGGAAAGCGGGTTTCGTCGCGACAGGAGACACGTGATGGTGAGCAGGAACGGTGTGTTGCTCCTGGCGGGAGTGCTGGCGTCGTCGGGAGCGGTGTTCCCGGCGCAGGCGCACTCGTCGGCGGGGACCGGGACGGTCGCGGGCTTGCACTACTTCGACCGCAACGCCGACGGGGCGTGGCAGCCGGGGGAGCCCGGCGGTGGCAGCGCGGTCGGCCTCTACCGGATGGACGGCGGCTGGGTCGCCACCGCCGGCACGGAACCCGATGGCGGGTTCGTGATCCCGGACGTGCCGCCCGGGCGGTACCGGGCCGGCATCAACCCGATCGGCTACCAGCTCACCACTGCGTCCGAGGTGGTCGTGGACGTGGTCGCCGGCGCGACCAGCCGCGCCGACTTCGGCAAGCTCGGCGGCGACATCACGGGAGTGGCCTGGCACGACCTCGACGCCGACGGGCAGCGCCAGACCGGTGAGCCGTCGCTCGGCGACATCCGGTTCTGGATCGGGCGGTGGGGCAGCGCTACCGATGCCACCGGCCACTACGCGCTGGCGAACCAGGGCACCGGGACCTACTCGTTGCGCTTCGTCGCGCCCGAGGGGATTCGGTTCTCCCCGAAGAACGCCGGCGCTCCCGCCACCGACTCCGACGCCGACCCGGCGACCGGTGTCGCGACGGCCGTCGTGGCGTTGACCGACGGGCGCATCAACCAGGTGCCCAACCTCGACATCGGTCTGGTCACCGAGTAGGTCCGCCGGGCGCGGGTGCTGCGAGGAAAGCCGTGCGAGTGCTCGGCGCACTTGCGGGAGCGAACCTGGTTATCTAATGTCCAGGTTCATGCGGATGAGCGAGGGCGTCGAGTGGGCGCTGCACAGCCTGCTCGCGCTGGCCTGGCTCGACGACGGCAGGCCGGTGCCGACCTCGCGGCTCGCCGCGGGCAACGACCTGCCGCCCGCGTACCTGAACAAGCAGCTCCAGGCGCTGGTCAGGGCCGGGCTGCTCATCTCGACACCGGGAGCCAGGGGCGGCTTCAGCCTCGCCCGGCCGCCGGAGAAGATCACGCTGATGGACGTCGTCGCGGCGATCGAGGGGCCGGAGGACGCCTTCCGGTGCACCGAGATCCGGCGCCGTGGGGCGGGTGCCAACGCTCCGCGGCGCGAGTTCGAGTCGCCGTGCGCGATCGCGACCGCGATGCGCCGCGCCGAGCTGGCGTGGCGCCGCGAACTTGCCGCCCAGACCCTGGCCGACGTGCGGGACGCCGCCGAGGAGCACGCCCCGACGGCGGCCGAGCGGCTGCGCCGCTGGCACGGCCGCGACTGACCCCATGCCCGTGGAACCGCCCGCGGGGTGCCGACCGAGGAGAATCTGGATGTCCAATATCCTGGTTGTTGGTGGAGGTTTCGCCGGTGTGTGGAGCGCGGCGGCGGCGGTCCGGCTGCGGCGCATCGCGGGCGCGGGCGAGGCGGAGTGCTCCGTGACGCTGGTGAGCGCCGGGGACGACCTGGTGATCCGGCCCAGGCTGTACCAGGCCGAGCCGGAGCGGATGCGCGTCTCCCTGGACCGGGTGCTCGGTCCGGTCGGGGTGGACCGGGTGGCCGCGACCGCGACCGGCATCGACACCGGCCGCCGCCGCGTCACCGCCGTCCGGCGCGACGGGCGGTCCATCGAGCTGTCCTACGACCGGCTGGTGCTCGCCTCCGGCAGCCACCTCGTCCGCCCGGACCTGCCGGGCGCCGAGCACCTGCACGACGTCGACACGCTGCCCGCTGCCGCGGCGCTCGACGCGCATCTGCACTGGCTGCCGGACCTGCCGGCAGGTCCCGGCAGGTTCACGGCGGTGGTGGTCGGTGCCGGGTTCACCGGCCTGGAGATCGCCACCGAGCTGGTGGATCGGCTGCGCGCCGTCGCCGAGCCGCACGGCGCGGTCGGCGAGGTCCGCGTCGTGCTGGTCGAACGCGCGGACGTGGTCGGCCCCGATCTCGGCCCGGGACCGCGGCCGGTGGTGCTCGACGCGCTGTCGGCGCTCGGCGTCCAGCAGCGCCTCGGCGCGACGATCCGCGCTGTGGAGCCGGACCGGGTCCGGCTGTCGGACGGCAGCGTGCTCGACGCTCGCACGGTGGTGTGGACGGCGGGGGTGCGGGCCAGCCCCCTGACCGCGGACGTCCCCGCGCCTCGCGACGGGCTCGGCAGGCTGGCGGTCGACCCGTACCTCCGGGTCGCCGGGGTGCCCGAGGTGTACGCGGCGGGAGACACCGCCGCCGCGCAGGCCGAGGACGGCCACCAGGTCATGCAGAGCTGCCAGCACGCCGGCCCGCTCGGCCGTTTCGCCGGGCACAACGTGGCCGCCGACCTCCTCGGTCTGCCGCAGGAGCCGTTCGCGCCCGACCCCTACGTCACCTGCCTCGACCTGGGCTCGGCGGGAGCGGTCTTCACCACGGGATGGGAGCGCGCCGTGGCCTCGGCGCACCAGGCCGCCAAGCAGCGCAAGCGGACGGTCAACGAGGTGTGGATCTACCCGCCGGTCGACGACGCCGAAGAACTCCTGCGCCGCGCCGACTTCCGCGTCTCGACCCGGCAACCGGTCGCTTGAGCACCCTGCCGTTCCAGCTCGCCATCGTGATGCTCGGGCTCTCGGCCGCCTTCGCCGGGGCCTGAGTCGAGCGCTGCGGTCCCCGCTGGGCGATGTTCGTCTCCACCGCGTGCTTCGCCGCCGGGTTCCTGATCTCGGCGCTGGGCGTGGTGCGCAGCAGCCAAAACCCTTGACATAAAATGGGAATCAGCGTCGGTGGCGAAGACGTGATCACCTACACCGTACTCAAGATCCGCCACCTGCTGACCAATCTGGTCCTACTGCCCCTGCACACTGCCGAACACATCTGGCACTGGTCACGCTGGCGCCGACGGCGCCAACACCAAGCCCCGCACCAGCCACTACCGCCGACGCGGCTACCCACCACAAGTGCCGTTGGAGTACTGGGAGATGTGGCCGGTCAGGTCGCGAACGGTGCGCCGCTGTTGAAGGCCAGTGCCCCAAACCGCTCACTCATCAACCGGTGGGTCGCCGTGTCCGGGTGCAGGCGGTCGGGAAGAGGCAGCTCGGTGGCGTCGGCCTCACCGTAGAGTGCGCGACCGTCGAGGTAGTGCAGGTGCGGGTCCTCTGCCGAGCGTTGCCGCACGATCTCGGCGAGTTCTTGGCGGATCGTCCGCAGCGTCAGCTTGCCCGCGGGAACTTCTGCCGGGTCTCCGGTGGCGCGGAACCGCATTACCCCGTCGGTGAAGTCGGGGGCGCCCGGCCCCGGGGTGTCCTCGTGGATCGGGCAGAGGATCGGCGAGATGATCAGCAGCGGCTTCGACGGGTGCCCCTCGCGGATCGTGTCGAGGAAGCCGTGAACGGCCGGGCCGAAAGCACGCAGGCGCATGACGTCGCCGTTGACCAGGTTGATCCCGATCTTGATGCTGATCAGGTCGGCGGGGAGGTCTCGCATGGTGCGGGCCACGAACGGGTCGAGCATGGCGCTTCCGCTGAACCCGAGGTTGACCAGTTCGACTTTTCCGTGCGCCGCGGCCAGAGCAGGCCAGATGGCCGTGGGGCTGGTGGCGTTGGACCCCTGGCTGATGGAGCTGCCGTGGTGCAGCCACACCGGTCGCTCTCCCGGCTGCACGGGCTCGACCGGCGCGTCGGTGCGCAACGCGACCATCTCGATCCGCTCATAGTGCGGTAGCCAGATTTCGACCCGCTTCTTCCGCTTCGGGAGCCCGGCGAAGCGGACCGTCGTGAGTGGGCCGGTCCGGGTCTCACGTTCGCCAGTCGCGATGTCGACGATCTCGGCGGTACCGCCAGTGGAGATCACCTGACCGGCGAGTTCGCCGTCGACGAGCAGGTCGTAGCAGCCATCAGGGCGCGGGGCGACTCCCCGGTAGGCCATGGTCGTGCGGTGCGCGTCCAGCTCGACGACCGTCGCCGCGGTGCGAAGTGCCAGCCGTACCCCGGAGGGCTGGGCCTGCGCCATGACGAGCTGCTGGTCGGCCTGCATCCATGCGGCCCGGGGCAATCGGTGCGGCAATACCCCGTGCGCACCGTGTTCAAGGCCGAGCGCGCCGTGGAGCAGGTTGCCGGAAATGGCAGTGGTGAAGAGGTCGGGCATAGATTTGGAGACTCCTGGCGTCACTTCGGCGGTCAGCACGGCTACATCAGATTCGCGCGTCGGCTCACCTCGAGCAGCAGACATCGTACCTGAGCGCAGATACAACTCCCGGTCGATTAAACGCATGCGCACGATCAGAGGTAGACGCCAAAAACGTGCCGCACGACGCAGCAACCTTCCGCACCTGGCCGAGCGCGACGCTCAGTTCGAACTGCCCGCCCTTGAGGGCGGCCACGGCGTCGTCGGTGGGGTCGTTGACCGTCGCGCCGTCCCGCGCCAGCCGCTGCTTGAGGTCTCCGGCGGCACGCGCGCATCGGCGCAAGGCGTCGGTGTCGACCTGCATCCCGCCGGACGGCCCGCCTCCGCCGCCGTTCACCCGAACGCCCGCATTCCTGGACTCCGGTGCGCCCGTGCTGCTGGTATGTCGGGGAATCGATTCCGAGAGGAGCTGGAGTGCCGATGACTGTGCGGGTGGGTGTGGTCGGGACGGGCGTGATGGGTGCCGACCACGTGCGGACGTTGGCCGGCGCCGTCGCCGGTGCGCGGGTGGTCGCGGTTTCGGATGCCGACGAGGACCGGGGACGCGCGGTCGCCGCCGAGGCCGGCGACGAGGTGGTCTTCCACGCCGACCCCGTGGGCCTGATCGGCGATGCGGGTGTGGACGCGGTGGTCGTCGCGTCCCCGGACCACACCCACGAGGCGCTGGCCGCGGCGTGCGTCGAGGCGGGCAAGCCGGTGCTGTGCGAGAAACCGCTGGCGGCCACGGCCGCGGACTGCCTGCGCATCGTCGCGCACGAGGTGGCCAAGGGGCGGCGGCTGGTGCAGGCCGGGTACATGCGGCGGTTCGATCCATCCTATGTGGACATGAAGCGGGCGTTGGATGCCGGGACCGTGGGCGATCCGGTGCTGGTGCACTGCGTGCACCGCAACGCGCGGGCGCTGCACTTCTTCACCCCGGAGATGCCGTTCACCAGCGCCGCGGTGCATGAGTTCGACGTGGTGCGCTGGTTGCTGTCGTCGGAGATCGTGCGCGTCACCGTGCACGGCACGCGCTCGTCCAGCCGTGCGGCCGCGCGGATGGCCGACCCGCGGCTGCTGGTGCTGGAGACCGCAGCCGGGGTGACCGTCGACGTCGAGGTTTTCGTCAACGCCCAGTACGGCTACGACGTGCGGTGCGAGCTGGTCGGGGAACTGGGCACGGTCTCGCTGGCGCTGCCGTCGACCACCGTGGTGCGCGCGGGCGGCACCGAGGGCGTCGCGGTGCACGCGGACTTCCGGACGCGGTTCGCCGAGGCGTACCGCCTGCAACTGCAGGCGTGGGTCGACGCCGCGGCGCGCGGCGAGGTGTGCGGGCCCAGCGCGTGGGACGGCTACGCCGCGACCGCGGTGGCCGAGGCGTGCCTGCGCGCGCAGGAGGACGGCGCGCCGGTCGAGGTGGAGCTGGCCGACAAGCCCGCGCTCTACGGGATGTAGCCGGCCGGTGGGCGGATCGCGCCGTGCGCTCGTGCCGCCTGCCACCGGATCCGGTTCGCGGCCTCGCGGCGTTTCGGGTCGGTGCGCGGCGGGGTATCTGCTAGCTCTGACAGAGCCAACCGATCAGCTCCGCTGAGGAAGGACCGCCATGAGCGATGTGACACCCGAGCCGAACACCGAGCAGATCACGGTGTGGCGCAACCTGCTGGACGCTTTCGCACAGCTGAGCTCGGCCTGGGACACCGCCGCCGAGGTGCAGGAGCAGGCGGCCGAGGACCAGGGCCCGGGGACCACGAGGATGCCCGCGGAGCTGGTCACCGCGTTCTTCAACGCGGGCACCCGGGGTGCCGAGGCGCTCACCGGAGTGGCCAACGTCCTCGCCGACCAGCCCGATGTGCAGGCGGAGGCGGTAGCCGATGCGCAGCGCCGCGCGCACGGCGCGTGGCAGGAGGCGCGAAAGGCGTTCAGCGGCGACGCGGAGTCGCAGTCGGAGTCGTGATCGTCGCCGGTGACGGGCCGGTCACCTGGTCCATGATTGAAACCGCGCAGGTCCATGATTAATACCGGCGCGCGGTGGGTACATCTCTGTCAGCGACCGAAAGGCAGGGAGCAACGATGGGTTCCAAGTTCCGCAAGACCATCCGGGTCGGCCCGATGCGGGTGCACCTGTCCCGCCGCGGCCTGTCCTGGAGCACGAAGTGGGGCCACCGCACGTGGTTCTCCCGGAGCCGCAGGTACGGCTTCCGGCAGTCGTGGTCCGGGTTCTCGCGCCCGCTGTTCGATCGCCGCACCCGCAGGGCGCTGCTACCAGGGCGCTGAGGCGAGTCCTGCCCGCTCGGCCGCCGGTGGACCCTTGACGCGGGGTTCGGCGCCCACCCGCGTGCCGGCGGCAACGAAGCGGGCCGTCAGGAGGGCTCCACGTCCGCACCGGACGTGGAGCCCTCTGCTGCGCGGGCCACGCAGGCCGGTCAGCCCTGCCACACCCGCACGTAGCCGACGTACATGGTCGAGGTGTGGTCCAGCGGTGCCTTCGTGACGTCGCCGTCGGTGAACTCCAGGATCTCGTGCGAGATGATCGGGAACTCCGCGACCCGGCTGATCAGCTTCGGGTCGGTCACCTCGCGGACAACCTGGCCGTCGTAGCGGAACCTCAGCGACGACTCGCTCCATTCCAGCCCGAAGGTGTGGTACCACGTACCGTGCAGCCCCGGTGCCCGCACGGCTTCCGATGACGACTGGTGGTGCTCGCCGTACCCGTCGTAGTGCAACGTCACCGGGTAGGTGTCGGACTGGTGGGCGCTCTCCAGGACGTCCACTTCCGCCCCGTCGGCCGCGGTGCCGAGTTCGTCGCCGGGGCTGTCGGCCTGCAACCACACCGCCGCCAGGTGGCCCTCGGTGGGCGGCACGTGCGCGCGGAACTCGATGCTGCCGCGGGTGTAGTCGAACTTGCCCTGGCTGTCGATGCGCCCGCCGGAGTACTCGGCGGGGCCGAGCCTGCCGAGGTCGATGGCCAGCGCTCCTCTTCCGTCGGTGCGCACGTTCTGCGGCTTGTACCACCAGTCGATCCCGGAGTGCGTGCCGCGGTGCTGGTCGCGTTTGGTCCATTTCGAACTGTCTACTGTGGTCTCATTGAACTCGTCGCTGAAGACCAGTCGCCGAAGCCGGGTCGCCCAGACGGGACGTCCCGGCCGGGCTGGTCGGGTCTACCTGCGGCGCGGATGGCTTGGCGTGCGCGCCGGTGCGGCGAGCAGGACGCACGCGCTGACCGCGGCGGCTGCGGAGCGAGGGAGGCGGCTCCTCCGGATCGGGGGCGTGGACGTGGACGTGTGGTGCTTCGGCATGGCTGCTCGACTCCGTCGGCGTGTGACTTGGTGGAGAACCGAAAGCGGGGCTGAGCCGGCCGGTGCGGCGCTGGGGTTGCTCGATGGGCATCGAGCAGGTTGCGGATCAACGCTCGCCAAGGTCTAGACCAAATCGGCTTGCTTCTCGCCGGTTGCCGACGTCTGGGCGACTTGGCTGCCTTCTTATTGACTCCGGAAACAAGATTGCTTCTACTTTGTGAACAACTTCTTACCCGGAGTGCAAGAAGTGAGGTTCGCATTGCAACCGGAGAATCCCCACCAGGCAAGACTCCTGGCGGCCCTGCGCCTGAACGGTCCGCAGTCGGCGGCCGAGATGGCCGCGCAGGTGGGCCTGTCCCGGTCGAAGATCGGCCAGGAGCTCCAGCGGCTCGAGGACCTCGGATTCGTCGAGCGGGCGGGCAAGGCCGAGTCCCGGGGCGGACGCCGCTCGGGGCTCGTGCAGCTCTCCGGCGACCTGCGGTTCGTCGGTGTGGACATCGGCGCGACGTCGCTGGACGTGGGGGTAACCAACGGACGGCTCGACCTCGTCGCGCACGTGGCGGAGGACATCGACATCCGGTCCGGTCCGGAGGTGGTGCTGCGGCGGGCTGTCGAGCTGATCGGCAAGCTCCGCGCCGAGGGCCACCTGGGCCGCGTGGACGGCGTCGGGGTGGGCGTGCCGGGACCGGTGAGCTTCCGCGACGGCTACACCGTCTCACCGCCGATCATGCCGGGGTGGGACCGCTACCCGGTCCGCGAGTTCTTCCTCAAGCAGCTCGACTGCCCGGTGCTGGTCGACAACGACGTCAACCTGATGGCCGTCGGCGAGATGTACTGCGGGCTGGCCCGCTCGGTCGGCGACTTCCTGTTCGTCAAGATCGGCACCGGGATCGGCTGCGGGATCATCACCGGTCACCGCGTGCTGCGGGGCAGCAACGGCAGCGCGGGCGACATCGGGCACATCGCCGTCAACGACGGCGGACCCGTGTGCAGCTGCGGGCGCACCGGCTGCCTCGAGGCGTGGTTCAGCGGCGCCGCGCTCTCCAGGGACGTCAACGCGCTCGCCCGCGGCGGCGAGTCGGCCGTCCTGGAGTCCATGCTCGCCGACGGACCGCTGACCGCCGCCGACGTGGGAACCGCGATGCGGCAGGGCGATCCGCACGCGCTCGGGCTGGTCCGCGACGGCGGCAGGCGGCTGGGGCGGGTGCTCGCGGGCCTGGTCAACTTCTTCAACCCGGCCATGATCGTCGTCGGCGGCGGAGTCGCGACCGGTCTCGGGCACACGCTGCTCGCCGAGGTCCGCAGCGAGCTCTACCGGCGTTCGACGCCGCTGGCCACCAGCAACCTGCCGGTCGTGCTCTCCGAGCTCGGTGAGAACGCCGGCGTCGTCGGCGCGGCCGCGCTGGCCGGCGACCACGCGCTCGGCATCGACCAGACCTGACATCCACCTCCTGGGGAACAAGAGGACCGACATGGAAAAGCTCGGTGTGGCCCTCGTCGGCCACGCGTTCATGGGTGCGGTGCACTCGCACGCCTGGCGGACGGCGGGGCACGTCTTCGACCTGCCGGTGGTGCCGGACATGGCGGTGCTCTGCGGCCGCCGGGAGGACGCCGCCGAAGCCGCCGCCGCGCGGCTGGGCTGGCGCGAGTCGAGCACGGACTGGAAGTCGGTGCTGCGGCGCGACGACGTGCACGTGGTCGACATCTGCACGCCGGGTGACAGCCACGCCGAGATCGCGATCGCCGCGCTGAAGGCGGGAAAGCACGTGCTGTGCGAGAAACCGCTTGCCAACTCGGTTGCCGAGGCGACCGCGATGGCGGCGGAGGCCGAGCGCGCGGCAGCCGCGGGCATCGGTTCGATGGTGGCGTTCAACTACCGGCGGGTCCCCGCCCTGGCCCTGGCGCGCGAGCTCGTCGAGCGCGGCAGGCTGGGCCGGGTCCGGCACGTCCGCGCGGCGTACCTGCAGGACTGGCTGGTGGACCCGGAGGCGCCGCTGACCTGGCGGCTGCAGGCCGAGCGCGCCGGCTCCGGCGCCCTGGGCGACCTGGGCGCGCACCTGGTCGACCTGACGCAGTTCCTGCTCGACGACCGGATCACCGGCGTCTCGGCGGTGCTGGAGACCTTCGTCCCGCAACGCCCGCTGGAGTCCGAGCCGCGACGCACCGGCGCGGTCACGGTCGACGACGCGGCGCTGTTCACCGCCCGCTTCGAAGGCGGAGCGGTCGCGACCTTCGAGGCGACCCGCTACGCCGCGGGGCGCAAGAACGGCCTGCGCATCGAGGTCAACGGCAGCGAGGGCAGCATCGCGTTCGACTTCGAGTCGATGAACGAGCTGCAGTTCCACGACGGCGCCGACACCGCCGAGAGCTCCGGTTTCCGCCGCGTGCTGGCCACCGAGCCGGGGCACCCGTACCTGCAGGCGTGGTACCCGCCGGGTCACGTGCTCGGCTACGACCACACCTTCACCCACGAGATCAGGGACTTCGTGGTCGCGGTCGCGTCCGGTACGCCGCCGCGGCCGGGCTTCTCCGACGGTCTGCGCGTGCAGCGGGTGCTCGACGCCGTGCAGCGCAGCGCCGCGCGGGAGAGCCGGTGGACCGCCGTCGAGGAAGGAGAGAGCTGATGGCACGTCCGGTCACGCTTTTCACCGGGCAGTGGGCAGACCTGCCGTTCGAGGAGGTGTGCCGGCTGGCAGCGGACTGGGGTTACGACGGCCTGGAGGTGGCGTGCGCGGCCAGGCACCTGGACATCGCCAGGGCCCGCGAGGACTCCGACTACCTCGCTCAGCGCCGCAAGCTGCTCGACGACCACGGCCTGCAGCTGCACGCGATCTCCAACCACCTGACCGGGCAGGCCGTCTGCGACCACCCCATCGACGAACGCCACCGCGCGATCCTGCCCGGCCGGGTGTGGGGCGACGGCGAGGCCGAGGGCGTGCGGCGGCGCGCGGCCGAGGAGCTCAAGGACACCGCGCGCGTCGCGGCCGAGCTCGGTGTGTCCACTGTGGTCGGGTTCACCGGGTCGCCGATCTGGTACGCGGTGGCGATGTTCCCGCCGGTTCCCGCCGAGACCGTCGAGCGCGGCTTCGCCGAGTTCGCCGAGCGGTGGAACCCGATCCTCGACGTCTTCGACGAGTGCGGCGTCCGCTTCGCCCTCGAGGTGCACCCGAGTGAGATCGCTTACGACTACTGGACGACGCAGCGGGCGATGGCCGCGGTGGACAACCGGGCCGCGTTCGGGATCAACTTCGACCCGAGCCACTTCGTGTGGCAGGACCTCGATCCCGTCGGCTTCGTGCGCGACTTCGCCGACCGCATCTACCACGTCGACTTCAAGGACGCAAAGCTGCACCTCGACGGCCGCAACGGGCGGCTCGGGTCCCACCTGCCGTGGGCCGATCCGCGCCGTGGCTGGGACTTCGTCTCGGTCGGCCACGGCGACATCGACTTCGAGTCCTGCATCCGGGTGCTCAACTCCATCGGCTACACCGGGCCGATCTCGGTGGAGTGGGAGGACGCCGGGATGGACCGGCTGCTGGGCGCGCCGGACGCGCTGGCGCGGGTCCGCGAACTGGTCGCCATCGAACCGCCCGCCGCCGCCTTCGACGCCGCGTTCGGCGACGGCTGACCCGCACGCCACGCCGGACCAGAGGGAGGTGCCGCTGTGAACGACCTGCTCGACATGACCGGAATCGTCAAGACCTTCCCCGGCGTCCGCGCGCTCGGCGGCGTGGACCTGCGGATCAGCGCGGGCGAGGTGCACTGCCTGCTGGGCCAGAACGGCGCCGGCAAGTCCACCCTGATCAAGGTTCTCTCGGGCGCGCACGCGCCCGACGCCGGCCGGATCAGCTGGTGCGGGCGGGAGGTCCGGCTGTCGTCACCGGTCGCCGCGCTGCGGCTCGGCATCGCGACGATGTACCAGGAGCTCGACCTGGTCCCGGGGCTGAGCGTGGCCGACAACGTCTTCCTCGGCCACGAGCTGGCCGCCGCCGGGTTCACCAGGCGCGGCCGGGCAAACCGCGAGGCGCGGGCGTTGCTGGCCAGACTCGGCCATCCCGAGATCGACCCGGAGACCGAGGTGGGGGAGCTCCCCGCCGCCTCCCGCCAGCTGGTGTCGATGGCCCGCGCGCTGGCGCACCGGGCGAAGCTGATCGTGATGGACGAGCCGACCGCCGCGCTGTCGGCGGAGGAGGTCGACAACCTCTTCCGGATCATCGGCGAGCTCACCGCCGAAGGCGTGGCCGTGGTCTACATCTCCCACCGGATGGAGGAGATCCGCCGCATCGCCGACCGGGTAACGGTGCTCAAGGACGGCCGGACGACGGCGTCCGGGCTGCCGGTCGCGGCCACCTCCACCGCCGAGCTGGTCGCCCTGATGACCGGACGCGCCGGGCAGGACTTCCCGGAACGGCCGGCGGCGCGCACTTCTTCGGAGGTGGTGCTGGAAGTCGACGGGCTGGCGCGGCGCGGCGAGTTCGAGCCGGTGAGCTTCACCGTCGCGGCGGGGGAGATCGTGGGACTGGCCGGGTTGGTCGGCTGCGGTCGCAGCGAGCTGCTGGAGACCATCTTCGGCGCCCGCACCCCGACCTCCGGCCGGGTTCGCGTCGCGGGCAGGCCGGTGCGCCCCGGCAGCGTCGCCGCCGCCGTCGCGGCCGGGATCGGACTGACGCCGGAGGAGCGCAAGAGCCAGGCGCTGCTCCCGCAACTGCCGGTGGCGGCCAACATCACGCTCTCGGCGCTGCGCCGCTACAGCAGGTTCGGCTTCACCCGCCGCGGCAAGGAGGTTTCCGACGCGCGCGACATCGCCGAACAGCTCCAGCTGCGGCCCGCGGACCCGCTTCGGCCGATCGGCACCCTCTCCGGCGGCAACCAGCAGAAGGCGGTCGTCGGCCGCTGGGTGCTGCGCGGCTGCCGGGTGCTGCTGCTCGACGAACCCACCCGGGGCGTCGACGTCGGGGCTCGGGCCGAGCTCTACGGCCTGATGCGCAGGCTGGCAGCCGAGGGACTGGGGATCGTGCTGGTCTCCAGCGAGGTGCCCGAGGTCCTGGCGGTGGCCGACCGCGTGCTGGTGCTGCGCGACGGTGCGGTGGTGCACACCGCCGATGCGGACCGGCTCACCGAATCCGATGTGCTCGACCTGGTGATGGAGGCTCCGGCGAGATGAGCGAGCAGACAGTCCCGGCAGCGGCAGTGCCCACCGCGCCGTCACGGCTCGGCCGCTGGTGGGCACGGGCCGACGTGCGGTTGACCTCGCTGGTGCTGGTGCTCGTGGCGCTGTGCGTGGTCGGGCACCTGACCCGGCCGGACGCGTTCCTGACCGAGGGCAACATCTCCACGGTGCTGCGGCTGGCCGCGGCGATCGGCGTGGTCAGCGTGGGGATGACCTTCGTGATCACCGCCGGCGGCATCGACCTGTCGGTCGGCTCCATCGTGGCGCTGTCCAGCGTGTGGATGACGACGTGGGCCACCCAGTCCTACGGGGTCGGGGTGATGGTGCTGTGCGCGCTGCTGGTCGGCACCGGCTGCGGCCTGGTGAACGGGTTGCTGGTGGCCTACGGCAGCGTGGTGCCCTTCATCGCGACGCTGGCGATGATGGCCTCGGCCCGCGGCCTGGCCGAGCGGATCAGCGGCAGGCAGACCCAGGTCGTCACCGACCCCGCCTTCGGCGCGGTGTTCCGCGGCGACCTGCTCGGTGTCCCGGTGCTGATCTGGATCTTCGCGGTCGTCTTCGCCGCGGGCTGGGTCCTGCTCAACCGCACCACCTTCGGGCGCCGGACGCTGGCGGTCGGGGGCAACCCGGAGGCCGCGCGGCTGGCCGGGATCAACGTGCGCAGGCACACCGCGCTGGTCTACGCGCTGGCCGGGCTGTGCTGCGCCATCGCGGCGATCATGGTGGTGGCCCGAACGACCTCGGGTGCCTCGACCAACGGCCTGTTCTACGAGCTCGACGCGATCGCGGCGGTGGTCATCGGCGGCACCCTGCTCTCCGGGGGCCGCGGCAGCATGACCGGCACCCTGCTCGGCGTGCTCATCTTCACGACGCTGAGCAACGTCTTCACCCTCAACAACTTCGAGACCGACATCCAGAACATCGCCAAGGGCGCGATCATCGTGCTCGCCGTCCTGGTCCAGGCCAGGTTCCGCCGCCGAGCCCGCGCGGCGTGAACCGCCCTCCCGCAGCCCACTCCCGCCCACCACTCGCGTTCGGAGACTGCCATGTCCGCGTTGCCCGACCACGCCCGCCGCCGGTTCCTGCTCGGCACCGGCGCCCTCGGCGCCACCGCCCTGCTCGCCGGCTGCGTCTCCAACAGCCCGCCGACGCAGGCCAACCCGGCACCGGTCGCGGCAGGCGGCGACAACGTCGCCCCGGGACCGCCGGTGACCATCGGGTTCTCCGCGCCCGCCGCCGACCACGGCTGGATGGCGGCGATGACCACCAACGCCCGCGCGCAGGCGGAGCGGCTGCCGGACGTGACCTTCCGGGCCACCGAGGGCAGCGCCGACGTCAACCAGCAGATCGCCCAGGTCGAGACGCTGATCAACGAGAAGGTCGACGTCCTGGTGATCCTGCCCGCCGACGGCAAGGCGCTGACCGCGGTTGGGCGCAGGGCGATGGACGCGGGCATCCCGGTGGTCAACATCGACCGCGTCTTCGACTCGCCGGAGGCCTACCGGGTGTGGATCGGCGGCGACAACTACGGGATGGGGGTCAACGCCGCGAACCACATCGCGGCCGAGCTGGGCAGGCGCGGCGTCACCAGCCCGGTCATCGCCGAGATCGCGGGCACCGACTCCCTGCCGCTGACCCAGGAGCGCAGCGCCGGTTTCCGCGCCGGACTGGCCAAGCACGGCCTGAGCGTGAGCAGGCGGGTTGCGGCGGAGTTCACCGTCGAGACCGGCGAGCGCCAGGCGACCAACCTGCTGCAGGCCGCGTCCCGGCTGGACGCGGTGTGGAACCACGACGACGACCAGGGAATCGGTGTGCTCGCGGCGGTGGAATCCGCCCGGCGCAACGAGTTCTTCCTCGTCGGCGGCGCCGGGTCGCGGCCGATGATGGAGCGGATCAAGGCGGGCGGCAGCGTCGTGCAGGCGACGGTGCTCTACAGCCCGTCGATGTGCTCGTCGGCGATCTCGCTGGCCCGCCTGCTCGGCCAGTCCAGGGGCATGTCCGACCTCGCCGAGCACGAGATCCCGCGCTCCATCACCACCTACTCCGCGGTCGTCACCCGCGACAACGTCGACCAGTACCTCGACGTCGGTTTCGCCTCCTAGGAACGGATCTTCGGAGCAGTGGTTCGCGTAGCGGTGCGGGCCGGGGCCCGCACCGCGAGCGGCTGACGCCGCTCATCAGACAGCGCAAGTGCCGAGAAGGGAGCGACCGCATGCGTGCGACCTGCCTGACCCTCGCCCTGCTGACCGCCGCGGCGCTGGTGAGCGGTACCGCCGCGGCCCAGCCCGGCGAGCCGCGCGTGCTGGTGTTCTCCAAGACCGCCGGATACCGGCACGAGTCGATCCCGGACGGCATCGACGCGGTCCGGCGGCTTGGCGCCGAGCACGGCTTCGCAGTGGAGTCCACTGAGGACTCGGCGGTGTTCGACGACCGCCACCTGGCTCGGTTCGACGCGGTGGTGTGGCTCTCGACCACGGGCGACGTGCTCGACGACACGCAGCAGCGCGCCTTCGAGCGCTACGTCCGCGGCGGTGGCGGCTACCTCGGGGTGCACGCCGCCGCCGACACCGAGTACGACTGGCCGTTCTACGGGCGGCTGGTCGGCGCCTACTTCGCCTCGCACCCCGAGATCCAGCCCGCGGTCGTCCAGGTGGAGGACGCCCACCACGAGTCCACCGCGCACCTGCCGCGGCGCTGGGAACGCACCGACGAGTGGTACAACTTCCGGACCAATCCCCGGGACGGCTCGCACGTGCTGCTGTCCCTGGACGAGTCCAGCTACCGGCCCGGCGACGGCGCGATGGGCGACCACCCGATCGCCTGGTGCCACCGCGTCGACGAGGGTAGGGCCTTCTACACCGGCGGTGGGCACACCGCGGAGTCCTTCGCCGATCCCGACTTCCGCCGCCACCTGCTGGGCGGCATCCGGACCGCCATCGGCGAGTCCGCCTGCTGATCCGGCGCCCGAATCCGAGTGACAAGGAGCGCAATGGTGCGAACCTCTCGACGATTACGCCTGCGGACAGTCGCCGCGACCCTGCTGGCCACCACCGCGATGACCGCCGCGACCGCGCTGGCCGCGCCGCCGCCGGAACCGCCGCCGGACACCGCGTTCGACCAGGTCACGCTCGCCAAGGGCGAGGCCAAGGTCGGTGAGCCGATGGCGCTGGCGGTGCTCCCGGACCGCCGGGTGCTGCACAGCTCCCGCGACGGCGCGGTGTTCCTGACCACCCCGGACGCGACGACGGTCCGCGCGGGCACGATCCCGGTCTACAACCACGACGAGGACGGGTTGCAGGGCATCGCCGTGGACCCGGACTTCGCCCGCAACCGCTGGGTGTACGTCTACTACGCCCCACCGCTGGACACGCCTTCCGGCGACGCGCCGGAGGAGGGCACGCCGCAGGACTTCGCTCCCTTCGAGGGCCACAACCTGCTGTCGCGGTTCAAGCTCACCGACGCCGGCACCCTGGACATGGCCAGCGAGCAGGCCATCCTGCGGGTGCCCACGCAGCGCGGGACGTGCTGCCACGCAGGAGGCGAGATCGACTTCGACGAGCGGGGCAACCTGCTGCTGTCCACAGGGGACGACACCAACCCGTTCTCCTCCGACGGCTACGCGCCGATCGACGAGCGGCCCGAGCGCAACCCCGCCTTCGACGCGCAGCGCTCGGCGGCCAACACCAACGACCTGCGCGGCAAGATCCTGCGCATCGACGTCCAGGACGACGGCACCTACCGGATTCCGCAGGGCAACCTGTTCCCGGCCGGCACGGAAAAGACGAAGCCCGAGATCTACGCGATGGGTTTCCGCAACCCGTTCCGGTTCGCAGTGGACCGCGAGACCGGCTGGATCCACCTCGGCGAGTACGGACCCGACGCGGGCGCGGCCGACCCGGCCCGCGGTCCCGGCGGCCTGGTCGAGTACAACCTGATCAAGGGCCCGGGCAACTACGGCTGGCCGTACTGCATCGGTGACAACCAGCCGTTCGTCGACTACGACTTCGCCACCGGCCAGTCCGGGCAGCCGTTCGACTGCGCGGCGCCCAAGAACCTCAGCCCGCACAACACCGGCCTGGTCGACCTGCCGCCGGTGCAGCCCGCGTGGCTGGCTTACGACGACGACTCGGTGCCCGAGCTGGGCGCAGGTCCGGAGTCGCCCATGGGTGGGCCGGTGTACCACTTCGACCCGGGCCTGAAGTCGCCCGTCAAGTTCCCGGAACACTTCGACGGCAAGGTGCTGAACTACGAGTGGGACCGCGGCTGGATCAAGGAGTTCAGCCTCGGGCGAGAGGGCGAGCTGCAGGGCATCCGCCCGTTCTTCGAGTCGATGGAACTGGTCCGGCCGATGAACATCGAGTTCGGTCCCGACGGCGCGCTCTACGTCCTGGACTACGGTTCCAGCTACTTCGGCGGCGCCCCCGACTCGGCCCTGTACCGCATCGACCACAACCCGGGTTCCAAGACGCCGAAGGTCCAGGTCAGTGCGGACAAGGTGTCTTCGGGGCAGGCGCCGCTGACGGTGAACTTCGACCCCGCCGGAACCGAGGACCCCGAGGGCGGGCAGCTCAGCTACGCGTGGGACTTCACCAACGACGGCACGGTGGACTCCACCACGGCCGGTCCGGTCAGCTTCACCTACGACCAGCGCGGCGCGCACACGGCCAAGCTCGCCGTCACCGATCCCGACGGCCGCACCGGCTACGCCAGCGTGCAGATCGTGGTGGGCAACACGCCGCCGCAGGTGGAGATCGAGCTGCCGCCGGACGGCGGGGTGTTCGCCTTCGGCGAGCAGGTGCCGTTCCGGGTGCGGGCCACCGACGCCGAGGACGGCGAGATCGACTGCTCGCGCATGGAGCTGAGCTACGCGCTCGGCCACGACTCGCACGCGCATCCGCTCAGCGAGGAGTCCGGGTGCGAGGGCGTGATCGAGACGCCCGCCGACGAGGGGCACGGGCTGGACGCCGACATCTTCGGCGTCATCACCGCCAGCTACACCGACAACGGCGCCGAGGGACTGCCGCCGGTCGAGGGCAGCGGCCGCGTCACCCTGCAGCCCAAGCACAAGCAGGCGGAGTTCTTCACCGAGTCCCAGGGCGTCGAGGTCGTCGAGGAAGCCGGTGCGGAAGGCGGGAGCAAGGTCGGTGCCGTCGACGACGGTGACTGGATCTCCTTCGCTCCGGTCAACCTGAGCGGTGTCGACGGCATCGGCTACCGCGTCTCGGCGGCCGGTCCCGGCGGCACCATCGAGGTCCGCGCCGGCGCACCGGACGGCGAGCTGCTGCACACCGCGCAGGTGCCCACCACCGGAGGCGGGGACCGCTACGTCGACATCGAGCCGGTCGCGGTGACCGACCCGGGTGCGTCGGGGCCGCTGTTCCTGGTGTTCCGCGGTGGCGGAACGGGACTGTTCGAGCTCGACGCGGTGAAGTTCCACGGTGCCGGTGTCTCGCAGCCGGTTCCGCCCGACGACGCGGCAGCCCGGGCGCAGGGCGACCTGCCGCGCTGAGCACCGCGGTGGTGGCCCGGTAACCGCGGGCCACCACCGCGGCCACCAGGAGGTGACCACGGTGACCGACACATCCCACCGACACGTTCCGTCGCCGGGACGCACCGGGCTATGGCTCTTCGGGGCCCGCGGCTCGGTAGGCACCACGGCGATCGCCGGCCTGGCCGCGCTGCGGGCGGGGGTGGCCGATGCGACCGGATGCGTGACCGAGCTCCCCGGACTGCGCGAGGCGCCGCTGCCTGCATGGGGCGACATCGTCGTCGGAGGCCACGACATCAGCGACGCGCCCCTGCACAAGAACGCCGAGCACCTTGCCGAGGCCGGGGTGCTGCCCGGCAGGCTGCTCGGCGCGGTCGCACCGCAACTGTCCGATGTGGAGTCCGAGCTCCGCGCCGGGTACGACCCGCTGACGCACCAGGGCGCCGCGGTGCTCGCCGCGCAGCGCATGTCCGGCGAGATCGTCGCGTTCCGGCGGCGGAACCGGCTGCGCAGGGTCGTGGCGGTCAACGTGGCCTCGACCGAGGCTCCGGCCGCGGACTCGCCGGAGCAGCACGACCTCGCCGCGCTGGAGGAGCGGTTGCACGACGAGCGGGCAACGCTGCCCGCCGGTGTAGTGAACACCTATGCGGCGCTCAGCGCCGGGTGCCCCTACGTCGAGTTCACCCCATCACCGGGGATCGGCTGGGCCTCCCTGCGGCAGCTCGCCGAGCGAATGGGCCTGCCCTGCGCCGGATGCGACGGCAAGACCGGAGAGACGCTGCTGCGTAGCGTGCTGGCACCGATGTTCGCCGAACGCGCGCTCTCGGTGCTGTCGTGGTCGGGCACCAACCTGCTCGGCGGTGGTGACGGGGCGACGCTGGCGGATCCGGCCGCGGCCGCGAGCAAGCTGGAGTCCAAGGCCCGGGGACTGGCCGAACTGCTCGGCCCCGGTGTCGCCGCGCCGTTGCACATCGACCACGTGGCGGACCTCGGCCAGACCAAGATCGCCTGGGACAACGTGCACGCCCGGGGTTTCCTGGGCACGCCGGTGACCCTCCAACTGACCTGGACCGGCTACGACTCGGCCTTGGCCGCCCCGCTCGTGTTCGACCTCACCAGGCTGGTGGCGATGGCGCACCACGCGGGGCAGCGGGGCCCGCTCGGCGCGCTCGGCTGCTTCTTCAAGGACCCGCTGGGCGACGCCGGGCACCGCTTCGACCACCAGGTCCGGCAACTGCACGAGTGGGTCCGGGCAACCGCGGCCGAGCTGGAAGGCCGCGACTCTTGACTGCTCCCCGCTCTAAAGGGCGGTGATTCCCTTCGGGCTCGCGCCCGAAAGTTCCTGCTTCGTAGCCGACTGCGGAAGGGAGGACCCTTGCCGACTCACACCAGCTCCACAGGCATCGCCGGGGTTGTTGCCGGCTACCGCAAGACCTGCGGCAAGGATGTTCTTCGCGGCGTTATGGTCCCGGTCGTGCCGGGTGCCGCAGCCGGGGCACTTCCATGCCCGGACAGAGAGCTTCAGGTTGTTCAGCAGGTGCCCGCAGTGCGAGCACGTCTTACTGGAGGGGTACCAGCGGTCGATGACGACCAGAGTCTTGCCCGCGCGGTCGGTCTTGTATTCCAGTTGGCGCCGGAACTCACCCAGCGCCGCGTCCGACACAGCGCGGTTGAGCCCGGCCTTGGCGCGCACGTTACGGCCCGGCTTGTCAACGGTCCCTTTGGCAGAGCGGGACATGCCCGCGACGTTGAGGTCTTCGATCGCGATGACGTCGTGTTCGCGCACCAGGCGCGTGCTGGTCTTGTGCAGGAAGTCAGCGCGGGCGTGCCGGACCTTGCGGTGGGCGCGAGCCACCTTGTTCTTGGCCTTGCGGCGGTTGTTCGAGCCGCGCTGCTTGCGGGCCATCTGCCGTTGGTAGCGGGCGAGGTTTCGGGCCTTGCGGTCCAGGTGCTTCGGGTTCGCGATCTTCTCCCCCGTGGACAGCACGGCGAAGTCCTGCACGCCGAGGTCCACGCCGACCATGTTGCCGGTCGGTTCTGTGGGTTCGGGGTCGTCGGTGTCCACAGCGAAGGTCAGGTACCAGCGGCCGTCCAGCTCGCGGGAAACGATCACCATCGTCGGGTTCAGCTTCGCGAGGGTGTCGTTGTCCCAGGACCACACGAACGCCAGCGCAGCCGTGTGCTTGGCCAGCGTCAGCGTGCCGTCACGCAGGCGGAACGCGCTGCGCGTGTAGTGCGCCGACTGCTTGCCGTTGCGGGACTTGAAACGCGGGTACTTGCTGCGACCGGAGAAGAAGTTCTGAAACGCGGTGTGCTGGTGCCGCAACGCTTGCTGCAACGGCACGCTGGAAACCTCGGACAGAAACGCCAGTTCATCGGTGCGCTTGCACGCGGTCAGTGCGGCGTCGGTTTCCTTGTAGGAGGTCTTCGTGCCGTGCGCGTGGTAGATGCGGTGGCGCTGGTCGAGGGTCTTGTTCCAGACCAGGCGTACACACCCGAACGTGCGGCCCAACTGGGCCGCACGTTCGGGGTCGGGGTAGGCCCGAACCTTGTATGCCGTCCGCATGCTGATCGTTTTACACGGTTGCCGATCACGAGTAAGCACGGGTGCGTGCTCACCGAACAGCACTCGGGAGCGGCTCCTCCCCGGCCTGAAGGCCGGGGCTTCCGCCGATTGGAGAAACGGTGAGCCCCTCGGTGAGCCGCCTGCGCACGCTGGTCGAGCTCACCCGCGCGCCGGCGGCGCTGACCGTGCTCGGCGACACCCTCGTCGGGGCGGCGGCCGCCGGTCAGCCGCTCCGGGGCCGCCGACTGCTGCTACCGCTCTCGTCAGCCGCGTTGTACTGCGCGGGCATGGCCCTCAACGACTGGGCCGACCGGGAGCTCGACGCCGTCGAACGCCCGGAACGGCCGATCCCGTCCGGCCGGATCTCGCCCGATGCGGCGTTGGGCGTGGCCGCCGGGCTGGGAGCGTGCGGTGTCGCTGTCGCGGCGGTCGCCGGGCGTGGTGCGGGGCGCACCGCCCTCGGTCTCGCCGCCGCGATCACCGCCTACGACGTGGTGCTCAAGGCCGGACCCGCCGGACCGGCCGGGATGGCGCTGTGCAGGGGACTCGACGTGCTGCTCGGCGCCGGCGGCCGCCGCCGCGCCTGGCCCGCGGCCGCTGTGCTGGCGGCGCACACCTTCGCCGTGACCGCGCTGTCGCGCGGCGAGGTCCACGGCGCCCGCCGTGGCACCGCGCGGGCCGCGGCGGCGACCACCGCGCTGGCCGCCGCGGCGTCGGCCGCGGGACCGCGCCGGTCGCCGGGCCACCGCGCCGCGGCGCTCGCCGCGTCCGCTGCCTACGCCGCTCAGGTGGGTCGCGCGCAGGCACGCGCCGCTCGCACCCCCACAGCCCCGCTCGTGCGGGCCGCGACCCGGGCAGGCATCCACGGGATGGTGCCGCTGCAGGTCGCGCTCGTCGCCCGGCACCGCCTGACCTCCGCCGCCGCGCTGGCCGCGGTCGTACCCGCGGTGCACCACTTCGGGAGGAAGGTGTCGGCCACGTGATTTCCCGTCCCACCAAGAAGATCCTGCCGCCGGCGTGCGCGGTCCTGGCGGCGAGCCTGCTGACCGCGCTACCGGCGCCAGCCGCGAGCGCCGAGTGCCCCGCGCCCGACTCGCGGGCGACCGTCCGCTTCCTCGACCTTGACAGCGGGGTGGCCAACCGCGCCGCGGCGGGCGGGTGCACGATCAACGACCTCGTCGACGACGAACGGCGGTGGAGCGACCACGGGCACTTCGTCCGCCACGTCCGGGAGGTGGCCGACGGGTTGCGCCGGACCGGCGTGATCGACGGCAAGGAGCAGTCGGCGCTGGTCGACGCGGCGGCGCGGTCGGGCATCGGCCGTCCGGGCGGGCCCGCCCCCTACGAGGTGATCTTCGACGGCTCGCCGGAGTCCTTCGCCGCTTGGGAGCACGTCGGCGGCCGGGGCTTCGCGCTCACCGGAGACGGCTCGATGGTCACCACCGCGGAACCCGCGGGTGATGGCCTGGGACTGCTGCACTTCCGGGAAGGCCGCTTCGCGGACTTCTCGCTGCGCCTGCAGTTCCGCGACGACCGGCCGGGCGAGGGCCGGTCCAACAGCGGGGTGTTCGTCCGGTACCCGGGCGTCGATCCGGAGGCTTTCCCGGAGTGCCGCACGAGCGAACCGGCGTGGGTCGCGGTGAACTGCGGCCACGAGATCCAGATCAACGACTCGCCGGAGGAGCCGGGCAACGACCCGCGCAAGACCGGGTCGGTCTACGGCTTCGCCGACCTGGACCTCGCGGCCGCCAGGCCGACCGGCAAGGGGGTCTGGAACGACCTGGAAATCCGCGTGGTCGGGCAGCACTACACCGTGCTGCGCAACGGCGAGGTGGTCAACGAGTTCGACAACGTGCCGGGCATCCCGTTCCCGGGACGGCCCGACGATCCCGGAACGAGCGGCCGCCAGTACTCCGCGGGCGGGGTAGGGGTGCAGAACCACGACCCGGACTCGGTGATCGCGTTCCGCAACATCCGGGTGCGGGACCTGCCCGCCGGCGCCAGGTAGGGGAGGGCCGCCAGGTGCGCATCGCCTACGGGACCAACGGATTCGCCAACCACCGGCTCGAGGACGCCCTGGAGGTGATCGCCGAGCTGGGCTACAACGGTGTGGCGCTGACCCTCGACCACCACCACCTCGACCCCTTCGCTGGGGACCTGTCGCGCCGGGTCGCCGAGGTGCGCGGACGGCTGGAGCGGCTCGGGCTGTCGGTGGCGGTCGAGACCGGGGCGCGCTACCTGCTCGACCCCCGCCGCAAGCACCACCCCACGCTGGTCAGCGACGACGTCGGGCGCCGGGTGGACTTCCTGGAGCGCGCGGTGCGGGTCGCCGCCGGGCTGGGGGCCGAGGTGGTCTCCTTCTGGTCGGGCATCCGTCCGTCCGATGTGGACGCGGAGCTGGCCTGGCGGCGCATGACCGACGGCCTGGCACGGGTGCTGGAGGAGGCCGGCCGGTGCGGTGTGCGCCTCGGCCTGGAACCGGAGCCGGGCATGTTCGTCGAACGGGTCGACGACGCGCTCGCCGTGCGTGCCGCGCTCGGGAACCCGCGGGACCTGGGCGTCACCCTCGACGTCGGCCACTGCGTCGCGGTGGAGGCCGAGTCCGCGGCGGACTGCGCTCGCCGCCTCGGTGAGCTGCTGGTGCACGTCCAGCTCGACGACATGCGGCCCGGAGTACACGAGCACCTGGAGTTCGGCCAGGGCGAGCTGGACCTGCCCGGCACCCTCGCCGCGCTGTCGGAGGCCGGCTACACCGGGCAGGCCGCCGTCGAGTTGCCCCGGCACAGCCACGCCGCGCCCGAAGTCGCGCGCCGGGCGAGGACGGCCATCGGTGCGGCGAGCTGGCTGGCCGGCGCGCTCGCCGCCATCGCCGAGGACCCCGCACGCGTCGCTGCGTTGTTCCCCGCCGCCGGACGGCACGCCGGACGCGGGCCGCTGCGGGCGGACGACCCGCTGGGCCTGGTGCACGGGACGGCCGACGACAGCGCGCGGATGCGGATGCTCGCGGTGCTCGCGCAGACGGTGAAACCCGCCGTGCTGGCCGAGGAGCTGTCCGCGTTGTACCGCTACGGCGACGACGCCGAACGACGCGCGGTGCTGCGGTCGCTGTCCGAAATGGACGGTGCGGACCCGGTTGGAACTGGGCTGGTCGAAACGGGGCTGGAGCTGGTCGGCGACGCCCTGCGCACCAACGACGTGCGGCTGGTCGCGGCCGCGCTGGGCCCGTTCGCCGCCCGCCACCTCGACGATCACACCTGGCGCCACGGCGTGCTCAAGTGCCTGTTCAACGAGGTGCCGCTGGAGGCGGTGGCCGGCTTGCGGCGGCGCGGCGACGCCGAGCTGCGCCGGATGGTCGGTGCCTTCGCCGACGAACGACGGGCCGCCGGACGGCCGGTGCCCGAGGACGCACGAGCACTGCTGGAGAGCTGATGCGCATATTCGACCCGCACATCCACATGACCTCCCGCACCACCGACGACTACGAGGCCATGTACGCCGCAGGCGTCCGGGCGGTCACCGAACCGGCGTTCTGGCTGGGCCAGCCGCGCACCGGCACCACCTCCTTCACCGACTACTTCGACTCGCTGATCGGCTGGGAGCGGTTCCGCGCGGCGCGCTTCGGCATCCGCCACCACGCCACCATCGCGCTCAACCCCAAGGAGGCCAACGACCCGCGGTGCCGCGAGGTGCTCGGCGTCCTGCCGCGTTACCTGGCCAAGGACGGCGTGGTCGCGGTCGGCGAGGTCGGCTACGACTCGATGACCGCGGACGAGGACGACGTCTTCGCCCGGCAGCTCGCACTCGCCGCCGACGCCGGGCTGCCGGTCCTCGTGCACACCCCGCACCGGGACAAGCTGTCCGGGACCCGCCGCAGCCTGGACGTCGTGCGCGAGTCCGGGCTCGCCCCGGAGCGGGTGCTCGTCGACCACCTCAACGAGGTGACCGTCGACCTCGTGGCCGACTCCGGCTGCTGGATGGGGTTCTCGATCTACCCCGACACCAAGATGGACGAGCGGCGGATGGTGGAGCTGCTGCGCCGCCACGGCACCGACCGGGTCCTGGTGAACTCGGCGGCCGACTGGGGCCGCTCGGACCCGCTCAAGACGCGGGCGACCGGCGAGGAGATGCTGCGCGCCGGGTTCACCGAGGCCGACGTCGAAAAGGTGCTGTGGCACAACCCGGTCGCCTTCTACGGCCAGAGCGGCCGGCTCAACCTCGACGAGCTGCCCGGGTTCACCGCCGAGGCGACCACCTTCGCGGGCAACTCCGTGCTGCGCGGCGGATCGGGGGAATGAGCGCGGTGATCTCCTACTGCACCAACGTGCACCCGGCCGAGGACCTGGACGGCATCCGCGCCCAGCTCGCCCGCTACGCCGAGCCGGTCCGGCGGCGGCTGGGCGCCGGAACCCTCGGCGTCGGTCTGTGGCTGGCCGCCGAGGTCGCCGCCCACCTGGCGCGCGACCCCGCCGAGCTGGCCCGGCTGCGCACCGAACTCGATGACAGGGGGCTGGCGGTCCGCACGCTCAACGCGTTCCCGTACCGGGGGTTCCACGACCCGGTGGTCAAGCACCGCGTCTACCGGCCGCGCTGGACCGAGGCCGGCCGCCTCGCCTACACCCTGGACTGCGCCGAAGTCCTGGCCGGGCTGCTGCCCGAGGGAGCCGGGGGCAGCATCTCCACGCTCCCGCTGGGGTGGCGCGAGCCGTGGAGCGACACCGACGACGCCGCCGCGCGGCACCACCTGGACCGGCTCGCCACCGGTCTGCGGCGGCTGGAGCAGCGGTCGGGCAGGCGGGTGCGGGTGGCCGTCGAACCCGAACCCGGTTGCGTGCTCGACACCGTCGCCGACGCGCTCGGCTGGCTCAAGGGCACCGACCCGGACCACCTCGGGCTGTGCCTGGACACCTGCCACCTCGCGGTGTCCTTCGCCGACCCGGCCGAGACGGTGCGGGCCATCGCCGCGGCGTCGGTCGACATCGTCAAGATCCAGGCGTCGGCCGCGCTGCACGCCGATGATCCCGCCGACCCGCGGGTCCGCGCCGAACTCGCGCGCTACGCCGAACCGCGCTACCTGCACCAGGTCCGCGAGCGAGCCCCGGACGGAGCGCTCACCGCCGCCGACGACCTGCCGGAGGCGCTGGCGGAGCTGCCAGGCGACGGCCCGTGGCGCGTGCACTTCCACGTCCCGCTGCACTGGGAGGCCCGAGGCGCATTCCAGCCGACCACGGATGTCCTGCGGGCCGCCCTCGATGCGGTCGAGGGGCCGCTGCCGCACGTCGAGGTCGAGACCTACACCTGGACCGTGCTGCCCGGGCCGCCCGCCGACCTCGCCGAGGGCATCGCCGCCGAGCTCGCCTTCACCCAGGACCTGATCGACCAACGGGGGTGCGCGTGAAACCCGTCGTACTGCTCGACGTCGTCGGCATGACGCCGGAGCTGCTGGAGCACATGCCCAACCTGCGCGCGCTCGCCGCGAGCGGCTGGCAGGCCGAATTGGGCACCGTGCTGCCCGCGGTGACGTGCAGCGCCCAGTCGACGTTCCTCACCGGGCGGATGCCCGCCGAGCACGGCGTGGTCGGCAACGGCTGGTACTTCCGGGACCTCGGCGAGGTCCACCTGTGGCGCCAGCACAACCGCCTGGTGCAGGGCGAGAAGCTGTGGGACTCGGCGCGCCGCGGCCGCCCCGGCTACCGCGCCGCCAACATCTGCTGGTGGTACGCGATGGGCGCGGGCACCGACTGGACGGTGACGCCGCGGCCGGTCTACCACGCCGACGGCCGCAAGTCGCCCGACTGCTACACGCGGCCCCCCGGACTGCACGACGAGCTGACCGGAGCGTTCGGGTCCTTCCCGCTGTTCCACTACTGGGGTCCGACCGCGGACCTGACCTCCAGCAGGTGGATCGTCTCCGCCGCGTGCCGGGTGCTGCGCAGGCACAGCCCGGACCTGCTGCTGTGCTACGTCCCCCACCTGGACTACGACCTCCAGCGCCACGGGCCCGGCAGCGCGCAGGCCCGCGTCGCCGCCGCGGACGTGGACGCGGCGCTGCGGCCGCTGCTCGACGAGGCGCGGGCGGCCGGTGCCGTGGTGATCGCGCTCAGCGAGTACGGCATCACTGCGGTCGAACGGCCGGTGCACCTCAACCGCGAACTCCGGCGCGAAGGCCTGCTGGAGGTGCACACCCAGGCCGGGATGGAGTACCTGGACCCGTGGACGTCCCGGGCCTTCGCCGTGGCCGACCACCAGGTGGCCCACGTCTACCTCCGCGACGACGCCGACCTGCCCCGCGTCCGGGACCTGCTCGCGGCGATACCGGGCGTCGACGAGGTGCTGGACCGCGCGGCCCAGGCGAAGTACGGGCTGGACCACCCCCGCGCGGGCGAGCTGGTGGCGGTCGCCGAACCCGACTCCTGGTTCACCTACTACTACTGGCTGCGGGAGGACCGCGCCCCCGACTTCGCGCGGGGCGTGGAGATCCACCGCAAACCCGGCTACGACCCGGCGGAGCTGTTCTTCGACCCCGACGACCGCTGGGCCAAGGCCAAGGCGGCGCTGAACCTGGTGAAGAAGAAGGCCGGGCTGCGCTACGCCATGAACGTCGTGCCGACCGACGCCCGCTTCGTCCGCGGCTCGCACGGCCGGCTCCCGGACCGGCCGGCCGAAGGCCCGGTGCTGATCTGCTCGGACCCCGCGGCACCCGCCGAGATCGAACGCACCGGACGGCTCGCCGCGACCGGCGTCCACGACCTCGTCCTGAACCTGCAAGGACTGTCCTGAGAGGACTGTCGACGATGAGGGAACCGACAAACCCGCTCTGGAAGGAGCCGACATGCAGCTGAACCGGCGAAACCTGTTGCGCACCACCGCCGCGCTGACCGCCGCGGGACTGGCGAGCACGGCGGGAGTGGCCAGTGCGGCGGGACCGGACGCGGCCGGCCGCCACCGGCGTGCGCGCATCAGCATCCAGCTCTACACCCTGCGCGACCAGCTCGACGCCGATGCCGACGGCACGCTCGCGGCGCTGTCGGAGATCGGCTACCGCCACGTCGAGATGGCGGGCACCCACGGCCGGACGGCGGCGCAGTTCCGCGCCCTGCTCGACAAGCACGGCCTGCGCGCCACCTCCAGCCACGTCGGCATCGACGGCGATCTGGACGCGCTCATCGCCGACGCCCGCACGCTGGGCAACCGAAGCCTGGTCGTGCCCTACGCGTCCTTCGGCACCGCGGCCGAATGGCGGAGCTTCGCCGATCGGCTCAACGAAGCGGGAGGGAAGATCAGGCGGGCCGGACTGGCCTTCGGCTACCACAACCACGACCACGAGTTCGCCCCCGTCGACGGCATCCGGCCCTACGACATCCTGGTGCGCCACACCGATCCCTCGACCGTCCACTTGGAACTCGACCTGTTCTGGGCAGTGCACGCCGGAGAGGACCCGGTGGCTCTCGTCGACGCGCTGCGCCCGCGAATCCGCCAGTTCCACGTCAAGGACCGCACCGCGCAGGGGCAGATGTGCGACCCGGGGACGGGCACCATCGACTTCCCGACGATCTTCCGGCACGCCCGCGCCGTGGAGGAGCACATCGTGGAGCACGACGACTCCCCGGACCCGCTGGGCACCGCCCGGGTCGGCCACGACTACCTCCGCGGCCTCCGCGGCAGCGCGTAGCAACTTCCCGGCCTTCGCCTCGGGCCGGTCCGCCAGACCGGCCCGGCAGGTGTGGTCAGCCGACCGCGATCGCGGCCAGCCGCTCGGGGAACTCGTCGACGACGAGGTGTCCCGCCGAGGGCACGGTTTCCGGCTCGACGCCGAGGATTTCGCGTGCGGCCGGTGCGAGAACGCGGCGAGGGAGGAACACGTCGTGCTCTCCGACGACGACCGTTCGCGGGACGGCGTCCGGCGGTGCCGGAACCACGCCCGGGTCGAGGCTCGGCCGCACGTGCTCGGCGAGCAAGGCCATCCAGTCGACCAGCGCGGGCCGGGGCTCCCGGCCAGGGCCGTGCATCACCCGCAGCAACCTCGCGCTGGCAGCGCGGCTCCGGCGCAGCAGCCAGCAGGCGGAGGCCCACGCGACGGCGGGTGTGATGCGGAGCCTGGTGAGTCCGCCCGGGGACACCAGCACCTGCCGTTCGACGCGGTGCGACCGGCAGCACAGCGCGATCGCCGCGCCGAGGGAGTGGCCCATGACCGTGGCGGGCCCCTTCGCGGTGCGTTCGACCAGTTCGGAGAGCCATCCTCCGTACCACTCCAGCCGGCCGTCCGCGGGGCGCCGTTCACCGCTGCTCAGCCCGGGCTGGCCGGGAAGATCGGCGATCACGACGCGCGAGTGCGCCGACAGCGCGGTGGCGATCGGCAGGCAGGTGGCGGCGGCGAAGTTCGTCCCGGGTACGAACACGACGGTGCGGTCGCCGTTGCCTGCGGTGACCACGTGCGTCGGCGCATCCCGCACCGACAGCTCCCTGCGGGTGTGCGGAAGAGGCCACCGGTCGAGCTGGTCGTTGCACCACCGGACGACGGCGTCACGGCCCGCGGCGCTCCGGTAGATCGCTCCCATCAGGCCGCCCCGGACTCGTCGGGGGCGGCGAAGACCGTGAGATCCATTTCAGGGGCTCCGTCCAGGAAGAGGCGACATCAGCCGACCAGACTTCCCGGCACACCGGCGATCACGCTACCGCGCAGCCTTCCCACTCACCAGCGATGTCCGCCGCCGAGCCGTCTGACCTGATGGGTCTCGTCGTGAGACTTGTATGCTCGCGGATATGAAGCGCACGTCGTTCGCCAGGTGGCCGTGCTCGATCGCGCGGACGATGGACCTGCTCGGCGACTGGTGGACGCCGCTGGTGCTGCGGGAGGCGTTCTACGGCGTGCGGCGCTTCGACGACTTCCAGCAGGAGCTCGGAATCGCGCGCAACACGCTCTCGGAACGGCTGCGCAGGCTCGTCGAGGAGGGGCTGCTGGAGAAGCAGCAGTACGACACCGCCCCGGCGCGCTACGAGTACGTGCTGACCGAGAAGGGGCGGGATTTCTTCGGCGTGCTGGCGGCGATGTCGCGGTGGGGTGACCGGTGGCTGTCGGGCGAGAAGGGGCCGCCGGTGACCCTGCACCACGACAGGTGCGGGCACGACAGCCACGCCGAGGTGGTGTGCGCGGTCTGCGGCGAACCGCTGCGGGCGGAGGAGACCAGCAAGCGGATGGGGCCGGGCTACCCGCCCCGTCTCGCGGACCGCCCGGACGTGCGCGAGCGCTTCGCCCGCTGAGGCGCGCGGTCGCGGGCCGCGTCTCGGGCGCCTGCGGGCGGCAAGCCGCGCGTCGGCGCCCGCTCGCGTTCTAGCCGTCGGCCCCACGCGGTGCCAAGCCACCCAGCCGCCGGTTGCTCGTGCGCCGCCTCGCCGCGGCGGAAGCGACGCTGTTCCCGCGATGGGAGTCGCCGCCGGGCGGCCCGAGCGCCGCGACCGCTGGCGCACGAACGCCTCCACCCGTCAATCCGCGAACACCGCCGCGTCCCCTTCGGCCGCCAACCTTTGCCGCCTGCTGCCTCCGATCACCTTGACAAGTGAGTCTAGTTGAGCAACTCTCCAGTTCAAGGCCGTGATGTCGTTGCTTGGGAGGTCGGCGGTCGATGGAGTGGACGGGTGCGCGGTACGCGGACGGGCCGGTCGCGCGGGTGCAGACCTGGGTCGCCGCGCCACCGAGCCGGGTGTGGGAGTTCGTGTCCGACGTCGAGCGGATGCCGGACCTGAGCGACGAGCTCCAGTCGGTGCGCTGGGTGGCCCCGTCGACCTGCGCGGAACTGGGTGCCCGGTTCGTCGGCAGCAGCAGGCACGAGGCGTTGGGGGAGTGGTCGACGACCTCGCGCGTGGTCGAGTTCGAGCCGCCCAGGGTCTTCGCGTGGGAGGTGGAGGGGCCCGACGCCGATCCGAGCGCCACCTGGCGGTTCACCGTCGAGCCCGACGGCGGTGGCACGTCGCTGAGCCAGGAGGTGCGGATGGGGCCGGGCAGGTCGGGCCTGTCGCAGGCGATCGAGCGGATGCCGGAGAAGGAGCAGAAGATCGTCTTCGTCCGGATGCGGGAGTTCGAGGCGAACATGACCAGGACGCTGGCCGCCGTCAAGGAGCTGGCCGAGGGGAGCGACGCCTGATGCGCACCGCCACGACGATCGAGGCATCGGGCGGGCGCACCTGGTCCGAGCCGGTCGAGTTCGCGGTCGAGGCCGAGAAGCTGGGGCTGGACGTCTGCTGGGTCGCCGAGGCGTGGGGTTCGGACGGGCCCTCGGCGCTGGGATACCTCGCGGCCCGCACGGACCGGCTGCTGCTCGGCTCGGGGATCATGCAGCTCGGCACCCGGACCCCGGTGGCGGTCGCGCAGGCGGCCATCGCCTTGTCGCAGCTGTCCGGGGGACGTTTCCTGCTGGGGCTCGGCCCCTCCGGGCCGCAGGTGGTCGAGGGTCTGCACGGTGTGCCGTTCGCGCGGCCGCTGGTGCGCATGCGCGAGACCGTGGAGATCGTGCGGCAGGCGATCGCGGGGGAGAAGATCTCGTACTCCGGAAGCCACTTCCGGATCCCGCTGCCCGGCGAGTCGAGGCCGATGCGGCTGTCGATGCGAGCCGAGCACGACATCCCGGTCTATCTGGCCACGCTGTCGCCCGCGATGCTGCGCCTGACCGGACGCGTCGCGGACGGCTGGCTGGGCACCAGCTTCGTCCCGGAGGGGGCGGACGAGGCCTACTTCGCCCACCTCGACGCCGGACTCGCCGAGGCCGGGCGGTCGCGTGCCGACCTCGACGTCTGCCAGGGCGCGGAGGTCGCCTTCGCCGCGGACGAGGACCAGTTGCGCGAGATGGTCGCCGGGCGCAGGAAGGAGCTGGCCTTCAGCCTCGGCGGGATGGGTTCGGCGACGACGAACTTCTACAACAACGCCTACAGCCGCCAGGGGTGGGCGCAGGTCGCCGCCGAGGTGCGCGAGCGCTGGCAGGCCGGCGACCGCGACGGCGCCGCGGAGCTCGTCACCGACGAGATGGTGCTCGCCACCACGCTGATCGGCACCGAGGACGGGGTCCGCGCGCGGTTGCGGGTGTGGCGGGACGCCGGCGTGGACACGGTCCGGCTATACCCGGCGGGCGCGGACCTCGACGCCCGGCTGGCGACGCTCGGGCGCGCGATCGAGCTGGTGCGGGAGGTCAGCGCGGAACCCGCCCGCTGACCGGTCGGCAGCGGGACGTGCACCCGCGCCTGCCGCAGGCGACCGGCGTTCGCGGCCCGTGCCGTCGTCCTGCGCCCGCCGATCCGGCTGGAAACAATGGAACGCATGGGTGCGGGTGGTGCCGGTACCGGATTTCCGGACGTCGTCACGGGATGGCACGCCTCGCGGTGCTGGCACGCGCTGCTCGCCGCGGTCGTCGCGCTCGCACTCGTCGTGCAGGTCGTGGTCGTCCTGACCAGTGGAGCGGACGCGTCGGGCCGCGTCGATCCGGACCTGGGCCCGGCTGCCCGTCTCGGCAGGCTGTTCTGCTTCTTCACCATCCAGAGCAACATCCTGGTCCTGATCACCTCGGTGAGCCTGGCGCTGGACCCGGAACGCGACGGCGCGCTGTGGCGGGTGCTCCGGCTGGATGCGCTGCTCGGAATCCTCGTCGCGGGCGTCGTGTTCACGACCGTGCTGGCGCGCCTGGTGCACCTGACCGGCCCGGCCTTCTGGGCGACCGTGGGGTTCCACCACGTCGCGCCGTGGATGTCGCTGGCCGGATGGCTGCTGTTCGGCCCGCGGCCGAGGATCGACCGGTCGACCGTGGTCATCGCGTTCGCGTGGCCGGGGCTGTGGATCGGCGGCACGTTCCTCCACGGAGCGTTGAGCGGGTGGTACCCGTACCCGTTCCTCGACCCGCTGCGCGTCGGCTACCCGGCCGCCGTGGGCAACACGGTGCTCGTCCTCGGGCTGGCCGCGGTCGCGGCCGTCGCGCTGAAGCTGCTCGACCAGCGACTCCCGCGCACCGCCCGGCGCCCCGCGGCGGGCAGCCGGGACGTCTGACCGCGGCTATTCTGGTCGCTCCGGCAACCAGGCGGCTCGTCGGCCGCGGCGCATCGGAGGTCGGATCATGACCGGAGTTCAGCACCGCACCGGGCTTTCCGGCGACTGGCCCGCGCTCCCGGTGGCGGAGTGGGCGGACACCCGCGACACGCTGCACATGTGGACGCAGGTCGTGGGCAAGATCCGGCTGGCGTGCGCGCCGATGGTCAACCACTGGTGGCAGGTCCCGCTGTACGTGAGTCCACGGGGCCTGACCACCTCGGCCGTCCCGCACGAATCCGCCCTGTTCGACGTGGAGTTCGACTTCTGCGACCACCGGCTGCACATCCGCTCGACCAGCGGCGAGCAGCGCCACGTTGCACTGGAGCCGAAGCCGGTCGCCGAGTTCTACCGCGAGACGATGGCGGCGCTGCGCGCGCTCGGGCTGGAGGTGTCCATCCGGGCCACGCCGAACGAGGTGGAGCTGGCGATCCCGTTCGAGGAGGACACCGAGCACGCCTCCTACGACCCGGATCACGCGCAGCGCTTCTGGGGGCAGCTCGTGGCGGCGCACCGGGTGATGGGCGAGTTCCGCTCCCGGTTCATCGGCAAGGTCAGCCCGGTGCACTTCTTCTGGGGCGCGATGGACCTCGCGGTCACCCGGTTCTCCGGGCGCCCGGCGCCCCAGCATCCCGGCGGTGCGCCCAACTGCCCGGACTGGGTCATGGTCGAGGGCTACTCGCACGAGCTCAGCAGCTGCGGCTTATGGCCCGGCGGCGACGCCGAGGGCATGTTCTACTCCTACGCCTACCCGGAACCGCCCGGCTACGCCGAGAGCCCGGTGCGCCCGGAGGCCGCCTCCTACAGTGCCGACGTCGGCGAGTTCCTGCTTCCCTACAAGGCGGTTCGCACCGCATCCGATCCCGACGGCACGCTGCTGGAGTTCCTGCAGTCGACCTACGAGGCGGCCGCCGAGCGCGGGGGCTGGGACCGGGAAGCGCTGGAGGACGTGCCCGAGCGGCGCGCCTCCGCGCGCTGACCCGCGGCCCCGGCGGGTCAGCTCTGCCGTTCGAGGACACCGCGGATGTAGGCGGCCTGCCCGGCGTGCTCCAGGTCGTCGGCGATCACGCTCACCAGCCGGACGCCGAGCGTGACCGGCGGGTCCCACGCCGAGTCCACCACCCGGTCGAGATCGGCGTCGGTGAGGCCCCCGACGTAGCGGGTCGTGCGGTTGTGCACCGCGTCGAGGTAGCCGGTGAGCAGCTTGCCGGAGGAGACCTCGGTCGCCGCCACGTCCTGCGCGCTGTGGCCGTAGCCGGTGTCGAACGCCTCGAACGGCAGCGCGAACCGGCTCATCCAGTCCTGCTCGGTCCAGATCTGCTCGGCGTGGGCGACCTCGGAGACGTGGTCGTCCTGTACCCGGGTCAGGTGCCACACCAGCCACGCGATGGAGTTCGCCGCGGGCTCCACGCGGAAGGCGAGCTGGTTGGGGGTGAGTCCCTCGACCGTGCCCCGGACGGACTCGCGGATCCGGGCGAAGGCATCGGTGAGGAGGTCGGCGCTGGTCATCCGGCGGGCTCCTTGTTCGTCAGGGTGGGGTGCCGGTCGGCTCAGGGTTCGGCGGCGCTGTAGCGCTGGCCCGGCAGGAAGGGCCACTCCTCGAAGGCGCGGCAGCGGCCGTCCGGGGCGAACTCGATGATCCAGAGGTCGCGGTACTCCTGCCGGACCGGTTCTCCGTACTGGACCTCGAGTCGCACGACCGCGGTGTCACCGTCGACGGCGACCAGCCCGCTCGTCATCTGGAACGTCTCGTCGGGGCCCTCGCGTTCGGCCTCCCACATGCGCGAGATGGCGGGCAGCCCCAGCACCGGTTCCTTGTACGGCGACTGCTGGTAGCTCGCGTCGGGGGTGAACAACTCGGAGAGGCCGTCGGTGCCCGGGGCCCGCCACGCCCTCTCGTAGGCGGTGACCCACGCGCGTACTCGCTCCCGGTCCATCGTCTGGAGAGTGTGGCACGCGCCGGTCCGTCGTGCAGGGCCCGCGGACCGGACCGGCAACCGCCTGTCCTAGTTGGACAGTGTGTCTGCGCGGGCAGCCGGTCCCGACGCGGGACGCAGGTTGCGGGACGCCTTGAGCGCGTCCCGGTCCTCGTCGCGCGGGCCGAGCAGGGCCGGGTCGGCGAACACCCGTCCGCCGCGGACCTCGGCGAGGAGGTTCCTGCCGAGCACGGCTCCCGCGGCGATGACCCCGCTCGTGGTTGCGCCCACGACGCCGGGGCCCGAACGGGTGCCGGCACCGGTGAGGTACAGGCCGCGGACCGGGGTCGTCGCGCGCGGGCGGTGCAGGCCGAACTGGCCGGTGGACACCTCCAGTCCCAGGCACGACCCGCCGGTGGCCAGCGTGTAGCGCTCCTGCGTGACCGGAGTCGCCGCCTCTTCCCAGACGATGTGCTCGCGCAGGTCGGGCAGCACCTGGGTCGCCATCCGCACCATGTCCTGGCTGATGCGCTCCTTCACGGCGCGGTAGCCGGCGTTGCGCCGGTAGCGCTCGCCCGCGGCGGGCCCGGTGCTCAGGTGCCAGAACGAGTGGTGCGCGGGCACGAAGGCCATGAGCTGCAGCGTGCTGTGGCCGGGCGGGGCCAGGTGCGGGGAGTGCGGGTCCTTGACGGTGGCGGAGCTGATGAACAGCCCGCCGACCGGCGTGGGCGTGCCGGCACGGCCCGGGTGGACGCCGCGGTAGAACGAGCCCGGTTCGGTGTCCTGGTGGAGCCAGTAGTTGGTGTTGGGCATCCGGGTCGCGAGGTCGTGGTCCAGTCCCAGGTAGACGATGAAGAAAGGCGGTGCCATGCGGTAGGAACCGACTTTGCGCAGAGTGCGCGCGGGGAGGTGCTCCGAGCCGACGAGTTCCAGGTAGGTGCGCGGGATGGCGGCGTTGGAGACGACCACCGGTGCGCTCAGGACCTCGCCGCTGCGCAGTCGCACACCTGTGACGGCACCGCCGGAGACGAGGATCCGGTCGGCCCGGACGCCGGTGCGCACCTGGCCGCCGTGGGCGGTGATGACGTCGATGAGGTTGGCGGCCAGCACCTGACCGCCTCCTCTGGGGAAGTAGGTGCCCGACTTGAGGAAGTGGTGCAGCAGGGCGGCGTGCATCGCGGCGGGCACCACGTCCGGCGGTGCCCCGTAGTCGCCGGACTGGCCGCAGATCACCGCACGCGCGGCGGGCGTGAGCCCGCACGAGTCGAGGAGCTCCGACAACGGCCGAGCCGACCAGTGGACGGCCGTCGGACAACGCAGGACGAAAGCCGCCGCTTGAGCCCGGGTTTCGGGCATGCCCGCCCGTTCGCACTCCAGCGCAACCCGCCGCAGCACCCGGATGCACTCGCGCAAACCCCGCTCCTCGCCGGGAAAAGCCTCGACCAGCGCATCGAGGTAGCGGTCCCAGCCCCGGGGCACGCGGAAGGTCAGGCCGGGGAAGACCAGCGTGTCGAAGCCGTCGGGGTCCATCGGCAGGAACTCGACCCGGCCCTCGAGTCCGACGCCGCGCAGGATGGTGGGGATCGTCCCGTCCGGCCCGCAGTCACCGACGTAGTGCACGCCCACGTCGAACTCGAAGCCTCTGCGCCGGAACACGTGGGAGAACCCGCCCGCGACGCTCCACTGCTCCAGCACGAGGGTGCGCAGCCCGTTGGTGGCGAGGTACGCGGCTGCGGTGAGCCCACCGAGACCCGCGCCGACCACGACGGCGTCCCAGTCCCGAGCGTCCCAGTCCTGCTTGTCGCGGCCCTGTTCGTCCCAGTCCCGCGACATCCGATCCTGCGATGGCGGCATCGGAGCCTCCCGTCGGTCGACCACCGGCCCTGCGCGACGGCCAGGACGATCACAACACGGTCCGCCACCGGTCGCCACGCGTCGATCACTCGGGGTGGGTGGTCTCGTTCAGGTGGATTTGCCGCCAGGACCGCGGAAACCGCGTTCCGGTCCGTTGCGTCAAAGCGCTCACCCGGGTGATCGGGAGACGCGATACTGACGCCGCGGAAGTCGATTCCGGCGCCGCTCGGCGCGCGTCGCCGCGCGACGGCTCGGTGTCCGGTCCCTCGGAGGTGGATCCGTGATCATCTGGTACGGCTGGGGCATCCTCGTGCTCCCGCTGATGGGCCTGGGCGTCGGGGTCGGCGCCGTGCTCGGTCAGCTGTTCGGCGGCTCGCTGCTCGCCCAGGACATCGGCCTGGTGATCGGGTTCCTGGTCGGCGGCGCCGTCGTGCGGGTCGTGGGCAAAGCGCTCAACCGCGACCACGACCACCACCGCTTCTTCGGAGTGCCGATGCAGCACTGCGCCTGGGCGGGGGTCGCCCTGGCGTTGGCCGGCGTGGCGATCATCGTCTTCCGCTGAGCCGTCAGCGCTGGCGCCCCAGGTACCGGACGGCCGCCGCGGCGACGGCCACCAGGACGACGGCGACCGCGCCGCCACCGGCCCACCACAGCGCCGCGCTGCCGTCTTCGGCCGCGGGCTGCGGCGTGTCGGCCGGCGGTGGCTGGTTCGCCGGAGCCGGCGCCGACGTCGGCATCGGCGTCGGCGTCGTGTTCGGCAGCGGAGCGTCGAGGGTGAAGGTGATGGCGCCGGTGACCGGGTGGCCGTCGGCGGACACGATGCGGTAGGCCAGCGCGTAGCGGCCGTTGTCCAGGTGCGGAAGCGGTTGTGTCAGCGTGGTGTCCCGCGCGGTCGGTGGCGGCAGCGGGAGCTGCCTGCCGTCGGCACCCGTCAGCGTCACCGTGACCAGGTTCGGGTCGATCGGGTCGCTCAGGCGCAGCCACGCCTCGGCGGGGGCCTGCTGGAGCGTGGCGCCGTCGGCGGGCGAGCTTTCCAGGAGCGCGGTGTGCGCGGCGGCGGGCAGCGGAAGCAAGACCATCAGGCCGAGAGCGGAAAACGCCCACAGCAGCGCCGTGCGCGGCAGGGCCGAAAGTCCCCTGCGGCCGTGTTCCTGGCGAGTGCGCGGGCCCATACCGGCTCCCATCCGCGGGGCGGCCCGGTGGGCGCCGTCGCCCCGCTGCGTGCATAGTAGGTCCGCGTCCCGGTTGCGGCATTCTCCTGTCAGGACAACGCGAATCCGATCCCTCGACTCGTGGTTCGCCGGAGGCGGTGGGCAATGCCACCAGGCGGGAACATGGCTTCGAAGCCGTCACCCGAGGACCGCGGGGCGTCCGGGCCGCGCCCGTCCCGCCGCGCTGAACCCGCCGGTCCGGGAGCACCCGCACTCGTCCTCGCCGTGTTGGTGGCGATCGGCGCGGGCCTGGCCGCGTTGCTGGCCGCCGGGTTGGTCGCGGTCTCCTCCGAGCAGCAGGCCGGGCTGGGACTGCCCGAGGCCGGTGCGCCGACGCGCTACGGCCTGCCGGTGGTGAAGGTTTTCGCGGACGTCGCCGCGGCGCTGTGCATCGGATTCCTCTGGTCCGCCGGGTTCGCCACCGCGTGGGGCTACGGCCGCGCGCTCGGCGCGGACGGGCGCGCGGCGGTGCGGGCCGCCGGGTGGGCGGCGGTGGTGTGGTTCGCCGGTGCCGCCACGATGGCACCCCTGCTCGCCGCCGACGCGGTGGGGCGCCCGCCGGGCGAGCTGGTTCGCACGGGTGTGCTCGTCGGTCTCGTGGGCACGCTCGAGCAGTCCCGGGCGTGGGCCGCCACGGCGGTGGTCGCGTTGGTGGTCGCTGCGGGGTGCTGGACGGCCCGCTCGTGGGGGCGCACCGCCTGGCTGCTCGTGCTGGCGATGGGCGGGCTGCTGCCGATCGGGGTGACGGGCCATTCGGCGAGCAGCGGTGCGCACGACATCGCCACCGCGAGCCTGCTCCAGCACCTGCTCGCGGCGTCGCTCTGGGTGGGCGGGCTCGTCGCGCTGCTGACCCACGCGGCACGGCGCGGCGGGCACCTCGCGGCGGCCACACGCCGGTTCTCCGGTCTGGCGCTGGTGTGCTGGGTCGCGCTCGCCGGGACCGGAGCGGTCAACGCGCTGACCAGACTGCCCGCGACCGAGCTGTTGAGCACCGCCTACGGGCTGCTGGTGCTGGCCAAGACCGCCGCGCTGCTGGTGCTCGGCCTCATCGGGTACCTCCAGCGCAGACGTGTGGTGGCCGCGGTGGCGGGCGGCCGCCCGGCCGCGCTGTTGCGGCTCGGGGCGGTGGAGGTGCTGCTGATGCTGTGCACGGTCGGCATCGCGGTCTCGCTCGGCCGCACGGCTCCGCCCGCCCTCGGTGGCGAGACCACGCGGGAGGAACTGTTCCTCGGTTTCGTCGTGGGCGGACCGCCCACCCCGTTGCGGTTCGCCGTCGACTGGCGCGTCGACCTGGTCTGCGCGGTGCTCGCCCTGGCGATGGCCGTCGCCTACGGCCGGGGCGTCCGCCGCGTGCGTGCCGTCGGCGGGCGGTGGCCGAAGGGCAGAACCGCTGCCTTCGCGTGCGGGTGCGGTGTCCTCCTGCTGACGACGTCGTCGGGCTTCGCCCGCTACCTGCCATCGGTGCCGAGCGCGCTGGCCGGTGGACTGCTGCTGCTCGCCGTCGTGGCACCGGCGCTGCTGGCGCTCGGCTGCCCCGTGCGACTGCTGGAGCGGACGACGATCCCGGGCGGAGCCCTTCCCGGGCCCCGGGAGTGGGGGCGGGCCGTCTGGCGAACGCGCACGGCGCGGTTTCTCACCGAGCCCCTGGTCGCCGCGGTGGTGCTGGTGCTGGGTTTCTTCGGCCTGTACTTCTCCGGAGTCCTGGAGGCGGGCCTGTACGAGTACTGGTTGCAGCCCGTCGCGCGTGTGGGGTTCCTGTGCGCGGGCTGGCTGTTCTACTGGTCCGTGCTGGGAGTCGACCCGGTGCCGTCCGAAGCCACGGCGGGCTCGCGGGTCGCGGCGGCCTTCGTGGCGGGCGGGGGTCTGGCCGCCTTCGGCGTGTCGCTGACGCGGACCGCGACGCCGATCGGAGAGCAGTTCTACCGCGGTCTGGAACTGCCGTGGATGCCCGACGTGCTCGTCAGCCAGCACACCGGTGGCGTGCTCGCGGTGGGCGCCGCGGGCGTGCTCCTCGCGATGTCGGCGACCGTTCTGTTGCACGGCGGCGAGGAGCGTGGCGGCGCACGCTGACCGGCTCCACACGCGTGGCGGCCCCGCACTCCGCGTGGTACCACGGTCAGCGGGCCTCGGAGCGGGCGGAGCCGCTCCCACCACAGGTGCCAACAGCCGGGGGAAGTGGTGTGGTCATGTCGGCGCGCGGTCCCGCGCTGCGGTCGGTCCTCGTGCTCGCCCTGTGCGTCTCGGCGGGACTGCTGGTCGCCGCCGGGGCGCTCCTGCTCGCCACCCCGGACCGTGAGGAGGACCCGCGACCCGGCCCGGTCGACATCGGTTTCTCGCAGGACATGAGCGCCCACCACGCGCAGGCCGCCGAGATGGCGGGCCTGGCGCGCGAGCGGAGCGCGGACCCGGCGGTCCGGGCGCTGGCGGTCGAGATCGAGACCTCCGAACTGGAGCAGGCCGGACGGATGCGGGGCTGGCTGCAGCTCTGGAACCAGCCGGAGACCCCGCCCGGCGGGCACCACATGGCGTGGATGGATCCACAGGGCGGGCACGCCGCTCACGGCCAGGCCCCGGAGTCGTCGCCCCACGGCGGGACACCGGGAGCGCCCGGGCTGATGCCGGGAATGGCCTCCCCAGCGGAGGTGGACAGGCTGCGGGCCGCCACGGGCGCCGAGTTCGACACCTTCTTCCTTCAGCTCATGGTCCGCCACCACCAGAGCGGCCTGCCAATGCTGCGGGAAGCGGTGGACCGGGCCGCCACGCCCCAGGTCCGCGAGCTCGCACAGCACATGATCCAGCAGCAGGGCCAGGAAATCGCGACCATGGCGCAACTCCTCCAGGACCGCGGAGCCGAGCAACTGCCCACACCGAACTGACCCACGACGCGGAAACGCCGCCCCGGCGGGGGCGGCGTTTCCTGGGTGCGTCGGCTGCTGTGCTGTTGTCGGCTGTCCGGCCCGGACGGTCAGGCCGCGTGCGAACCGACGCCCACCACCTCCTCGTCGAGGATGTCGTCGCCGTAGAGGTCCTGCAGCCAGTTGGTCTGGTACACGGTGTCCAGGTAGCGCTCGCCCAGGTCCGGGGCGATGGCCACCGTGGTCAGGTCGCGGCCGTCCTGCTCGTCCAGCCACCGCGTCGCTCCGCTGACGACCGTGCCGGTGGAGCCGCCGAACATGAAGCCGCTCCTGGCCAGCCGGTGGCAGGCGCGGACGGTGTCGGGCTCCTCGACGCGCACCACGTCGTCGACGTAGCTCTCGTCCAGCATCGGCGGGCGGACGTTGGTGCCCAGGCCGGGGATCATCCGGCGGCCGGGAGGGCCGCCGAAGGTCACCGAGCCGACGGCGTCGACGGCCACGATCCGCACCGACGGATGCCACTCGCGGAAGTAGCGGGCGCAGCCCATCAGCGTCCCGGTCGTGCCCGCCCCGACGAACAGGACGTCCAGGTTCGGGAACTCGCGGGCGATGGCGGGCGCGGTCGTGCGGTAGTGCGACCGCCAGTTGGCCGGGTTGCTGTACTGGTTGAGCCACACGTACTTCTCGTCGGAGGCGCACAGCGCGCGGACGTAGTTGATGCGCGCCGCCAGGTAGCCGCCGGTGGCGTCCGGTTCGGAGACGATGTGGACCTGGCTGCCCAGGGCCTCCATCATCCGCCGGGTCGCCAGGTTGCAGCGGGGATCGGTCACGCACACGAAGCGGTATCCCCTGCTCGCCGCGATCATGCTCAGCGCGACGCCCAGGTTGCCGGAGGAGGACTCGACCAGGACCGACCCCGGCTTGAGGGTGCCCTCCCGCTCCGCGGCCTCCACCATCTCGGTCGCGGCCTTCAGCTTGATCGAGCCGGCGAAGTTGAAGCCCTCGCACTTCAGGAAGATGCTGTGCCCGAAGGTCGCCCGGAGGTCGACGTAGAGCTGCTCCTCGTTGAAGTCCGTGGGACCGGAGATGACTGGCATGGCGACTCCTCGTTCTCGACTACGCACCCGGCCGCTCCGTCCGAGGCGGTGCGGCGTCATACGAGAAGAGTCCGCATTCGGGCATTTCGGATCGATGGTGTGTTCCCCCGTGCGCCCGGAGCCGACCCCCGGATCCCGAGCGGGTCTGACCCACCCCCCGGCGGGGGACAGCCCTACCCGCGTGCGCCCGCGTCGCGCGCGAACGTCCACATGCGGCAGCGGTGTCCGGTGCCGAGCCCTGCCTGAAGAGGCGTCCGCGGTCGGCCGAAGTGGACCTTCACTCCTCGGGACGATGGAGCCATTTCCGCGGGTAGCCCTATCGGACGAGGGTGCTGTCCCTACTCCGGTCCGGGGGCGCGCACCCGTTGACTGTGGGGGCTGCCCGATGGTTCGCGGAGCTGCCCGGAGCGCACGCTTCTAGGCGTTGGTGAGACCGCCAGGACCGGCGGCCCGACGACCACGACCAGCGCCGGAGACCGGCGATCCCCACCGCACCGCGACCGCGAGGACCTGCCTGATGAGCCCAGCGAGCCAGACCGCCCGGACAGCCGAGACGACCGAACCCTCGACCACCCGGGAAGGCCCGGCAGGCACCGCGGGCAGGCTCGCCGAGGTGCTGGCCGAGGTGGTGGGCGTCGAGCACGTCTCGCCCGAGAGCCACTTCTTCGACGACCTGGGCGCGGATTCGATGGTGATGGCCCGCTTCTGCGCCCGGGTCCGCAAGCGCGACGACCTGCCGTCGGTGTCGATGAAGGACGTCTACGGGCATTCCACCATCGCGGGCCTGACCGCCGCGCTGGTGGACGAGGAGCCCGAGCGTGCCGAGCCCGCGGCGCCCGCGCCGGTCGAGGTCGCCGAGCCGGTCGGCACGGTGCAGTACCTGTTCTGCGGTGCCGTGCAGCTCCTGACGTTCCTGGCCTACACCTACCTCGCCGCGTTCGTCATGGCCCACGGCTACGAATGGATCTCCGAGGGCACCACGATGCTCGACATCTACCTGCGCTCGCTGCTGTTCGGCTCCGCCGGCTTCGCCGCCATGTGCTGTCTGCCGATCGTGGCCAAGTGGCTGCTGGTGGGCCGCTGGAAGCAGCAGCGGATCCGCATCTGGAGCCCCGCCTACATCCGGTTCTGGATCGCCAAGACGCTGATCAGGTCCAACCCGATCGTGCTGTTCGCCGGTTCGCCGCTGTACGTGCTCTACCTGCGGGCGCTGGGCGCCCGGATCGGCCGGGGCGTGACGATCCTGTCCCGCCACGTGCCCGTGTGCACCGACCTGATCGCCATCGGTGAGGGCACGGTCGTGCGCAAGGACGCCTACCTGCTGGGCTACCGGGCGCACGCCGGGCTGATCCAGACCGGACCGGTCACCCTGGGCGACGAGGTCTTCGTCGGCGAGGAGGCCGTGCTGGACATCGAGACCTCGGTGGGCGACCGCGGCCACCTCGGCCGCGCCTCCGCGCTGCACTCCGGGCAGAACGTGCCCGCGGGCGAGCGCTGGCACGGCTCTCCGGCGCGACCGACCGACGTGGTCCTGCCCGAGGTCGAACCCGTCGCCTGCGGCACGCTGCGCCGGTTCGTCTACTCCGCCGTGCAGCTGAGCATCCTGCTGGCGGTGTTCCTGCCGCTGTTCGTGGGCGGCTTGGTCATGCTGCTGCTGGAGGTCCCGAAGCTGCGGGCGCTGCTGGAGCCGGGGCCGCTGGCCTTCTCGAACTGGGTGTTCTACGCCGACGCCCTGGCCGCATCGGTGCTGCTGTTCTTCGGCGCGCTGGGTTTCGGCCTGCTGTTCGTCTACTCGGTGCCGCGGCTGCTGAACCTGGCCGTCAAGCCGGACCGGACCTACCGGCTCTACGGTTTCCACTACTGGGCCCAGCGGGTGATCACGCGGATGACCAACGTCCGGTTCTTCACCCACCTGTTCGGCGACAGCTCCTACATCGTGCACTACCTGCGCTACCTCGGCTACGACCTCTCGCACGTCGAGCAGACCGGGTCGAACTTCGGGATGGCGGTCAAGCACGACAACCCGTACCTGAGCGCGGTCGGCCGGGGAACGATGGTCGCCGACGGGCTCTCGATCATCAACGCCGAGTACTCCAGCACGTCGTTCCGGCTGTCCAGCACGGAGATCGGGCCGCACAACTTCCTGGGCAACCACATCGTCTACCCGCCGCAGGGCAAGACCGGTGACGACTGCCTGCTGGCGACCAAGGTCTTGGTCCCGGTCGACGGGACGGTCCGCGAGGGGGTCGGGCTGCTGGGCTCGCCGAGCATGGAGATCCCGCGCACCGTCCAGCGCGACAACAGCTTCGCGCACATGGAGACCGGTGAGGAGTTCGACCGCCGTCTGAAGGCGAAGAACAAGCACAACATCGTCACCATGGCGCTGTGCCTGCTGGTGCGGTGGTTCAACTTCTTCGCCGTGGCGGTGTTCGCCTCGACGGCCGCGGAGCTGTATCACTCGCTTGGCTCGTGGGCGATCGCACTGGCCACCACGCTCATCTTCCTGTTCAGCACCGCCTACTACGTGGTCGTCGAACGCCTCGTGGTCGCGTTCCTGCCGCTGCGCCCGATGTTCTGCTCCATCTACGACAAGCGGTTCTGGCGGCACGAACGCTTCTGGAAGGTCCCGCAGATCACCCACCTGCCGTTCTTCAACGGCACTCCGTTCAAGGTCCTGCTGTGGCGGCTGATGGGCGTGCGGATCGGCAAGCGGGTCTTCGACGACGGCTGCGACCTGTCCGAGCGGACCCTGGTGACCATCGGCGACGACTGCTCGCTCAACCCGGGCAGCAAGATCCAGTGCCACTCGCAGGAGGACGGCACGTTCAAGATGGACCGCATCGCGCTGGGCACCGGCTGCACCGTCGGCGTCAACACGCTCGTGCACTACGGCACGACCATGGGCGACGGTTCGGTGATCGGTGCCGACTCCTTCCTGATGAAGGGCGAGGAAGTCCCGCGCCACCGGAGCTGGGCGGGCAACCCGGCCACGGAGGTTCGAAGTGACCAGCCGATTCCGGTGCAGCGCCGCGCCTGAGCGCCGCCCCGCCGAGCGGGCAGAAGGCCGGGGCCACCGCGACCGGCACGCGCGACCGGGCGAGCGACGTCCGGACTCGCCGGGAAACCAGCAGAAAACAGCACCGAGCACCGCGGCAGCGGTGCGTGGAAGGAAGAAGACGCGATGGGAACGCTAACCGAGGCCGGCCGCGAGTTCTGGCGCGGCGTGCTCGCCGCGGGCGGTGCCACCACCGTCCCGCGGTGGACCCTCCACCCCGCCGCCGGGACCGCCGAGCACGGGGTGCCGGTCCCCGAGGGCCTCGCGGCCTCGGCGCTGCGGCTGGCCGAAGAGCTCGGCGTGCCGCTCAGCGCGGTGCTGCTGACCGCGCACGCCGAGGTGCTCGCCGCGCTCACCGGCGAGCGCGAGGTCACGACCGGCTACGTCGCCGAGGGGAGCGCGAACCCGTTGCCCTGCCGCCTGGTCGTCGCAGGCGGCTCCTGGCGGGATCTCGCGCTGGCGAACCGGCAGGTGGAGTCCGACGTCGTGTCCAACAAGGACTTCCCGCTCGACGAGCTCAGGCGTGAGCTGGGCCTGGGCGAGGCGCCGTTCGAGACCGCGTTCGACCCGGCCGGCGACGGCGAACTCAGCGGCGCAACCGTGCTGCGGGTGGGGATCGAGCGGCACGGCGACCGGCTCGCGATGCGCCTGCGGTACCGGACCGACGTCCTCGACGCCGACTGCGCCGCCAGGATCGCCGGCTACCACCTCACCGCCCTCACGCACCTCACCGCGGAGCCCGGCGCCGAGCCGGGCAAGCGGAGCCTGCTGTCCGCCGACGAGCTGCGCTACCAGGCCGAAGGACTCGCCGGACCGCACCGGGATCTGCCGGACCAGCGGATGCACGAGCTGTTCGAGCAGCGCGTGCAGCTGCACCCGGGCGCGGTCGCGGCCGTGCACGGGGAGCGCAGCTGGACCTACCGGGAGCTCAACGCCCGCGCCAACCGGCTGGCGCGTGCCCTGCTGGTGCGCGGTCTGGAGCCCGAAGGCGTCGTCGCGGTGGCCACCGAGCGCGACCTCGACTGGCTGGCCTCGGTGCTCGCGGTCTTCAAGGCCGGCGGCGCCTACCTGCCGATCGAGCCGCACTTCCCGGCCGACCGCATCGCGACCACCCTCTCCCGCGCCGAGTGCCGCATCGTGCTGACCGAACGCGGCAGCACCACCACGCTGGACCACGCCCTCGAGTCGCTGCCCGGGGTCCAGGCGCTGCTGGTCGACGACGCCTACGCCGAGGACCACGCCGAAGGCGACCTCGGCACCGAGGTCACCGCCGGCCAGCTCGCCTACATCTACTTCACCTCCGGCTCGACCGGGCAGCCCAAGGGCGCGATGTGCGAGCACGCGGGTATGCTCAACCACCTGCTGGCCAAGGTCGACGACCTGGGGATCGGCGAGGGCCGGGCCGTCGCCCAGATCGCCCCGCAGTGCTTCGACATCTCGCTGTGGCAACTGGTCTCGGCGCTGGTGGTCGGCGGCCGGACGCTGCTGGTCGAGCAGGACGTGATCCTCGACGTCGAGCGGTTCGTGGACCGGATCGCCGAGGGCCGGGTCGCGGTGCTCCAGGTCGTGCCGTCCTACCTGGAGGTCGTGCTGTCCTACCTGGAGAACCACCCGCGCGAGCTGCCGGACCTGCGGTGCGTGTCGGTCACCGGCGAGGCGCTGAAGAAGGAGCTCGCCGAACGCTGGTTCGCCACCATGCCGGGGATCCGGCTGGTCAACGCCTACGGGCTGACCGAGACCTGCGACGACACCAACCACGAGGTCATGGACCGGGTGCCGGAGGGCGAACGGGTGCCGCTGGGGCCCGCCATCCCCAACGTGCACGTCTACGTCGTCGACGAGAACCTCGATCCGGTGCCGCTGGGAGCGCCCGGCGAGATCGTCTTCTCCGGCGTCTGCGTCGGACGCGGCTACGTCAACGACCCCGAGCGGACCAGGCAGGCGTTCCTGGCCGACCCGCACCGGCCGGGGCAGCGGCTCTACCGCAGCGGCGACCACGGGCGCTGGCTGCCGGAGGGCAAGCTCGAGTTCCTCGGCCGCCGGGACAGCCAGGTCAAGATCCGCGGGTTCCGCATCGAGATCGGCGAGATCGAGAACAGGCTGCTGCGGGTGCCCGGGGTGCGCGACGGCGCCGTGGTCGTCGCCGAACGCGCCGATCTCAGCAAGCACCTGGCGGCGTTCTACTCCGCGCCGGGCGAGCTCGACGCCGGGATGCTGCGCGACACCCTCGCCGAGTCGTTGCCCGAGTACATGGTTCCGCCGGTGTTCCACTGGAGGGAGAGCCTGCCGCTGACCGCCAACGGCAAGGTCGACAAGAAGGCGCTCAAGGCACTGGCCGAGGAGCTGGAAGTCGTCGAGGAGGACTACCGCGCGCCGAGCACGCCGACCGAGCAACGGCTGGCCGCGGCCTGGGCGAAGGTGCTCGGGGTCCCAGCGGACCAGATCGGCAGGCAGGACCACTTCTTCGACCGCGGCGGCACCTCGCTGTCGGCGGTCAAGCTGGCCATCGCGCTGGACCGGGCCGTCTCGCTCAAGGAGATCACCGCCAACCCGGTGCTGGGCGACCTGGCCGCGCTGGTCGACGGCAGGGCGCGGCAGCGCGGCGGCCTGCTGCACCAGCTGTCCGAACCGGACGGCGGAGGCTCGGGCGCGCTGGTGTGCTTCCCCTACGCCGGGGGCAACGCGGTGAACTTCCAGCCGCTGGCCAGGGCGCTGCGCGGCAGCGGCCTGGAGGTCCACGCGGTCGAGCTGCCCGGCCACGACCTGGCCGCCGAAGCGGAACCGTTCGCCTCGCTGGACCAGGTCGTCGACCAGGTGGCCGACGAGATCACCCGGCGCGGCCTGACCAGGATCATGCTCTGGGGGCACTCGTCGGGCACGGCGTTCGCCCTGGAGACCGCACGCAGGCTGCGGGATCGTGGCGCCGACGTCCAGCGGGTGTTCCTCGCCGCGCAACTGCCGGGCCGGGCCGCCGACCGCAGGGTCGCCGTCGCGGAGCTGACCGCGCGCCGCGACGCCGAGATCGCCGCCGACCTCCGCGCGGACACCGGTTACACCGAGCTCGGCGAGCTCGACGCCGAGCGCGCCGCGCACGTCGGTGCCGCCTACCGCCACGACTGCGTGTCGGCGCACCGCTACTTCGCCGACGCGCTGGAGCACCCACCGCAGGTGCGGCTGTCGGCACCGGTCACCGCGGTGCTGGCCGTCGACGACCCGAGCACGGGCGGCTCCGCCCACCGCCACCACGACTGGGGCCTGCTGGCCGAAAACGTCGATGTGCGGGAGCTCGCCGACGGCGGGCACCACTTCCTGCGGACCCGCCCGGCCGAGGCGGCGCGGATCGTGCTGCGCGCCGCCGAACTGTTCGCATCCCCCTGAGCGGCAACGGAAAGGAATCGAGATGTCGTCCTCAACTCCAGCGTCGGCGCTCGACGTCGACCTGCGGCCCGGCAAGCCCGCGATGCTGCGGGCGGATGCGGCCGGTGGCGCGCCGAGATGGGCATCGGAGCACCGGGACGCGCTGCGCGCCGCGGTGGCCGAGCACGGCTCGGTCCTGGTCCGCGGTCTCGGGCTGCGCGAGACCGCCGAGGCCGCCGCCGTCTTTCACCGGCTGTCCACCGGCCTGATGACCGAGCGGGAGGCCTTCGCCGCCCGCCAGGACCACGGCGACGGGGTGTACTCCTCGTCGAAGTGGCCGGCGAACCAGCAGATGTGCATGCACAACGAGCTGAGCTACGCCCTCGAGTTCCCGGGAATGATGCAGTTCGCGTGCCTGACCGCCCCAGAGCACGGCGGAGCGACCGCGGTCGCCGACACACCGACCGTGCTCGACGCGCTGCCCGCCGACCTCGTCGCGCGGTTCGAGCGTGAGGGCTGGCTGCTGGTCCGCAACTACAACGACGAAATCGGCGCGTCGTTCGCCGAGGCGTTCGGCACCGAGGACCGGGCCGAGGTCGAGAGGTACTGCCGCAACAACGCCATCGAGTTCGAGTGGCAGCCCGACGGCGGGCTGCGCACCAGGCAGCGACGCAGCGCCGTCGTGCGCCACCCGGCCACCGGGCGGCGCTGCTGGTTCAACCAGATCGCGTTCCTCAACGAGTGGACGATCGCGCCCGAGGTGCGCGAGTTCCTGGTCGAGGTCTACGGCCCCGAGGGGCTGCCCTTCAACACGCTCTTCGGCAACGGGGAACCGGTTGGCGAGGACGTCGTGGCGCTGCTCAACGAGATCTACGAGGCCAACACCGCCCGGGAGCCCTGGCAGGACGGCGACCTGATGCTGGTCGACAACATCCGCAACGCCCACAGCCGGGAGGCCTACGAGGGCCCGCGCGAGGTCCTCGTCGCGATGGCCGACGCCACGCACCTCGCCGCCTGCTCGCCGACGATCGAGGTGACCGCCCCATGACCACCATCCACACCGGCCAGGAGCAGACGGCGAAGGCGGAGCAGGCCACCGTGCAACCGTTCGCGGTGATCTCCGGGGCCCAGGTGCAGCGGACGCTGGAAGGCCGCGAGAGCGAGATCGTGGAGCTGACCGAGGAGATCTACCGCGTGCACGCCGCCGGCGACTCGGTGAACCCGCCGTCGTACTTCCTGCGCTTCCCGGACCGCCCCAACTCCCGGATCATCGCGCTGCCCGCGTCGATCGGCGGGCGGGTCCGCGTGGACGGGATGAAGTGGATCTCCAGCTTCCCGGACAACGTGGCGGCGGGCATCCCGCGCGCTTCGGCCGTGCTGATCCTCAACGACCACGACACCGGGTATCCGTTCGCCTGCATGGAGAGCTCCATCATCAGCGCCACCAGGACCGCGGCCTCGGCGGCGCTGGCCGCCGACCGGCTCAGCCGGGGGCGCGCGCGTCCGGCGCGCATCGGGTTCTTCGGAGTGGGCCTGATCGCCCGCTACATCCACCGGTTCCTGGTCGGCACCGGCTGGTCGTTCGACGACATCGGCGTGTACGACCTGTCGGCCGAGAGCGCGGCCGGTTTCCGGGGCTACCTGGAGCAGACCGTCGGGGCCGGGCGGGTCACACTGCACGACGAACCCGAGCAGCTCATCCGGTCCAGCGACCTCGTGGTGTTCGCGACCGTCGCGGGAACTCCGCACGTGCACGACCCGTCGTGGTTCCGGCACAACCCGCTGGTGCTGCACGTGTCGCTGCGCGACCTCGCCCCGGAGATCATCCTGGCCTCGGCCAACGTCGTCGACGACGTCGAGCACTGCCTGAAGGCCGACACCTCGCCGCACCTGGCCGAGCAGCTGACCGGCGACCGGGAGTTCCTCGACGGGACGCTGGAGGACGTGATGTCCGAGCGGATCACGCCGCCCACCGACCGCCCGCTGGTGTTCTCGCCCTTCGGGCTCGGGGTGCTCGACCTCGGCGTGGGCAAGTATGTCTACGACGAGGTGGCCGCGGCAGGCGAGCTGCAAGTGGTCGACGACTTCTTCCACGAGCTGCGCCGCTACGGCTAGCGACCCGTGGGACTTTTCGGGCTGCCACGGCGGCCCCGCAGGACTCGCGGATGCTTGCGGGAACCGGTCGGCGGCGCGTGCGGCGGGACGTCGCCGGGGTAGGGGCTCGTGCCCGATGTTACCGACCAGTAGTATCGGGTGGTCCCACCGCCGGAAGCAGAGGATCGCCGATGCCGGAACGAGTCTCGGTCGAGATCGACGGGCCGCTGGCCCACGTCACCATGACGCGGGCGGACCGGCTCAACGGTCTCGACCTCGACATGATGCGCGCGCTGGTAGAGGCTGCCGGACAGGTGCGTGCCAACCGGGACGTCCGCGCGGTCGTCCTCAGCGGCGAGGGCAAGTCCTTCTGCGCCGGCCTGGACTTCGCCTCGGTTGGCAGACAGCCCCGGCGGATGATGCTCAACTTCCTGCGGCCGCCGTGGCGCTCCACCAACCTGTACCAGGAGATGTGCTGGGTGTGGCGGAGGCTTCCGGTGCCGGTGCTCGCGGTCATCCGGGGGCACTGCTTCGGCGGCGGCCTGCAGCTGGCGCTCGGCGCCGACTTCCGCTTCACCACCCCGGACTGCCGGTTCTCGGTGATGGAGGCCAAGTGGGGGCTGGTGCCCGACATGAGCGGCACCGCCACGCTGCGCGAGCTGCTGCCGGTGGACGTGGCCAAGCGACTGGCCATGACAGGGGAGACCTTCGACGGCAACCGGGCTCGCGAGCTGGGGCTGGTCACCGAGGTCTGCGACGACCCGGCCGCGGCGGCGACCGAACTGGCGCACCGGATCGCCGGGCGTTCCCCGGACGCGGTCGCGGCGACCAAACGGCTGTTCCACCAGGCGTGGCACGCGGCATCGTGGCGCGCGTTCCGGCTGGAGAGCGCCTACCAGCTCAGGCTGATGCTGGGCAAGAACCACAAGATCGCGCGCAGGGCCAATGCCGACCGGAGTGAACCCGAGTTCGCCCGGCGAACCCTCGGGCGCTAGACCGGAATCCGCCGACGACACGCACTCGGCGCGCCGTCGGCGGGATTCCAGCGGTGTGAAGCGGCGGGTCAGCGGTGATACCGCCGACCCGCCCGCGCTGTCACCACCTGCCGCCGGCGAACGCGTCACCGCCGGGGCCACCGATGCCGTCGCCACCCCAGCCGGTGCCGCCGTGGCCGAAGTTGCCGCCGTGGCCGCCGTTGCCGCCGTGGCCGAAGTTGCCGCCGATACCGCCGCGGCCGCCTTCGCCGCCGCCGTGACCGCCGCCGTGACCGCCACCGTTGCCGCCGTCGCCGGCATGAGCGTTGTTCGTCTCACCGCCCCAGTCCGCTCGCGGACCGCCTGCGAACGCGAACATCGTCAGCACGGTGCGAGCGGGAAGAAATTCCACCCGCTGGTCCTCCAGCTCGAAAAGGCTCATTTCGTGAGACACTATTTCCTCCTCTTGCGGAAAACGCGGAAACCGGAGGGGAACAAGCGAACCTGTTTTCCCTCGGAGTCCATTTCGGTCATTATTGAGTTCTGTTGTTGCGGTGGAAATGCTAAGGGCAGGTGCTTGTGGGCGCAGGGCGATCAACGCTGCTCACGGCGGCCCGGAGTCGCGGCGCTCGTCGATGTTCACCCCTGTTGCGGGCCGGTGGTCCACCGTTGTCCGGTTCCGGTGCCGACCGCATTTCCGATCATGGGAGACCACGCCGGTTCGGTGCTTGTTCCTCTGTCGACTCGCGCACTGTGATCAAGTTTCCTCGGAATGTTCTTGCATTGCATGGGCTTCCGGGGAAAGAAGTGCTGGACAGCGCCTTGCTGGCCACTGTGGACCGGTCTGCCCGGTCGGTACGTGCGGGCTGCCGGGATCGGCCGTCGCGTGCGAACGCCAGATCGGCACACGGCGTCAAACTGGCGCCCGAAGTGCGTTGCGAGCGCGCCGAGCGCGTCCACCGCGTCATGTGGACCAACATCAGTCTTCAGTGGACTCGCGTTACCCGAACGAGTGACTATGTCGTACTCGTGTCGGGCTGTTCCTGCCCATAGCATCTGCGCGGCACCAGCGAGTCTGGAGCTTCGGAAAGGAGAAGGCCGGAAGAAAACGGGCAGTTGCCCGTGGATTGTTCCGGCCTGCCGACCAACTTCTGTGCAGGAGGTTACGTTGCCTCATGAATTGAGCATTGCCGAGCTGGAGAACGAGCGGGTCGAGTTCCTCCCGGCGCGCACCGTCCTTACGACGCTCGCGCTCGGGCTCAGCCCGCGTGGCTGGGACTGGGCAGAGACCACCCCGGCCGAGGAAACCAACAGCGCCTCCGGCGGTTCGGGCGGCACCGGTGGCGGCACCGGTGGCGGCCAGGGCGGCGGCAACGGCGGGAACGGCGGCAACGGCGGTTCCGGCGGTGACGGTGGCGACGGCGGCAACGGTGGCGACGGCATCGGTGGCGACGGCATCGGTGGCGACGGCGTCGGTGGCGAGGGCGGCACCGCGGCCGCAGGCTGAGTGAACGAGAGCTGGTGGTCCGGCGGGACATCCGCTGACCCATCACGCTGAAGTCAGGTACGGCGGAGCCGGCCGCGGGCAGCAGAACCCCGAGCACATCCTCTGCGCCCGCGGCCTGTTTCGGTCTTCGGGAGTTCTCTCGGGAGGGATGCACCATCGTCGCCGGTTCTGAGACAGGAGAGCACGACCGCGGGGACGTGGCCGAGCTCCCGGTGCCCGACCTGGATCCCACCGTCGAGCTGATCGGCGAGTATCAGGACTCGGGCTACCAGGAGCCGCCATATCTGGCGCGTCGTGCCGACGGGCAGGTCGTGCAGCTCACCCGCCTGCTCTACCTCGTCGCGTCCCGGCTCGACGGCCACCGCACCCACGCGCAGCTCGCCGAGGAGGTCAGCGGCGATTTCGGGCGCGGCGTCAGCGCCGACCAGGTGGCCTTCCTCATCGACAACAGGCTGCGACCCGCCGGGATGGTCGCCAGCACCAGCGAGGCAGAGCGGGCCGAGGTCCGCAGCCGCAGGCATCCGGACCGCCTCCTCGCGCTGCGGTTGCGGGTCGCGCTGGTGCCCGAGCGCGTCGTCTCGGCCATCGCCGCGGTGTTCCAGCCCCTCTACTGGCCGCCGGTGGTGGTCACCGCGCTCGTCGCCCTGGCCTTCGCCGAGATCTGGCTGCTCGCGGCGCACGACGGCCTCGGCCACGCCGTCTCCAGCGTCAACGCGCTGATCGACGAGCCGACGCAGACGTTGCTGGTGCTGGGGCTGCTCTTCGTGGCCGGTGTCTTCCACGAGTTCGGCCACGTCGCCGCGTGCCGCTACGGCGGCGCCCGGCCCGGTGCCATGGGGGTCGGCATCTACCTCGTGTGGCCCGCGATGTACAGCACGGTCACCGACGTCTACCGCCTCGGTCGCGGGGCCAGGTTGCGCACCGACCTCGGCGGCGTGTACTTCAACGGGCTGGCGCTGATCGCCATGATCGCCGCGTACGCGTGGACGGGCGCGCCCTGGCTGCTGGTCGCCATCCTCACCTGGCAGGTCACGACGATCTGGCAGTTCCTGCCGTCCATCCGGCTCGACGGCTACTACATCCTCAGCGACCTCGTCGGTGTGCCCGACCTGTTCGACCGCATGATGCCGACGCTGCGCAGCCTGATCCCGGGGCGGCCCATGGACCCCAGGGTCCGGGAGCTCAAGCCGTGGGCGCGGCGGGTCATCGCGATCTGGGTCGTGCTGGTGATCCCGTGCCTGGCCTACTGGTTGATTCTCTTCCTGGCCCTGGCCCCGTACGTCCTGCCGACGCTCTGGGACTCGCTGGCGCGGATGGGCGGCGGTGTGGCCGGTGCGGCGCAGGCGGGCGAGATCGCCGCGATGACCACCGGCGTCATCCAGATCCTGCTGCTGTTGCTGCCCTGGGTTGGCGTGACCATCATCCTGTACGGGCTGACCCGCAGCCTCGTCCTTTGGCTGCGGCGGTTGCGCGCCCGGCGTAAGCAGTCCAGGGACGCCGCGGAGGCTTGAGGCCGCCCTTGAACGCATCTTGCGTGGCGGTGTGGTTGCGGAACCTCGGTGCCTGTCTTCGAACTCACCTTGCGTGGCGGTTCCGGTGGCGGAACCGGCTGCGCCGCTTCAAAGACCAATGACAGCGCTCAGGCTCCACCGTGACGGCTGAGCGCACCCAAAGCCGGTTCAGACCCCGGACTGTGCGACGAATCCTTGCCCGCCAACGGGATTGCTCCTCCACGGAAATGGCCCGCCGGAAAGGTTCCGGCGGGCCACTCCTGTGTCAGCGGACCTCAGCCCGCCAGCTTGCACGCGATGACCGCACCAAGAGGCAGCGGGCGCTGTGCGCAAGCCGCTTCGCGGGTGCCGCCGACGCTGTCGGACTTCGGCTCGGCAGCGGTGCCACCATTGCCGGGCTGGTCGGCGACCGGAGCGTTCACCGACGTGGTGCCCGGCTCGCCGCTGACCGAGGCGTCCTCGCCGACGCCGCTGAGCGGGATGCTGGGCAGGACGTCACCGGACACCCGTTGGGTCACCTCTTCGGTGGCGTTGACGCCGGTCCCCAGCGTGCGCCCGGTCGCCTGGTGCTCGGGCGCGGTGCGCGCGACGCCGTTGTGGCTGCCGTTGTCGCCTACCCCGCCGGAGGGGAAGCCGTAGCTGCCGTTGGCGCCGTCGCGTCCTGGCAGCGCCCGCACCGAGGCGGTGCCGTTGCGGTCGACGACCTCACCGGCTCCGCTCTCACCGCCAAGACCGCCGTTGCCACCGGGGCCGCCGATGCCACCGCTGCCGTCGATACCGCCGATGCCGTCGATGCCGCCGTCACCGCCGCGGCCACCCGCACCGCCCTCGACGGTGATCTGGTCGCTGCCCTCGTTCACGATCGTGCCCGCGTTGCCGAGGCCAGCGGGACCGTTGGACGCGGCCCGGCCTCCGCCGCCGTTGCCGCCCGCACCGCCGTGGCCGCTCTCGGTGCCCACGCCGCCGCCACCGCGACCGCCGTGCCCACCGTTGCCGTTGGTCCCGCCGGTGACGTTGACGGTGTTGGTGCCCTCGCCGCCGGTGATGCGGCCGAGGTTGCCGGCACCGCCGGTGCCGCCGTTGCCGCCGGCACCGCCGTTCCCGCCGCCGTAGGCCAGCATCTGCTCCGCGGCGCCACCGCCGCCGTTGCCGCCCTCGCCGCCGTTGCCGCCGGTGCCACCGGTGACGCTGATCGTGTCGTTGCCCGTACCGCCGTTGATGAGACCGGTACGCGCCACGGCGTCGCCGCCGGTGCCGCCGTGACCGCCGCGCCCGGCGTCCTTGCCGTTCTCGGTCGGGGGCTCGTCACCGTTGGCGGACGGCCCCGTGCCCTGCCGGCCGCTGGCCGACGTTCCGGCGTCACCGCCGTTCGGGCCGATCTTGCCGTTGCCGCCGTTGCCGCCGTTGCCACCGGTCGAGCCGGTGACGGTGATCGTGTCGTCGCCGGCACCGCCGTCGACGCTGCCGACCACGCTGCCGACGATGGTGATCCGGTCCTTGCCGGCGGTACCCTGCAGCGTCTGCCCGGCCTGCACCCCTCGCGGGCACAGGATGTCCTGTCCACCGAACTCGTTGGGGGTCCGCGAGCAGCCGGCCGGGTCGGCCAGCGCGGGCTGAGCGGTGAGCAGCCCGAAGCTGGTCATGGCGAGCATGCCGGCGCTGGACAGCGTCAGCCAGTGCTTGCCGGTCCGCCACGCCGCGGAACTCCTGTCGGAGTCCGCGGGGGCGGACGAGTCCAGTCCTGAGGACAGGACGTGGGGATACCGAGGTTGAGCCATTGACATCACTCCCTTGCGAAGTGCGCTCGTACTAGGCTGAACAGCGCAGAACATTAGGCCATAAGGACTATAGTGGTCGGCATTCCCGGTGTTGATGTCGGCTTTGCTATTCGGCCGCGCGAAGGAGCCGGGCGTCCGGCGGTGTCGTCCTGGGTGTCCGATGTGGATTCGTCGCCATATCTTCGCGGCCATTCTGATCAGCGCTTTTGTTGCTGACGACGTGGTTTTCGGGCCGTCTCGCGAGCTACGTGGCAACGTGCGCTTGCTGGCCTGGCACTTTTCTCCAGTGCCGATCCGAATGGTTCTTTCGGAATGTTCCAACTGGAGCTGCCGAATTGTCACTATCGGCGGGTGGCCTCGCCCCGTCGTTCTGGATTGCGCGCGAAATCAGTTCGGGGAATGGGTTGATCCAGCCTCGGCCGGATGCGTCGCGGCGGAAACGGTCAGCCCGGCGGCGATGCGCAGCCTGCGCAGTTCCGCGGCCACGCTTGGTGGTGCTTCGGCGGGAACACGGGGCTGGTCGTCGCGCCGCTGGGGCACCAGCACGACAGGGGTGTCCGGGATGGAGAGCGGCGGGGGTGCCGCCGGTGTGAAGGGTGCCGGGTCGGCCACTGGCGGCTTGTGGCTCTCCGGTTCACCGCTGAGCTCCGCCGCGGCGCACAGGGGCGGCGATCTCGCTGCCGGAGCACGAAAGCGCGTTCGTCGGCTGGGAATTCGACCGCACCGCACCGAAAGAGACTGTGCTCGGGCCTGCGGGCCCTCGGGCGAACGGGCGCGAACCCGGACGTGGTGCGGTGCGGTCGGTCGGGGTCAGTCCCGGGCCGGCGCGAACTCCGGTTGTGCGACGGGGGTCCTGCGCTGGTGGACGATGCCGATGGTCACCAGCGCGGCCGCGACCAGCAGCGTGAGCAGCAACTGCACGCGGGTCTCGCCCTCGAGGGCCATGCCCGCCAGGACGGCGGCGATCCCGGCGATGGTGATCCAGGTCAGGTACGGATAGCCCCACATCCGCAGCGTCAGCCGGGCGGGATCGGTGCGCTGGTAGTGGCGGCGCAGACGCAGCTGGGAGAAGGCGATCACCAGCCAGACCAGCAACGCCGTCGCCCCGGAGGAGTTCACCAGGAACAGGAACACCGTGTCGGGGGAGAGGTAGTTGAACGCGACGGCCACGAAACCGACGACCGTCGAGCCCAGCACCGCGAGCACAGGCGTTCCGCGCTTGCTGACCCGGGCCACCGCGGCCGGGCCCTGGCCCCGCCGGGACAGCGAGTAGGCCATCCGGGAGGCCGTGTAGAGCCCGGAGTTCAGGCAGGACAGCACGGAGGTGAACACGACGACGTCCATCACCGTCGCCGCCGCGGGCAGCCCGATCTGGTCGAGCACGGCCACGTACGGGCTCTTGGCGACCTCGGCGCTGTCGTAGGGCAGCAGCGTGACGATGACGGCGATCGAGCCGATGTAGAAGACCAGGATCCGCCACACCACCGACCGCACCGCGGCGCGGACCGCGCGGCCGGGGTTGTCGGACTCGCCCGCGGCGATCGTGGCGATCTCGGCGCCGAAGAAGGAGAACACGATCACGACCAGCCCGCCGAACACCGGGCTCGCGCCGAAGGGCATGAAACCGCCGTGGCCGACAAGGTTGCTGATGCCGGGGCTCGGCACCGTGGGCAGCAGCCCGAGGATGGCCGCCGCGCCGAGGGCGATGAACCCGACGATGGCGGCCACCTTGATGGCGGCGAACCAGAACTCGAACTCCCCGAACGAGCGCACCGAGTACAGGTTCGTCGCGGTCAGCACCAGCATGATGAGCAGCGCCCACACCCACTGCGGGACACCGGGCACCCACCGGTTGGCGATCTCGGCGCCCGCGGTGGCCTCGATGCCCAGCACGACGACCCAGAACCACCAGTACAGCCAGCCGATGGACAGGCCGGCCCAGCGTCCGAGCGCCTGCTCGGCGTAGGCGGAGAACGACCCGGTGGCGGGACTGGCCGCCGACATCTCACCGAGCATCCGCATCACCAGCACCACCAGGACGCCGGCCAGCGCGTAGGAGACCAGCGCGGCGGGCCCCGCCTCGCTGATGGCCGCGCCGCTGCCGACGAACAGCCCGGCGCCGATCACCCCGGCGATCGCGATCATGCTCAGGTGCCGCTGGCGCAGCCCGCTGCTGAGCGAGGACCCCTCCGTGCCTGACAACTGCGACCCCTTCCTCGGTGGTCCGACTGCGGTTGCCGGACATCGTGAGCCCCGTCACGGCGGGCGGCCAAGGTGTCGATTTGTACAACGGCGAAGACCAACTTCGGCGGATCGTCCACTGTCGTGCACGGCGCCGGTGGTTTAGGGAGCCTCCGGCGGCGATGCGCGGGCGGATACGTCATTGCCACGTTGCTGGTAGTTCAGGGCTACAAGCGGTCGGCGGCGCGGCCGGACGTCCGGCGGCGTCGCTCCGTTCGGTCTTGCCGCACATCGGCGACTCGACAGGAAAAATGCTTCCGCGAGGACAGGAACTGACCGCCGATGTTCCTAGCGTCGGCGGCATGAACAGCCCCAAGACGATCCTCGTCACCGGAGCCACCGGAAACGTCGGACGCCACCTCGTCCGCCAGCTGCTCGCCGACGGACACCGGGTGCGCGCCCTGACCCGCGACCCCGCCCGGGCGGACCTGCCCGCGGGCGCGCAGGTGTTCGCCGGCGACCTGACCGACACCGCCGGCCTGGCGCCCGCCTTCGACGGCGTCCGCGCCGCCCACCTGATCACGTTCGACGGCGCGGACTTCTCACCTCTGGCCAACGGCGAGGACCTCGTCGAGCTCGCGGTGGCGAGCGGGGTGCGCGAGGTGACCGTCCTCAAGGGCGATGTGTCGAAAAGCCCGCTGGAGCTCGCCGTCGAGGCGGGCGGCCTCGACTGGACGTACCTGGCGCCGGTGGAGTTCATGTGCAACGCCCTGGAGTGGGCCGGTCCGGTGCGGGAGGAGGGCGTCGTCCGCGAGGCGTTCGCCGAGTCCAGGAGCGCGATGATCCACGAGGCCGACATCGCCGCCGTCGCGGCGACGGCCCTGACCGAGCACGGACACGCCGGGCAGGAGTACTGGCTGACGGGGCCGGAGGCGTTGACCCCACCGCAGAAGGTGCGAACGATCAGCGAGGTGCTGGGGCGCGAGGTGCGCTACGTCGAACTCACCCGCGACGAGGTCCTGGCGCAGTGGCGGGCGGAGGGCTACTCGGCCGAGGACATCGAGTTCTTCCTCGCCATGCGGACCGACCCGGCCGGGATGGGCGGGACGGTGCTGCCCACGGTGCGGGAGGTCACCGGGCGGCCCGCGCGCGACTTCGCCCGGTGGGTGCGGGAGAACGCCGCCGCCTTCGGCGGCTGAGCCCGGAACGGCGGCGCCGGACCGGTGCGCTGCTTCGGTATGGTCCTTTCCGTGGCCGATCGGATCGCGCGCCGGATCGTGGTCTACGGCGTCACCGGATCGGGCAAGTCGACCGCGGCCCAGCGGATCAGCCGCGCGACCGGTGTGCCGTGGCATCCCGTGGACGACCTCACCTGGGAGCCGGGCTGGGTCGAGGTCCCGCCCGAGGAGCAGCGCAGACGCATCGCGCGGATCTGCGCCCAGGACGAATGGATCCTGGACTCGGCCTACGGCAAGTGGCTGGAGATCCCGCTCGCCCGTGCGGAGCTGATCGTCGCGCTGGACTACCCGCGGTGGCTGTCGTTGTCGCGGCTGCTCCGCCGCACCGCGGGCCGGGTGATCGACAGGCGGCCGGTGTGCAACGGGAACCGGGAAACGCTGCGCACGGTCTTCTCCCGCGACTCGATCCTCCTCTGGCACTTCCGCTCGTTCGCCCGCAAGCGCGGGCGGATGCGGGAGTGGGCCGCGGACCCGTCCCGGCCGGCGGTCCACCGCTTCGGGCGCCCCCGGGACCTGCGCGCCTGGATCGCGACCTTGGGGACCACCGAGACCCGGTAACCGCGCCGGGTCCGGTGGAGCACCGCATCGCGGGTGCGTGGCTCCCGCACGGCGCGTGGGCGCTCCACAGCGGACTTGTGGGGCCGCGCAGGTCTGCCGGGTAACCCACCGCAGTGACCGACGACCACAATGGCCTCCCCGTGCTGGGCGGCCTCGGCCACCTGGCCGAGGCCGTGCGTGCCCACGCGGCCGGTCAGGGCCTGTACCTGCGCTGGTCGCGGGGACCGGCCTTCGACGCCGGCACCACCAGCCGCGACGCGCTCACCGGCGTCACGCTGCCCGGCCTGTCGGCCAGCCCGCTGCACGTCGGGTCGTGGTGGGGCGACCGCTCGCTGCGGCTGTGGGGTGGCGCGCAGGCTCTACGACTACAAGCACCTGCGGGAGCGGCAGCCCGGCCAGGGCGTCCGCGCTGGCTGCTGGCGGGGCGCGAGGTCGCCCGCGGGCCGGACAAGGAACCCTTGGTGGCGCCGGAGCGGGCGATCGCCTTTGTCGCCGAGGAGGCACTGCGGAGGGGCGACGGCTGGTAGCCGAGCTGCACGACGAATGGGGTTCGCTCGACCGCCCCGCCTGACCGCGTGCACCGGTCGCCGGACCGAGCACTCTGACAGCCTTCCACGCAGTGGACGCACGCCCTGCGCGGTCGTGCGGCGCAGGGCGTGCGGCACCTATGCTTGCCGGTCATGAATGTCGAGCTGCGGCATCTGCGCGCCCTCGCCGCGATCGGCGACGAGGGGACCATCACCGGCGCTGCCCAGGCGCTGCACGTCAGCCAGCCCGCGCTGTCCCGCCCCCTCGACCAGCTCGAGGGCAGGCTCGGCACGCGGCTGGTGGAGCGCACCACCCGGCGCCTGGTGCTGACCGAGGCCGGCCGGCGGCTCTGGGAGCACTCCCACCGGTTGCTCAACCAGCTCACGGACGCGCTCGCCGAGACCACCTCGGGGCCGCGTGAGCTGCGCGTCGGGTTCGCCTGGGCGACGCTCGGCCGGCACACGGTGCCGCTGCTGCGCGGCTGGCGCGAACGGCACCCCGGTACCGCGGTCCGGGTGCGGCACCACGACGACCCGGAGGCCGCGCTCTGCCGCGGAGAGGTCGACGTGGCGTTCCTGCGCACGGTGCCCCCGGCCGGAAGCGCGTTGCGGACCCTCCCGCTCTACGACGAGCGCCGCCTGGCCGCCGTGGCGGAGGGCGACCCGCTCGCCGCCGAGGGCGCCGTGCGGCTCGCCGACCTCGCCGGACGTCCGGTCGCGCTCTGCGCCACCGCCGCCACCAGCAGCGCGGCCCTGTGGCCCGACGAGCGGCGGCCGCGGACCTTCGAGGTCGGCGGCGTGGACGAATGGCTCACCGCGATCGCCACCGGTGACGCGGTCGGCGTGACCACCGAGGGAACCGGGCACAGCCACCCCTACCCGGGCGTGCGCTACCTGCCGATCGCCGACGCGGCGCCCGTGACCGTCCACCTGGCGTGGCCGAGCGTCCCCGCGCACGCCGCGACGGAGGCGTTCCGCGAGCCCGTGCGGACCTCGCTCGCCGCCGGTTCCGCGTCCCGGAGTCCGAACGCGGTGCTGGCCGGGTAGCCGTCGCGTATGACCCGGTAGGCCGATTCGTCCTTTTTGTCCTCGGTTGCCGCCTCGCGGACGCGACCGTCTTGTTAGGACGGCGAACGGCGGGATCGGCCCGCCGCGTCGCAACATTGCGTCGCGTGAAGATCACGCGGCGCTTGATCGCCTGGTCAGGCATGGTGTCGTGACTGCTGCGTCTGGCTTCCGGCCGTTGCGACGTCGGGTGTAGACGGCTGGGCGTCGGCCGAACGAGCGATGGATCACACAAACGGGCTAAGTTAGTCAAGCCTAAATAAAGGTAGGCTCACCTTCACCGCCGACCTGCGGAGGTCGCGCCGCGCCCAGCGCGGCGCCCGCCACCGCCGGCCGCCGCGGAGTCCGCGCGTGGACGACCAAACCTGAAATCGCAGCTCCGCCGCATGATGGGACAGGTATGACCCGGTATGACGACTCGAATCCGGTTCGTGATCTCGTGGGCGTCGGCTTCGGGCCGTCGAACCTCGCGCTCGCGATCGCCGTGCGCGAGCACAACGCGCAGGTCGGAGCCGGGGACCAGGTGGCCGCGCGCTTCCTGGAGAGCAAGCCTGCCTTCGGCTGGCATCGCGGGATGCTCATCGACGACGCCACGATGCAGGTGTCGTTCCTCAAGGACCTGGTGACCCAGCGCAACCCGGCCAGCGAGTTCAGCTTCCTGTCGTACCTGCACAGCAAGGGCAGGCTGGTCGACTTCATCAACCACAAGAGCCTGTTCCCGCTGCGGGTGGAGTTCCACGACTACTTCGAGTGGGCGGCCTCCCATCTGGACGACCTGGTCGACTACGGCGTCGAGGTCGTCGGCGTCGAACCGGTGGTGCGCGACGGAGTGGTGGAGCACTTCGACGTCGTGGGCCGGACCGCGTCCGGTCGGGAGGTGACCTACCCGGCCCGCAACGTGGTCCTCGCGACGGGACTGGAACCGAACATGCCGGAGGGGATCACCTCCGGCGACCGCGTGTGGCACAACTCCGAGCTGCTGCACCGCATCGAGTCGCTGCCCCAGCGGGGCGACGAGCGGTTCGTCGTGGTGGGGGCCGGGCAGAGCGCGGCCGAGGTCGTCGCGCACCTGCACGGCCGGTTCCAGGACGCGCAGGTGTCCGCGGTGTTCTCGCGGTACGGCTACAGCCCTTCCGACGACAGCCCGTTCGCCAACCGCATCTTCGACCCGTCCGCTGTGGACGACTTCTACACCGCGCCGGAGCAGGTCAAGCAGAAGCTTCTCGGCTACCACGCCAACACGAACTACTCGGTGGTCGACCTCGACCTCATCAACGACCTCTACCGGCGGGTCTACCAGGAGAAGGTGCTCGGCCGCGAGCGCCTGCGGGTGCTCAACACCTCCCGGGTGCTGGAGGTCGTCGAGACCGACACCGGCGTGCGGGTCGCGGTGGAGTCGCTCACCACGGGGGAGAAGGCGATGCTGGAGTCCGATGTGGTCGTCTACGCCACCGGCTACCGGCCGTCGGACCCGACCGCGCTGCTCGGTGAGCTGGCCGACAACTGCGAACGCGACGACCAGGGGCGCTACCGCGTCTCCCGGGACTACCGGCTGAAGACCGGTTCCGCCGTGCGCGGCGGGATCTACCTGCAGGGCGGGACCGAGCATACCCACGGCATCACCTCGTCGCTGCTGTCCAACACAGCGGTGCGCGGTGGCGAGATCCTGCGTTCGATCGTCGACGACCGCAGCACCGGCATTCCGCGGCTGCGCGTGGCGCAGTAAGCCGGCGGCAGTCCGGAATCCCGGCAACGGTGTGGCCCGGCGGCGCAGTCCGGCCGGGCTTGTCCCAACCCCTTCCCCAGGAGAAGAACCCGATGCGGACCAGAAGTGCGGCGCTCGGCGCCCTGCTGCTCATCGTGGCCATGGTGGCCGCCGCCTGTGGGGGCGCGTCCTCCGGCGAGAACCCGGCGGGCAACGGCCCCGTGGTGCAACACAGGTACGGCTCGACCCAGGTGCCCGCGCAACCCAAGCGGGTCGTGACCCTCGGGATGACCGACCACGAGACCGTGCTGGCCCTCGGCATCAAGCCGGTCGGTGTCGTCGACTGGTTCGGTGAGCGCCCCTTCGGCAACTGGCCGTGGAGCCAGCAGCTGTGGGGCGGCCAGCAGCCGGACGTGGTCGGCCAGCGCGACGAGTACAACATGGAGAAGATCGCCGAGCTCAAGCCCGACCTGATCATCGCCGAGTACTCCGGGATGCGCCGCGAGCAGTACGACAAGCTGTCGGCGATCGCGCCGACCGTGGCGCAGTCGCCCCGCTTCCCCGAATACGGCGCGCCCTGGCAGGAGATGACCAGGATGATCGGGCAGGCGCTGAACCAGCCCGCCAAGGCCGAGGAGCTGGTGGCCCGGACCGAAGGCCGTTTCGCCGAGGTCCGCAAGCAGCACCCGGAGTTCGCGCAGCAGACCCTCGCGCTGGTCGACACCTACCGGCAGGGCGCGTTCGGCGCGTTCCCGCCCGCCGACGCCAAGTCGCTGTTCATGCAGGAGCTCGGTTTCAAGTCGCCGCCGCAGCTGACCGCGGCGATCGGGGACAAGGCGGTGGCCGAGTTCGGCTACGAGCAGATGGGCATGCTCGACGTCGACCGCCTGGTGTGGATGACCTCCGACGAGGTCGCCGCGAACGCCGTGCGCACCAACGGCATCTACCGGTCGCTGAACGTGGTCAAGGACGGGCGCGACCTGTTCCTGAGCTACCAGAACCCGCCGGTCGGTGCCGCGATCTCGTTCAACACCGTCCTGAGCATTCCGTACGCCATCGACCAGGTCGTCCCGCAGCTCGCGCGACCGGCCCGGTAACGGCACCTTCGACTCCGCCCCAGAGCGAGAGAAGCAACACCCCTTGGGAGGAAGAGACATGGCCCGCCCCGGGCTGGCACTCACCGCAGCGCAAGACGGCATCTGGCTTTCCCAGCAGATCGATCCGGAGACCTCGGCGTACAACATCGCCTGGTACCACGAGATCCGGGGCGAGCTGGAGGTCGACCGGATGACCGAGGCCGTGGGCCGGGCCGTGCGCGAGGCGGAATGCCTGCACGTCCGGTTCCGCGACGCCGGCGGCGGGCCGGAGCAGACCGCGCTTTCCGCGTCCGGCTGGCGGCTGCCGGTGCACGACCTGCGTGCCGAGGCCGACCCGCTGGGCGCGGCCGAGGAGTGGATGCGGGCGGACCTGGCCCGCCCGGCCGACCTCGGCGGCGGGCCGCTGTTCGCCCACGCGCTGCTGCGCGTGGGGGACCGGCACTTCCTCTGGTACCAGCGGTACCACCACCTCGTCATGGACGCCTACGGCTTCTCGGTGCTCTCGCGCCGGGTTGGCGAGCTGTACCGGGGTGAGGGCACCGCGCGGGAGTGGCCGGTGGCCGCTCTCGTCGAGTCCGACGCCGAGTACCGGGCGTCGGACTCCTGGGCGGCCGACCGCGAGCACTGGCTCGCCCGCATGGCCGGCCGGCCGGACCCGGCGCGGCTGGTGACCGCCGCGGGCGCTCCGTCGCGCACGTCGGTCGAGTTGCCTGAGGACCGCGTCGCGGCCCTGCGCGCCGGCGGGCACCGGCTCTCCCGGCTGGCGATCGCGGCGGTCGCCGCCTACACCCACCGCCTCACCGGCGAGACCGACGTGGTGCTCGGCCTGCCCGTGACCGCGCGGACCGCCGAGCAGCGCGACGTGCCCGGCATGGTGTCCAACGTGCTGCCGCTGCGGCTGCGGGTGCGTCCGGACATGACGACCGCGGAGCTGGTGGACGCGGTCGACCGGGAGGTGCGGGAGGTGCGCGCGCACGAGCGTTTCCGGGGCGAGGAACTGGCCAGGGAGCTCGGCGTGCCCGGCGGGATCGCCGAGCTCGTCGGGCCGACGGTCAACTTCATGTCCTTCGAGGACGGTCTGGAGCTGCCGGGCCTGGAGGTCCGCGCGCACAACCTCTCGCTCGGCCCGGTGAACGACCTGTCGGTGGCCGTGCACGACGGTCCGCGCGGGGTCCGCGTCGACTTCGACGCGGCCGAGCTCGGCGAGCACCCCGCCCGCTTCCTGCGGGTGCTTGAGGCCATCACCGAGGACCGGCCGCTGCACACCATCGACCCCGTACCGCCGCAGGAGCGCAGGCTGGTCCTGGACCGCTTCGGGCGCGACGACCGCGCGGTGCGCGAGCTGTCCTGGCCCGCGGCGTTCGAGCGGCAGGTGCGCGAGACGCCCGACGCGGTGGCCGTGGTGTGCGAGGACGAGCAGCGCACCTACGCCGAGCTCAACGCCGAGGCCAACCGGCTCGCGCACCTGCTGATGGCTGAGGGGGTCGGCCCGGAGCAGGTCGTCGCGGTCGCGGTGCCGCGCTCGGTGGAGATGGTCGTCGCGCTGCTGGCGGTGCTCAAGACCGGTGCCGCCTACCTGCCGCTGGACCTGGACCACCCGCCGGACCGGATCGCCTTCATGCTGCGCGAGGCGAGCCGGGTCGTGACGGTGCCCGAGCTGGCCGGCGAGATCCCGTCCGGACCACCGCGGGTGCTCCTCGGCGACGCGGCCGGTCAGCCCGCGCAGGACCCGGGCGTCGAGGTGCGGCTGGACCAGGCCGCCTACGTCATCTTCACCTCCGGTTCGACCGGGCGGCCCAAGGGCGTGGTCGTCACCCACGACGGCATCGGCAGCCTGGTCGCCACGGCCGTGGACCGGCTCGGCGTCGACGCGGACAGCCGGGTGATGCAGTTCGCGTCGGTCGGCTTCGACGTCGCGGTGTGGGAGCTGTCCATGGCGCTGTGCACCGGCGGGCGCCTTGTTGTCGTCCCCGAGCAGCGCCGGGTCGCCGGCCGCGAGCTGACCGACTACGCCGTGGCGCACGGGGTCACCCACCTCGCGCTGCCGCCGTCGCTGGTGTCGGCGCTGCCCGCCGACTGCGAGCTGCCAGAGGACGCGGTCCTGCTGGTCGGCACCGAGGCGGTGCCCGCCGAGCTGATCGAGCGCTGGGCCAAGCGGCTGCGGGTCGTCGTGGCCTACGGGCTGACCGAGGCAACGGTGAACTCGACGCTGTGGATGGCCGAACAGGGCTGGCGGGGTTCGGTGCCGATCGGGCGCCCCGACCCCAACACCCGGATCTACGTGCTGGACTCGGCGCTGCGGCCGGTGGGCGTGGGCGTGACCGGCGAGATCTACGTCGCCGGACGGGGCCTGGCCCGCGGGTACCTGGGCCGTCACGGGCCGAGCGCGGAGCGCTTCGTCGCCGACCCGTTCGGCGAGCCGGGCGAGCGCATGTACCGCACCGGCGACCGGGCGCGCTGGCGGCCCGACGGCACGCTGTCGTTCCTGGGCAGGTCCGACGACCAGATCAAGATCCGGGGCCACCGGATCGAGCCGGGCGAGGTCGAGAGCGCGCTGATGCGCCATCCTGACGTCGTGCAGGCCGCCGTGCTGGCCAGGCAGGACCACCGGGGCGCGACCCGGCTGGTTGCCTACGTGCACGGCGAGGCCGACGGCGCAGCGGTGCGCGCCTTCGCCGAGACCCTGCTGCCCGACTACATGGTGCCCAACCCGGTGGTCGTCCTGGCCGAGCCGCTGCCGCTGACTCCCAACGGCAAGACCGACACCGCCGCGCTGCCCGTGCCGGCCTGGGCGGCGCTGGCCGGCGCCGACCGGCCGACCACGGCCGCCGAGCACCGCTTCGCCGAGCTGTTCGCCGAAGTCCTCGACCTCCCGGCGGTGGGGGTGCACGACAGCTTCTTCGAGCTGGGCGGCGACAGCATCGTCGCGATCGAGCTGGTGAGCAGGGCGCGGCGCGCCGGATACGCGATCACGCCGAGGCAGGTCTTCCGGCAGCGCACCGTCGCCGCACTGGCCGCGGTCGCGCAGGAGCGCGGGACCGCCGCGCAGCGCACGGATTCCGGTGTGGGCACGGTGGAACCGACGCCGATCGTGCACTGGCTGCGCGAGCTCGGGGGCGAGATCGACCGCTTCCACCAGTGGACGCTGCTGACCACACCCGCCGAGCTCGACCACGAGCGCCTGCTCGAGATGGTGCAGGCGCTCGTGGACCGCCACGACGTGCTGCGCGCGCGGCTTCAGCCGGACTGGACGATGGAGGTGCCCGAAGCCTCGGCGGTCCGCGCCGGCGACGTCGTCGAGGTGGTGGACGGGCCGGTGACCGACGACCACCGTGCGTGGGCGGTTTCCGGGTTGGCGCCGCGAGAAGGCCGGATGCTGCGGGCCGTGTGGTTCCCCGACGCACAGCGGCTTCTGGTGGTCGCGCACCACCTCGTCATCGATGGCGTGTCGTGGCGGATCCTGGCTTCCGACCTGGAACTCGCCTGGCAGCAGCTCAGCGCGGGCGGGCGGGTCGAGCTGCCGCCGGTCGGCACGTCGTTGCGCACGTGGTCGCGACTCCTGCGCGAGCACGCCGACGACCGCCGCGGCGAGTCGGCGCACTGGCGCCACCCCGCCGACCGAGGACTGGGCAGCCGTCCGCTCGACGAGCGGGACACCGCGGCGACGCTGCGTTCGCTCACCGTGCGGGTGCCCGCCGAGCAGACCGAACCGCTGCTGAGCTCGGTGCCCGCCGCCTTCCACGGCAACGTCAACGACGTGCTGCTCACCGCTCTCGCGGTGGCCGTCGGCCGGTGGCGCGGCGGCGGGGACCTGCTGGTCGACCTGGAGGGGCACGGCCGCGAGGAGCAGGTCTTCGGCGACGTGGACCTGACGCGCACGGTCGGCTGGTTCACCAGCCTGTTCCCGGTTCGGCTGAACCCCGGTGATCCGGCGGAGTTCGCCGCCGGGTCGGTCGACCAGGCCGTCAAGCGCGTCAAGGAACAACTGCGCGTGCCCGACGGCGGACTCGGCTACGGGCAGCTGCGGCACCTGGCCGCCGAACCGGGCCTGGCCGGTGGCGCGCCGGTGCTGTTCAACTACCTGGGCCGGTTCTCGGTGCGCGGCGGGCGCGACTGGGCTCCCGCGCCCGAGGCGGACCCGCTGGGCGCCGGGCGCGACCCACGCATGCCGGTGGACCACGAGCTGGAGATCAACGCCCTCGTGCGCGACGACGACGGCGGTCCGCGCCTCAGCGCGACCCTGACCTGGCCGGAGGGCGTGCTCGCGGAGTCCGATGCTGCCGAGCTGGGCCGCGGCTGGGTCGAGGCGCTGGAGTCCCTCGCGCGGCACGCGCGCGGTGGCCGGACACCTTCGGACTTCCCGCTGGTGCGGCTCACGCAGGAGGAAACCGACGAACTGCCCGCCGAGGTCGAGGACGTCCTGCCGGTGACCCCGTTGCAGGAAGGGCTGTTCTTCCACGCCTCCTTCGACGAGTCCGAGGCAGACGACTACCTCGTGCAGCAGGTGGTGGAGCTGCGAGGCCAGGTCGACGGCGAGTCGATGCGCCGCGCGGTGCGGGGGCTGGCCGAGCGGCACGCCCCGCTGCGCGCCGGCTTCCGGCAGCGCGCCGACGGCCGCGTCGTGCAGCTCGTCGACCGCCGGGTCGAGGTGCCGTGGCGGGAGGTCTCCGGTGACGTCGAGCAGGTCGCGGCCGAGGAGCGGTCGCGGCGCTTCGACCTGTCCGAGGCGCCGCTGATGCGCTGCGCGCTCGTGCGCGGCGACGGCAGGCACTGGCTCGTGCTGACGCTGCACCACATCGTCGCCGACGGCTGGTCGTCGCCGGTGATGGTGCGGGAACTGCTCGCCCTGCACACCCCGGGCGGGGAACTGCCACCGGTCACCGCCTACCGCGACTACCTCGGCTGGCTGGCCGAGCGGGATGACGAGGCGGCCCGGCAGGCGTGGCGCGACGCGCTGCGCGGAATGGGCGAACCGACGTTGCTGGCCACCGGGGACCGGGGTGCGCTCCAGCAGTGCACTGTGGACATCCCCGAGCAGGTGACGGCCGGACTCGCCGCTCGTGCCCGCGAGCTGGGCGTCACGCTGAGCACCGTCGTGCAGGGAGCGTGGGGCCTGCTGCTCGGCAGGCTCACCGGCCGCTCCGACGTCGTGTTCGGCACGACGGTCTCCGGTCGCGCCGCCGAGGTCGCCGGGGTCGAGTCGATGGTCGGTCTGCTGGCCAACACGGTGCCGGTGCGGATGCGCTGGCAGCCGGGCTCGCCCATCGCCGACGAGCTGACCCGGCTGCAGTCCGAGCAGTCCGACCTGCTCGACCACCAGCACCTCGGCCTCGGCGAGATCCAGCGGCTGGCGGGCGCCGGCGAGCTGTTCGACACGTTGCTGGTCTTCGAGAACTACCCGTCCGAGGAGCGCCTGACCGACGCGGGCGGGACGGTCGAGGTCGCGGGTTCGGAGTTCTTCGGCGCGGGCCACTACCCGCTCACCCTGGTCGTGATGCCGGGCGAGAAGCTGGAGCTGCAGTTCAAGCACCGGCTCGCCGCCGCGGAGGCGCGCTCGATCGCCGAGCGGATGGCACGCGTGCTGGAGGCGGTGGCCGCCGACCCGGGGCAGCCCGCCGGCCGGATCGAGCTGCTGTCCGAGCGCGGGCACGACCGGCTGCGGGAGCTCAACGCCACGGCGCGCGAACTGTCCGAACGTACGCTGGTGGACTCCTTCGAGGCGCAGGTCGCGAATACCCCCGACGCCACGGCTGTCGTTTCCGGTGCGACCGAGATGTCCTATGTGGACCTGGATGCGGCTGCCGAGCGGCTCGCGGCGCGGCTGCGGGCCAGGGGAGCGGGGCCGGAGCAGGTCGTTGCGGTGGCAGTTGCCCGCTCGGCGGAGCTGATGGTGGCGCTGCTCGGCGTGCTGAAGTCGGGCGCGGCGTACCTGCCGGTCGACCTGGACTACCCCGAGGACCGCATCGCCTACATGCTCTCGGACTCCCGGGCGCGCCTGGTCGTGACCACCCGGGACGCGGACGGGCTGCCGGAGGGCGCCGAGCGGCTGTTCGTCGAGGACTCCGACGCCGACGTCTCCGAGCCCGTTCCCGAAGCCGGGGCGCGTCCGGTGCCGGACAACCCCGCGTACCTCATCTACACCTCCGGTTCGACCGGCAGGCCCAAGGGTGTGGTGGTGACCCACCGGGCGATCGTCAACCGCCTGGAGTGGATGCAGGACCGCTACCGCCTCGGCGCGGACGACCGGGTCCTGCAGAAGACGCCGTCGAGCTTCGACGTCTCGGTGTGGGAGTTCTTCTGGGCGCTGGGCGTCGGCGCCGCGGTGGTGCTGGCCCGGCCGGACGGCCACCGCGACCCCGCCTACCTGGCCGGGCTCGTGCGCGCGCGGGGCGTCACCACGATGCACTTCGTGCCGTCGATGCTGGCGGCGTTCCTCAGCACCGAGGAGGTCACCGCCGACCCGAGCTGGGCGGCGTCGCTGCGCCGGGTGTTCAGCAGCGGTGAGGCGCTGGGCGGCGACCTGGCCGCGCAGTGGACCGAGCTGACCGGTGTGGAGCTGCACAACCTCTACGGCCCGACCGAGGCCGCCGTCGACGTCACGTGGTGGCCCTTCGACGGTTCGCCCGACGCGGTCGTGCCGATCGGATGGCCGGTGTGGAACACCCGGCTGCACGTGCTGGACTCGTGCCTGCGCCCGGTGCCCGACGGCGTGCCGGGAGAGCTGTACCTGGCCGGGGTCCAGCTCGCCAGGGGCTACCACCGGCGTGCTGACCTGACGGCGCAGCGCTTCGTCGCCGACCCGTTCGGCGCGCCGGGGGAGCGGATGTACCGCACCGGCGACCTCGTGCGCCGCCGCCATGACGGTGCCCTGGAGTACCTGGGCCGCGCGGACCGGCAGGTCAAGATCCGGGGCAACCGGATCGAGCTGGGCGAGATCGAGTCGGCGATGTCGCGGCTGCCCGGTGTCGCCCACGCCGCCGTCGTCGCCAGGGAGGACGGCCCGTCGGTGCGCCTGGTCGGCTACGTCGTGCCGTCCGGGCCGGTGGACACCGCGGAGCTGGAGGCGGCGCTGGCCGCCGAGCTGCCCGCGGCGATGGTGCCGACCGCGTTCGTGGAGCTCGACTCGATGCCGGTGACGCCGAGCGGGAAGCTCGACCGGGACGCGCTGCCCGCGCCGTCGACGCGGCGGAGCACGGCGGGTGGCCCCGGCGACCAGCGCCAGCGGCAGCTCTGCGAGATCTTCGCCGACGTCCTCAGGCAGGAGGTCGGGGTCGACGACGACTTCTTCGCACTCGGCGGCGACAGCATCCTGTCGATCGCGGTGTCCAGCCGGGCCCGCAAGGCAGGGCTGGACGTCAGCCCGCGCGACGTGTTCGAGCACCGCACGCCCGCTGCGCTGGCCGCCCTCGGCGGCGACGCTCCCGCCGAGGCCGTGGTGGCCGACTCCGACGGTGTCGGGGACGTGGCACTGCTGCCCATCGTGCACTGGCTGCGCGAGCGCGGCGGCGGCATCGGCCGGTTCAACCTCTCGATGCTGCTGCGGACCCCGGCGGGTGCCCGCGAGCAGGATCTGACCGCCGCGCTGCAAGCCGTCGTGGACCACCACGACGCGCTGCGGCTGCGCCTCACGCGCGTCGCCGGAGTGCTGTGGTCGCTGGAGACCCGGCCTGCCGGGGCGGTGTCCGCGCGGGACGTGCTGCGCCGCGTCGAGTCCGCGGAGCCGGTCCAGGCCGAGGCGGAGTCCGAAGTGGACCGACTCGACCCCGAAGCGGGAACCGTGGTGCGGGCGGTGTGGTTCGACGCGGGTGAGCAGCCCGGCCACCTGTTCCTCGCGCTGCACCACCTCGCCGTCGACGGCGTCTCCTGGCGGATCCTGTCCGAAGACCTGCGCACCGCGTGGGAGGCCGCGGTCGCCGGCCGCGAGCCCGTGCTCGACCCGGTCGGCACGTCGTTGCGGCGGTTCGCCCGCGTCCTCACCGAGCAGTCGCAGACCCCGCGGCGCATGGGTGAGCTCGGGCACTGGACGGAGGTCCTGCGCCCGGGGGCGGAACTGCTGCCGTCGGCGCAGGCCGCCGGCACCGCGGGCTCCGCGCGCCGCACGACGACCCGGCTCTCGGTCGCCGAGACCGAGCCGCTGCTGACCGACGTGCCCGCCGCGGTCCGGGCCGACGTCACGGAGGTCCTGCTCACCGCGCTGCGGATCGCGGTCTCGCGCTGGCACGAGCGGCACGGCCGCAAAGCCGGGGCGGACCTGCTCGTGGACGTCGAACGGCACGGCCGCGAGGAGGTCGCCGACGGGATCGACCTGTCCCGCACGGTCGGGTGGTTCACCAGCATCCAGCCCGTCCGCCTGCCCGGCGCGGCGGAGCCGCTCGAGGTCCTCAGGTCGGTCAAGGACCGGGTGCGGTCGGCGCCCGACCGCGGCATCGGGTACGGCATGCTGCGCGGCCTCAACCCGCAGACGGCGCCGATCCTGGCCGGGGCCGCCTCGGCGCAGGTGCTGTTCAACTACCTGGGCCGGCTGCCCGCTGCCGGCGGTGACTGGATGCCCACCGGCGCGCTGACCGTCGAGCCCGACGACGACCTGGGCACCCCGTACGCGCTCCAGGTGGACGCGGTCTGCGACGACACGCCGGACGGTCCGCGGCTGAGCCTGCACTGGACCTGGCAGGACCACGCGCTGTCAACTGAGGACGTCGAAGATCTCGCCACGGCGTGGGCCGAAGCGGTGCGCGCACTGGCGCAGGGCGGACCGGCGGGACTCACGCCCTCGGACCTGACCACGGTGTCGCTGGAGCAGGACGAGATCGACCGCGTGGAGCGCGTCAGCCCGGTGCCGGTGGAGGACGTCTGGCCGCTTTCCCCACTGCAGGAAGGGCTTTTCTTCCACTCCAGCTACGACCAGTCGGCCCTCGACGTCTACACCGCGCAGGACGCGCTGGACTTCGACCACCGCCTCGACCTGGAGCGGCTGCGGGCGGCGTGCGCGCGGCTGCTGCACCGCAACCCGAGCCTGCGCGCGGGCTTCACCAGCGACGGCCTGAGCCGCCCGGTGCAGTTCATCGGCACCGAACCGGAGATTCCGCTGGAGGTGGTCGACCTCGGCGACCTGCCCGAGGACGAGCGGGCGCGGCGCGTCGGCGAGCTGATGTCGGCCGACCGCAGGCGCCGGTTCGACCTCACCCGGCCGCCGCTGTGCAGGCTGCTGCTGATCCGGATGGGACCGGACCGGGACCGGCTGGTCATCACCCACCACCTGGTGCTGTGGGACGGCTGGTCGGAGGGGCTGTTCCTGCGGGAGCTGTTCACCCTCTACGACCGCCCGGACGCCGAGCTGCCCGCGCCCGGCTCCTACCGCGACTACCTCGCCTGGCTCGGGCGGCAGGACGACGACCTGGCGGTCCGCGCCTGGCGGCACGCACTGTCCGGACTGGACGAGCCCACGCTGCTGGGGCCGTCGAGCAGCGAGCCCGCCATCCCCGAGCAACTCCGGGTCCAGCTGCCGGAGGAGCTGTGCGAGCGCCTGCGGCGGACCGCCCGGGAGCACGGGCTGACGCTCAACACCGTGCTCAACGCGGTGTGGGGCCTGGTGCTCTCCAGCGCCGTCGGCCGCAACGACGTCGTGTTCGGCAGCACCGTGTCGGGCAGGCCCGCCGACATCCCGGACGTGGAGAACATCATCGGCATGTTCCTCAACACCGTCCCGGTGCGGGTCACCCTCGACCCGCGGGAGTCGCTGCTGGAGCTGCTGCGCCGCATCCAGTCGCAGCGCGCCGAGCTGATGCCGCACGACTACGTGGGACTCGGTGTCCTGCAACGGGAAACCGGCCACGCGCGGCTGTTCGACTCGCTCTACGTGCTGCAGAACTTCGCCGACGAGAGCGGTTTCGAGCAGCTCAGGGAGAAGTTCGGCATCCGGTCGGTCGGCAGCGTCGACGCCACCCACTACCCGCTGACGCTGGTGGTGACCCCGGCCGCGCGGCTGGGCGTGATGCTGGCCTACCGCCCCGACGTGATCGCGCACGGTGACGCCCAGGCCATGCTGGAGCGGTTCACCTCGCTGCTGGAGCGGCTGGACCTCTCGGCCGAGGTCGGCAACCTGGACCTGCTGCTGCCGGAGGAGCGGCGCGAGCTGGAGCGGGACTGGGACGCCAGCCGCAACCCGATGTCGGAGGAGACGGTCGCCGACATGCTCGCCTCCCAGGCGGCCCGCACACCCGACGAGGTGGCGCTGGTCTTCGGCGGGCAACGGCTGACCTACGCCGAGCTGGACGCGCGCATCAACCGGCTCGCGCGGGTGCTGCTCGCGCGCGGCGCGGGCCCGGAACGCGTTGTGGCGCTGGGACTTCCGCGCTCGACGGAGATGGTCGTCGCGCTGTTCGCAGTGCTGCGCACCGGCGCGGCGTACCTGCCGCTGGACCTCGACCACCCGGCCGACCGGCTGCGGATGATGATCGAGGACACCGAGCCGGTGTGCCTGGTGTCGACGACCTCGGTCGCCCCGTCACTGGACGGTGCTCCGGCCGAGCACCGGGTGCTGGTCGACGACCCGGCGGTGGCCGAGGAGCTGGCCGGGCACTCCGGCGCGGACCTGGCCGACTCCGAGCGCCCCGGCTTCGCGCCCGGCACGCCGGACCGCATGGAGCATCCGGCCTACGTCATCTACACCTCCGGTTCCACCGGCAAGCCCAAGGGCGTGGTCACCCCGTACCGGGGGCTGACCAACATGCAGCTCAACCACCAGGAAGCGGTCTTCGGCCCGGCCATCGCCTCGGCGGGCGGCCGGCGGCTGCGCATCGCCCACACCGTGTCGTTCGCCTTCGACATGTCGTGGGAGGAGCTGCTCTGGCTGGTCGAGGGCCACGAGGTGCACGTCTGCGACGAAGAGCTGCGCCGCGACGCCGAGGCGCTGGTGTCCTACTGCGACGAGCACGGCATCGACGTGGTCAACGTGACCCCGACCTACGCCCAGCTGCTCATCGAGGAAGGTCTGCTCGACGGGTACCGGCCCGCGCTGGTGCTGCTCGGCGGCGAGGCCGTCTCCGAGGCGGTGTGGACGAGCCTGCGCGACACCGAGGGCACCTACGGCTACAACCTGTACGGGCCGACCGAGTACACGATCAACACGCTCGGCGCGTCCACCTTCGACAGCGACGGGCCGACGGTCGGCCGGGCCATCTGGAACACCCGCGCCTACGTGCTCGACGCGTACCTGCGTCCGGTGCCGCCGGGCGTGCCGGGTGAGCTCTACATCGCCGGTGTCGGCCTGGCGCGCGGCTACCACCGCAGGTTCGGGCTGACCGCGGAGCGGTTCGTCGCCGACCCGTTCGGCGAGCCGGGCGACCGGATGTACCGCACCGGCGACCTGGTGCGGCGGGCCGACGACGGAAACCTGGACTTCCTCGGGCGCACCGACGACCAGGTCAAGATCCGAGGTTACCGGGTGGAGCTCGGCGAGATCGAGTCCGCGCTGAACTCCCACCCCGGCGTCTCCCAGGCCGCCGTCGTGGCCGACACCTCCACCGCCGTGCCGAGGCTGGTCGGCTACGTGGTCGGGTCGGTGGCCGACGGCGAGCTGCGCGATCACCTCAAGCAGCGCCTGCCCGACTACATGGTCCCGGCCGCGCTGATGACGGTGGACCGCCTGCCGCTGACGGTCAACGGCAAGCTCGACGTCAAGGCGCTGCCCAAGCCGGTCCTGGCCACCGCGCAGGACAGCCGTCCGCCGCGGACCGAGGCCGAACGCGTCCTGTGCGAGCTGTTCGCCGACGTGCTGGGCGCCGAACGGGTCGGCATCGACGACGACTTCTTCGACCTGGGCGGGCACTCGCTGCTGGCCACCCGGCTGATCAGCCGGGCCCGCACGGCGCTGGCCGCCGAGCTGGAGATCCGCGACCTCTTCGACGCCCCGACCGTGGCCGAGCTGGTCAGGCGCACCGGGGACCGGGAGGCGGTGCGGCCCGCGCTGGTCGCCCAGGAGCGGCCGGAGGAGGTCCCGCTGTCGTTCGCCCAGCGGCGGCTGTGGGTCATCCAGCAGATGGAGCCGGACTCCTCGGCCTACAACTTCCCCATCGTGGTGCGGTTGCGCGGCGAGCTCGACGTGGCCGCGCTGCGCGGTGCGGTCGCGGACGTGGCGGCCCGGCACGAGGCGCTGCGCACGGTGTTCGGCGAGCGCGACGGTGTGCCGTTCCAGCAGGTGGTGCCCGTGGAGGAGGCGCGGCCCGCGTTCGAGGTGGTCGCCGACCGGCCGGGCATCGTGCAGGAGGCGATCGAGCGGCCGTTCGACCTCGGCTCGGAGATCCCGTTGCGGGTCACCGTCGTCGAGGCAGGCGATGACGAGCACGTGGTGGTGCTGCTCCTGCACCACATCACCACCGACGAGTGGTCGGACCGGCCGTTCCTGCGCGACCTCTCGCAGGCCTACGCGGCCCGGCGCGACGGCGGCGAGCCCGGCTGGGAACCGCTCGCCGTGCAGTACGCCGACTACGCGCTCTGGCAGCAGCGCACGCTGGGCGATCCGTCCGATGAGGACGGTCTGGCCGCGTCCCAGCTCGACTACTGGCAGCGGACGCTGACCGGGGCACCGGAGGAGGTCGAGCTGCCCGCGGACCGGCCGCGCCCGGCCCGTCCCACCTCCGCCGGCGGCACGGTCGAGGTCGAGCTGGACTGCGACGGCATCCGGCAGCTCAGCCAGGACTCCGGCGCGAGCACCTTCATGGTGCTGCACGCCGCGGTCGGCGCACTGCTGAACCGGCTGGGCGCGGGGGAGGACATCCCGCTCGGCGCCCCGATCGCCGGACGCACCGACGAGGCGCTCGAGGACATGGTCGGCTTCTTCGTCAACACGCTGGTGCTGCGCACCGACGTCTCCGGCGACCCCGGGTTCGAGGAGCTGCTGGCGCGAGTCCGCGCGCTGGACCTGGCGGCGTTCTCGCACGCCGACGTGCCGTTCGAGGCCGTGGTGGAACGGCTGAACCCGGTCCGTTCGCCGGGCCGCAACCCGCTGTTCCAGGTGATGGTGAGCTACCACAGCCGCACCGCGGGCGGTTTCGAGCTGGCGGGGCTGGAGGTCGAGCCGGAGCCGTTCCAGACCCGGGCGGCCAAGTTCGACCTCGTGTTCAGCTTCACCGAGCACGCGGACCGGATCACCTGCTGCCTGGAGTACGCCAGCGACCTGTTCGACCGCGAGACCGTCGAGGGGCTCGGCCGCAGGCTGGCCGTGCTCGTCGACGCCGTGGTCGCGGACCCCGCCCGGCCGGTCGGCGAACTGAACGTGCACACCGGGGACGACCGCGTGCTGGAGGAGTTCAACACCACCTACCGGCCGGTGCCCGAGCTGTCGTTCCCCGAGCTGTTCCAGCGCCAGGTGCTGGCGGCACCGGACGCGGTCGCGGTGGTCGACGGCGACCGGCGGCTCACCTACTCCGAGCTGGACGGCCTAGCCGACCGCGTGGCGGGCCTGCTGCTGGCCGCGGGCGTGCGGCGGGGCGACGTCGTCGGTGTCGCGCTCCCGCGCTCGGTGGAGAACGTGGCGACGATGCTGGCAGCGCTCAAGCTCGGCGCCGCCTACCTGCCGCTGGACCTGTCGTACCCGCGGGAGCGGTTGTCCTACGTGCTCACCGACTCCGGCGCGGGCGTCGTGGTCACCACTCGCGCGGAGGCGGACCGGGTGCCCGCGGCCGACGGCGTCGAGCTGATGGTGCTGGACGAGGTCGCCGAGGAGCCCGGCGTGGCGCTGCCACCGCCGCCCTGGCTCGACGACGCCGCCTACGTCATCTACACCTCCGGCTCCACCGGCAGGCCCAAGGCGGTGGTCGTCCCGCACGACGGCATCGCCAGCCTGGTGGCGACCGCGGTCGACCGGGTAGGGGTGACGGCCGAGAGCCGTGTGCTGCAGTTCGCCTCGCCGGCCTTCGACGTCGCGGTGTTCGAGACGGCGATGGCGCTGTGCGTCGGCGGTCGGCTGGTGCTCGTGCCGGAGCGGGCCCGCGTCGCGGGCGAGCCGCTGACGGATCTGCTGCGAGAGCAGGGCATCACGCACGCGGCGCTGCCGCCGGCGCTGTTGTCGGCCCTGCCCGCTCCGTGCAGGCTCCCCGAGGGGATCACGGTGCTGGTGGGGACCGAGGCGGTGCCGACGCACCTGATCGAGCGGTGGGCCGGGCACGCGCGGCTCGTTGTCGCCTACGGCCTGACCGAGGCCACGGTGAACTCCACGCTGTGGATGGCCGAACCGGGCACCGGAACCGTCCCCATCGGACGTCCGGACCCCAACACGCAGGCGCACGTGCTGGACGCGAACCTGCGTCCGGTGCCGCTGGGCGTGCCCGGCGAGCTCTACATCGCCGGACGCGGCCTGGCCCGCGGCTACCTGGGACGGCACGGCCTCACCGCGGAGCGGTTCGTGGCCTGCCCGTTCGGGGAACCCGGCACTCGCATGTACCGCACGGGCGACCGGGTCCGGTGGCGTCGCGACGGCACGCTGGACTTCCTCGGCCGGGTGGACGAGCAGATCAAGATCCGCGGTTTCCGGGTCGAGCCGGGCGAGGTCGAGGCCGCGCTGGTCGCGCACCCGGCGGTTCGCCAGGCCGTGGTCGTCGCGGACGAGGGATCCCGGCTGATCGGCTACGTCGTGCCGGAGGGGCAGGTCGACACCGCCGAGCTGCGCACGCACGTGAGCGGGCTGCTGCCCGAGCACATGGTGCCCGCCGCCGTGGTGGAGCTGGACGGCATCCCGTTGTCCCCCAACGGGAAGGTGGACCGGCGCGCGCTGCCCGCGCCCGACTGGTCGGCGATGACCGGCGACGACCGGCCTGCCACCGCGCAGCAGCGCGCGCTCGCCGAACTGTTCGCCGAGGTGCTTGGGCTGCCCGAGGTCGGCGTGCACGACGGGTTCTTCGCGCTGGGCGGGCATTCCATGGCCGCGATGCGGCTGCTGGGTGCGATCCGGTCGGCGTTCGCCGCGGAGCTGACGGTGCGCGACGTCTTCGACGCACCGACGGTGGCGGCGCTGGCCGACAAGATCGCCTCGGCCGAGGCGGGCCGCGCGCCGCTGCTGGCGGGGGAGCGCCCGGCCGAGCTGCCGCTCGCTCCGCCGCAGCGCCACCGCTGGTCGCGCTACGTGGAGTTCCCCGGTCACGACCACGCCCTGGTGCTGCGCACCTCGGAGATGGACGCCGACGCGCTGGCTTCGGCGCTGCGCGACGTGGTCGCCCGGCACGAACCGCTGCGCACGGTCGTGGTGGAGCGCGACGGGCAGGCGTACCAGCAACTCGTGGACGGGCCGGAGCTGGAAGTCCTCGACGTCACCGGGGACCTGGACGAACGGGTCGCCGAACTGGCGCGCGAGGCACCGGACCTGCGCGAGCAGCCACCGCTGCGCGCTCGGTTGCTCGTCGGACCGGACGGCAACCAGCGGTTGCTGCTGACGATGCACTACCTCGGCATCGACGAGTGGTCGACCGTCCCGCTGTTCCGCGACCTGGCCGCCGCCTACGCCGCTCGGCGAGAGGGAGCGGTCCCGGACTGGGCCCCGCTGCCGGTGAGCTACGCGGACTACACGCGCTGGGCGTGGGAAGTCCTCGGCGACCCCGCGGATCCGGGCAGCAGGCACGCCCGTCAGCTCCGCTACTGGCGGGAGGCGCTGGCGGGGATGCCCGAGCTGCCGTTGCCGGTGGACCGGCCCCGGGCCGAGTCCCGCGGCGGCCGCGGCGACTTCGTCGAGTTCGTCATCGACGCCGAGGAGCACGAGGAGATCGACCGCCTCGCCCAGCGCAGTGGCGCCAGCATGTTCATGGTGCTGCACGCCGCGCTGGCCGCGCTGCTGACGCGGCTGGGAGCGGGCGAGGACCTGCCGATCGCCACGTTCACCGCGGGACGGTCCGAGGACTCGCTGACCGACCTGGTCGGCAGCTTCTTCAACACCGTCGTCCTGCGCACCGACACCACCGGTGACCCGACCTTCGCCGAACTGCTCGGCAGGGTCCGGGAGACCGCGCTGAGCGCGCTGGACCGCCAGGAGCTGCCGTTCGAGGACGTGCTGCGCGAGGTACCCTCCGCACGCGCTCCGCAGGTGCTGCTCGTCCACCACGAGCAGGCGAACCTGACCGCCCTCGACGAGGGCGGGCTCTCGGCGGTGCCGACGGGGACCACTCCCGCCGAGCTGGCGCTGAGCTTCTACGAACCGCGCGGCGGCGGGCCGGTGCACTGCGTGCTCGGCTACGACGCCGACCTGTTCGACGCCGAGACCGCACGGTGGCTCGCCGACGGCGTGCTCGGCGCGGTGCGGGCCGCCGTGCGCGGACCCGGCCGCACGATTTCCGAGATCGATCCGCCTAGGAGGACCTGGTGACCAACCCGTTCGAAGACCCCGAGGGCCGCTACCTGGTGCTGCGCAACGACGAGGACCAGCACTCGCTGTGGCCGGCCTTCGTCGAGGTGCCCCAGGGCTGGACGCAGGTGTTCGGCCCGGAAGCCCGGGAGGCGTGCGTGGACTACGTCGAGCAGAACTGGACCGATCTGCGCCCGCGCAGCCTGCGCGAAGCCTCCTGACGAGCACGTAGAACCAAGCCCCGGCGCGCGGTGGTCTCCACCGCGGGCCGGGGCTTCGTCGTTGGGATGGGGCCGCAGGTCAGGGCATCGCGCACCCGGACCGACGCGGGCGATCAGCGTGGATGCGTGCGCTGCCTGACGGCGCCTGCCTGACGGGATTCGTCAACGGCGACTGCCACGAGCCAGTCTTGCCTGCCACATGAGTTTCGCCTGTTGCGGCCGTCGCGCGGGGTTTCGCCATGCCGAGTGCCGCACGGGCTTCGCCGATGGTGGGTGGCCGGTTCCGCTTGCGGCGGGTACCGGACTGTCGCTGCCCGATCGACGGTTGCGGTCCGGCCCAGACGTCAGTGTCCGACCCGGACCGCTGGCCGGTCCGGGTCGGACACTGGACTGCGTTGCCGGAGCCTCCGGCAGCCTGGGCTCAGACCGGCTGGCGGGTGTCGGACCACGCCTTCCACAGCGCCGCGTAGCGGCCGCCCGCCGACACCAGCTCGTCGTGGGTGCCGGTCTCGACGACCTGCCCCGCGTCGAGCACGACGATCCGGTCCGCGGCCGCCGCCTGCGTCAGGCGGTGCGCCACCACCAGCGCGGTGCGGCCCTCCAGCGCCCGCTCGGCGGCGGTCTCCAGCTCCCGCGCGCCGCTGCTGCCCGCTTCGGCGGTGGCCTCGTCCAGGATCGCCACCGGCGGGTCGGCCAGCACGAGCCTGGCCAGCGCGAGCTGCTGGGCCTGGGTGGCGGTGAGCCGGTGCCCGCCGTCGCCGACCACGGTCTCGAGGCCGTCGGGCAGCGCCTCGGCCCACTCCAGGGCGCGGACGCGCTCCAGCGCCGCGCGCAGGTCGTCGTCGGTGGCGCCGGGACGGGCCAGTCGCAGGTCGTCGGCCAGCCTGCCCGCGAAGACGTGCACCTCCTGGCTGATCAGCGCCACCGCCGCGCGGGTCGCGGTCGGCCCGAGCTCGTCCAGCGGGACGCCGCCGAGGCTGATCGACCCCGTCGAGGGCCGCTGGACACCGGCCAGGAGCTTGGCCACCGTGGTCTTGCCCGCTCCGCTGGCGCCGACCAGCGCGACCTTCTCCCCGGCGTCGATGCGCAGGTGCAGGTCGCTGAGGATCTCGTGGCCCGGCACGTAGGAGTGGGCGACACCGCTGGCTTTCACCGAGGTGTCCAGCAGCGCGGGCGGCGACTGCGGCTCGGGCGAGGCGGGCAGGTCGGCCACGCCCACGAGCCGGGCGAGGCTGGCGCCCGCCGACTGGGCGTCGTCGGCCAGCGCGAGCGCGATGTTGACCGGCGTGAACAGGCTGTGGAAGTACAGTGCGGCGGCGGTCGCGGTGCCGATGCTGACCTGCCCGTCGCCGACCAGCAGGAACCCGGTCACCAGCACGGCGGCGAGGCCGACGAACTCGGCGAGGTTGAGCCGGGAGAAGAACCTGCTCAGCAGCCGGACCCCGCGCAGCGACAGCGCCACGGCGGCCCCCGAACGCTGCCGCACCTTCCCGACGTGCGCGTCGGAGAGCCCGAACGCGCGGACCGTGCGCGCGCCTCCGATGGTGTCGAGGAGCTGCTGCTGCTGGACTCCGACGGTGACGCGCTGTTCGGCGTAGATCGGCAGCGCGCGGCGGCCGTACCAGCGCAGCGTGTAGACCTGGATCGGTGCGGCCAGCAGCGCCGCGACGAGGAACCGCCAGTCCAGCAGCGCGAGCCCGCCGAGCGTGAGTGCGATGGTCAGCACCGCCTGGGCGAGCTCCGGCAACGGTTCCCGGACCGACTTGGCGATCATCGACACGTCGTTGGTGACGCGCGCGGTGAGGTCGCCGGCCCCGGCCCGTTCGATGCGCTCCAGCGGCAGGTGCAGCACCCGCTGCACGAAGACCTCGCGCAGCGTCGCGAGCAATGTCTCGCCGAGGCGGCCCATCAGCGACAGCCCGCAGCCGGTGGCCCCGCCCCGGGCGACGGCGACCAGCCCGAGCAGCACCACCGGCCAGGTCAGCGCGTCAGCGGGCTGCCCGGAGGCGATGACGTCGACCACGTGGCCGAGCAGCGGCGCGGTCAGCAGGCTGATCGCGGTGGCCGCGAGCAGGACCGCGAACGCGGCCACCGCCAGCGGCCAGTGCGCGCGTAGCAGGGCGCCGACCACGCCGCGGGTGCGGGCGGGGGTGGCGGTGGGGAGCAGGTTGCCCTGCAAAGGTGCCTCCGTCATGCCAGTACCGCCGTGCGGTAGTTCTCGTCGTCGACCAGTTCGCTGTGGTGGCCTTGGCGCACCGACGTCCCGTCGAGCACCAGCACGCGGTCGGTGACCGCCAGCAGCGCCGGGCTCGTGGTGACCAGGACGGTCGTGCGGGAGCGGCGGACCTCGCGGATCCCGGCGGCGATGCGCGCCTCGGTCACCGCGTCCACCGCGGTCGTCGGGTCGTGCACCACCAGCACGGGCGGATCGGCGGCCAGCGCCCGGGCGAGCGCGACCCGCTGGCGCTGGCCGCCCGACAGCGAGTGGCCGCGCTCGGTCAGCGCGGTGTCGAGGCCGTCCGGCAGCGCCCGCGCCACCTCGTCGACGCCTGCGGCGCGGATCGCCGGTGCGCTGTCGCGCTCGGACTCGCAGCGCACGTTGTCCAGCACGCTGCCCTCGAACAGGTCGGCGTCGTGCGCGGCGACCAGCAGCGCGCCACGGGCCTCGGCGGGGTCAAGGCAGGACAGCGCGACACCGTCGAGCTCGACCGAGCCGGAAGCCGGGTCCACGTCCCGGGAAAGGCATTCCAGCAGCGCGGTCGCGGTCGCCGGGGACGTGGTGACCACCCCGACCAGCTCGCCGGCGGCGATGTCGAAGTCGGCTCCGGTGAGGGCGGCGTGGCTGACACCGCAGAACCGGACGCGGCCGCGTACCGGCTCCGGCAGCCGCTCGGTACCCGCCGCGACGGCGTGCGGGGCGGCGAGCACCGCGGCGACCCGCGCCGCCGAGGCGCGGCCCTGCGCCAGGCGGGCGTTGACCATGGTGAAGATCGACAGGGGCCCGAGCAGGAACTGCGCGAGCCCCACCGCGGACACCAGCTCGCCGACGCTGAGAGCGCCGCCGGCGGCCAGCCTGCCGCCGACCAGCGCGACGACGGCGATGAACACGCCGTTCATGGCCAGGATCGCGCCGTTGTGCCAGGCGCGGGCGCTGGCCGAGCGCACGCTCGCGTCCAGCGAGTCGCGACTGGTGCGGTGGTAGCGGGCGATCGCCGCGGACTCCGCGCCGATGCCCTTGAGGATCCGCAGCCCGCCCACCAGGTCGGCGGCGATGCCGGAGGCGTCGGCGGCCCGCTGCTGCTCCAGCCCGCTGCGGCGCTCCAGCGGCTTGCCGACCAGGTGGATCAGCCACAGCAGGGGCGGTGCGCCGAGCAGGATCAGCAGGCCGAGCGGGACCGACATCCGCAGCAGCACCACGGCCGTCACGGCCACGCCCGCCAGCGCCGAGACACCGAACGGCACCGCCGAGGCGATCGCGCCGACGCGGCGCGCGTCCTCGGTGGCGATGCTCACCAGCGCACCGGGCAGGTGGCCCGCCTCGGCGCCGCCGCGGGGGTCGAGGACCCGGCGGCTCAGCTCGGTTCGGATGTCGTGCGCGGACTGCTCGGCGGCCCGCTCGGACGCGCGGACGGCGAACCGGTAGCAGCTCGACAGCGCCGCGAACGTGGCGGCGAGCGCGCCCAGCCAGATGGCGAGGTCTCCGACCGAGCCGCCTGCGACGGCCTGGTCGATCACCACGCCGATGAGCACCGGCACCAGCGCCTCACCAGCCTGGTGACCGCTCGCCAGCAGCGAGGACCCGACGAGGAACCGCTTCTGCCCGGACATGGCATTCTTCAGCACTTCGCGGCCGGATGACACCCCGGTGCGCACCCCACCACCTCCTGACTCCGCTCATCGCCTGGCCCCGCTGGCGGGGGCACCGAGGTCTCAGTGCACAAGGCCCAAGTGTTAGGTAAGCCTACTCTAAAAGATGTTGTCCACCAGGGCCCGGTTCGGGGCGCACCGCCCGATTCTGACGCCCGCCGGACGGCTCCGCGCCTTCGGCCAGGTGGCGGAGCGGGCGCGCGGCGGTGATCCGCGGCGCGGCGCGGAGCGGCGGGGTGGTTAGTGTGTCGTTGTGGGCGACGCGGGCGGTGGAGAAGGGGTCGTGCGCCGAGCGACCGGGGTCGGCGTGCTCGACCGCGTGGTCGCCATCCTCGACGCGGTCGAGGCGCGGCCGATGGGTGCCAGCGAACTGGCCCGCCACCTCGGGCTGGCGGTGCCCACCGTGCACCGGCTGGCCGCCGCGATGGTCGTGCACGGCCTGCTGTTCCGCGACGCCGAGGGCCGCCACCACGTCGGCTCCAGGTTCGCCTCCACCGCACTGGCCGCGGCGGCGTCGCCGGTGCTGGAGGAGTTGCGGCGGGAGACCGGTGAGACGGCGCAGGTGTGGGTGCCGCGAGGTGACTCGCGGCTTTGCCTGGCCTGCGTCGAGTCGACCTCGGAGCTGCGGGCGTCGTTGCCCGTCGGCACCGCGCTGCCGCTGTCGGCCAAGGGGTCCGCGGCGCAGGCGCTGACCGAGGAGCCGGGCGAGTCGTCGCGGCGGTGGTTCGAGAGCGTTTCCGTGCGCACGCCGGGGCTTTGCTCGGTGTCGGCCCCGGTGCACTACGCGACGGAGATCGTCGCGGCGGTGTGCGTCGCCGCACCCGTCTCGCGCGTCCGCGCGGAAGGTCCCGGCGCGCAGTGGGGCGCGCTCGTGGTCGCGGCGGCCGAACGGCTGGAGGAAGCGCTCCGCAGCCGCTGACCTGCGCGGCTGGGCTCGCGTACTCGACGGTGAGCCCGAGTGGGCGGAGGAGCCGCGCTCGTCGGTGAGCCTGAGCGGGCCGAGTCGTGCGCCTGCTGGTGAGGCTGAGTCGGCGGAGGTGTCGGCGGCTGAGCCCAAGTGTCCGGGTCGCGTGCCCGCGGCTGAGTCGAAGCGCCCGGAGTTGCGTGCCCGCGGCTGAGTCAGGGCGGCCCGAAGGCCGCGCGCCCGCCGCGCCGCGCGTCCCGGCGATCGCGCAGCCGGCTCCGAACCGTCCCGCGGCCGCCGCCCTTGCTCACCTCCGCCTCTGGCGGCGCGACCCCCGGTGGTCGCGCCGCCACCGCGCGCCGGCCGCGCCCGCGCCGAGAAACCGCCTCTTGCCCTCGGGATCGTCGCGCCGTACCTTCCTTCTCGTAAAACGAGCAAGCATTCTCGTTATTTGATAAAGACGCGAAGGGGCTGTTCGTGGTCGACATCGAAACCGAGTGCGGAACCGAGGCGGGCGCCGGAGCGGACGCGGGGCCCGCGGCCGGACCGGGCGAGCCGGGACTGCTCTCGGACATCCGCGTGCTGGAACTGGGCAACTTCATCGCGGCACCGTTCGCCACCCGCTTGTTCGCCGACTTCGGCGCCGAGGTGGTCAAGATCGAGAAGCCGGGATCGGGCGACGAGCTGCGCGGCTGGCGGCGCCCGCGCGGGGGGACCTCGATGATGTTCCGGACCATGGCGCGCAACAAGAAGTCGGTGACCCTGGACCTGCGCACGCCGGAGGGCAGGGCCATCGCGCTCGACCTGGTGCGCCACTGCGACGTCGTCGTGGAGAACTTCCGTCCTGGGACGCTGGAGCGATGGGGCATGGGCCCCGGCGAGCTCACCGCGGCGAACCCCGAGGTCGTGCTGGTCCGCATCTCCGGCTACGGCCAAACCGGTCCGTACCGCGAGCGCGCCGGGTTCGGCGGGGTGGCCGAGGCTTTCGGCGGCCTGCGCCAGATCACCGGGCACGCCGACCGACCGCCGGTCCGGCCCGCGGCTCCGGTCGGCGACGTGCTGGCCGGGCTGCACGGCGCGGTCGGTGCCCTGGTGTTGTTGCTGGCCAAGGAAAAAGGCCGTCCGCATCCGGGGCCGCGGGTCGCCGACGTCGCCCTCTACGAGTCGGTGTTCATGGCGGTGGAGTCGCTGGTGCCCGAGTACGACGCCTACGGGATGGTGCGCGAGCGCACCGCGGGCAACCTCCCCGGCGTCGTGCCCAGTGGTGTCTACCCGACTTCCGACGGCGCGTCCGTCGTGATCGCGGGCAACTCCAGCGGCGCCTTCGCACGGCTGATGACCGCGGTCGGCCGGGCGGACCTCGCCGCCGACGCGTCCCTGGCCGACGGCGACGCCCGCTACGCACGCGAGCGGGAGCTCGACGCCGCCATCACCAAGTGGACGAGCGAGCGCACCGCGGCCGAGGCGGTGTCGGTGCTGGCCGATGCCGGAGTACCGGCGGGACCGGTCTGCGACGCCCGCGCGATCGCCGAGGACGAGCACTACCGGGAGCGCGGCATGCTGCGCCCGATGCCTGTCGTCGTGGATGACGAGCCGGAGGAGGTCAGGTTCCCGGGCGTGGTGCCGCGGCTGCCCGGCGCGCCGGGCCAGGTGCGCTGGGTCGGGCCGGACCTGGGCGAGCACACCGACGAGGTGCTGGGTGGTCTGCTCGGCATCGACGCCGAGCGGCTCGCCGCCTACCGGGCGCGGGAGGTGGTGTGACGTGGTGGTCACCGTCACCGAGGTCGTGATGCGCGACGGGCTGCAGGACGAGCCGGTCGTGGTCGAGGTCGGCGACCGGATCGCGATCGCGGCGGCGCTGGTGGCCGCCGGGTTGCGCGAGATCGAGGCGGTCTCGTTCGTCAACCCCGCGCGGGTGCCGCAGATGGCGGGCGCGGAGGAGGTGTTCGCCGCGCTGCCGCACCGGGACGGCGTCCGCTACAGCGCGCTGGCGCTCAACGCGCGGGGGGTGCGCAGGGCCGTGGCCGCCGGAGCGGGGGAGGTCACCCTGGTCGCGTCGGCGGGGCAGGGGCACAGCCGCGCGAACGCGGGTCGCGGCGTCGAGCAGGCGCTGCAGGAGGCCGCGGAGGTCGTCGCCGCGCACCCGGGGACGCGGTTCGCGGCGGGGATCGCCACCGCGTTCGTGTGCCCCTTCGACGGCGACATAGAACCCCGGCGGCTGCTCGCCATCGCGCAGCGGTTCGCGGGCATGGGCATCACCCGGATCGGGTTGGCCGACACCCTCGGCACCGCGACCCCGCGGCAGGTGGTGCGTTCGCTGGACGTCGTCCGCGACGCGCTTCCCGACGTCGAGCTCTCCCTGCACCTGCACAACGCCCACGGCCAGGCACTGGACACAGTGGACGCCGCTCTGGAGCTGGGCGTCGCGCGCTTCGACAGCGCCGCAGGCGGTTACGGGGGCTGCCCGTTCGCGCCGGGCGCGCACGGCAACATCGCCACCGAACAACTGGTCGCGCACCTGCACGCGCGCGGCATCCCCACCGGCGTCGACGAACACGCGCTCGCCGAGGCGGTCGCGCTCGTGCGCGAGGCGCTGGCGCGCGGGCGAAGCTGCCCCACATCCTCCTAGTCCCGCGAACCGCTCTTTCGACCCCACCGCGAACAGTTCCTACGTCAATGGTGACGTCGCCCGGCGCCTGTCCCGGGTTCGCGTGACCGGAACAGGTCGGCCATGGTCCATGCGTTGTCGCTGCTCGTGCTCGTCGCCGTCTTCGTCGTGGCCACCACGACGCCGGTGAACATGGGGATAGTCGCCTTCCTGGCGGCGTTCCTGGTCGGTGCCCTGTCGGGGGTCGGGATCGAGGCGGTGCTGGGGTTCTTCCCCGGAGACGTCTTCGTGCTGGTCGTCGGCATCACACTGTTGTTCGGGGTGGCCCGGGTCAACGGCACGATCGACCTGGTGGTGTCGGCCTCGCTGCGCCTGGTGCGGGGGCGCCGGTGGGCGGTGGTGTGGCTGATGTTCGCGCTGGCGGCGGTGCTGATGTCGCTCGGCTCGGTGCTGGCCGTCGGGATGCTCGCCCCGGTCGCGATGCCCGTCGCGGAGCGCTACCGCATCAACCCGCTGCTGATGGGCATGATGCTCAGCCACGGCGCGTTGTCCGCCGCGTTCTCGCCCATCACCGTCTACGGGGCGTTCACCACGGGCATGGTCGCCCGCGCGGGGCTCGACGTGTCCCCGCTGCTGCTGTTCGCCGTGCCGTTCGCGCTCAACGTCGCGTTCGCGGTGGTGCTGTTCCTCGTGCTCGGGCGCGACCTGCTGAAACCGGAGGACGACCGCGTCGGCGCGGTCGGTGAAGTCGAGCCGGCGGGCGGGGGAGGCGCGGCCACGCTGGCGCCGCCGGTGGCCGGTACCGGCGTGCTGCGCGCGGTGCCGGTGACCCCGCGCCGGGTGCTGACGCTGGCCGGGATGGCGGTGCTGCTGGTGTCGGGATTGCTGGGAGCCGATGTGGGGGTCACCGCGTTCGTGGTGGGAAGCGCCCTGCTGCTGGTCTCGCCGAACCGGCACCAGGACTCGATGAAGGACGTCGCCTGGTCGGCGGTGCTACTGGTGTGCGGGATGCTCACCTACATGGCGGTGCTGAAGGAGAACGGCACACTGGCGCTGCTCGGCGAGGGCGCGGCGGCGCTCGGCTCGCCCGTGCTCGCCGCGCTGCTGCTGTGCCTGGCGGTGGCGGTGCTCTCGGCGTTCGGCTCGTCCATCGGCACGCTGGGCATCGCGCTGCCGCTGGCGTTGCCGCTGCTCGAGCTCGGCGGCATCGGCGCCGCCGGGTTCGTCGTCGCCCTCGGCTTCTGCTCGACCGTCGTGGACGTCAGCCCGTTCTCGACCAACGGCATCATCGTCCTGGCGCAGGCGAGGGTGGTCGACAAGCAGCGGTTCCAGCGGCGGATGCTGGCCTATGGCGGGCTGGTCGTGCTGGTGGCGCCGGTGCTGGCCTGGTCGGTCGCCGTGCTGCCGACCTCGTGACGGATGCCGTGCTCAGCGCAGGATCTCCACCAGCAGCACCCAGGCGTTGAGCATCGCGGCCACCAGTCCGGCGATGACGCCGACCGGTAGCCAGTAGAGGCCGCCGAGCGTGCCGGTCAGCGTGCCGAAGCCGGCCAGCGCGAGCGAGAGCGACAGCAGCGCTGACGGTGCCGCCGCACCGAGGAACCACGCCACGAGGGACTGCTCCGGAGCGCGCAACCAGGGGCGGTTGAGCCAGAACAGCCACCCGCCGGTGACGGCGCCGGTCGCCAGCAGCTCCGATCCCAGGGCGGCCGCATCCTGCCCGGGGATCAGCAGCAGCAGAGCGGTGACCAGGGGAACGCCGAGCAGGACCAGGGTGTGCGCCGCCCGCGCGGTGAGCCGGTTCCCGGCGAGGATGCGCTGGAGGTTGATCGACAGCGACACGAACAGCAGACCCGCCAGCGCGGCGCCCGCGCCGGCCGTCGCCACCCCGAAGTCGCTCCAACCGTCGGACTGGTACGCGCTCACCCGCCGCATCGTCCCAGCAGCCGCCCCTGATCGCCGCGCGCCGGACCCGGCCTGGTCCTGCGCCGTTCTCGTTCATGTGTTCCCGGACTCACGGTCGATCTGCCTGTCGAGCTGGCGCAGCACGGTCTTGCGCGCCTTGTGACTGCTCTCGTGCTCGCGCGCGCGGCGAGCCTGGTCCGGGCCGAGCCTGCGCGCCTGCTTGACGGCCTCGGCCGCGGGAAGGCCGTCCAGTTCGGCGGCTTTGCGGGCCGCCCGCGCGGCCGGCGGGTTGGCCGAGTGCTGGAGGCCCCGGCGATCGTCGCGCCGCTTGGCCTGCCTGGTTGCGCGCCGCTGCTGCGGAGTCAGCTCCTCCCACGCCTCACGCGGCAGGTAGCGGTCGGTGCCGTGCTCGCCGCGAGCGCGCGTCCCGCCCGACGCGGTCCTCCAGTCCTGCTCGGTCCAGCGCCGCAGATCCCGCTGGCTCCGGCTGCGGCGCCGCGGGTGCCGGTAGCCACCGCCCTGCCGTTCGTACTCCTGTGTCAACAGCTGGCTCTTGCGCGCCGACCACCGCCCCGGCGCACCGCCCTTGTCCGATGCCTTGATCCGCTCCTTCAGCCGCTCCCGCAGCTGCGGATCGGTGTAGTCGTCCCGGTAGTCGCTCGCCTTCTTGCCCATGACACCGGTTACCCAGGTTCAGCGGAGGCATCGCATGAAAAATGTCGTTGTCCTGCGGCGGTTTCCGGTGAATCGTTGAGCGGACCCCATCGATCATGCGGGCGCGAAACGGGAAGCGCAGGATTGGAAGGCGTCAGGCTCCAACCGACGGCGTGGGCCTGCTGACCGACTTGCTGAGCCGGGCGGCTCTGTACCCTCCACAGTAGACATTCCGCGCGGATGTCCGGTAATGGTCGGACCTGGATTGGCAGCTCGGGCTCCGAACTCCCTGCCGCGCAGCGATGCCGTGGACTCACTGGCGGACACGTCCCGCGCGACGACTGCCGGCGCTCGGCCGGGTGAAGATCGGTTGATGATCACTTGATCGGGTGCAGCGCTGTTTGTGCGCCCCCATCCGCTGTGTGATCATCCGCCCGCAGTCGGAAGAACCGCGGGAGCCTCCCGGACGTTTCCGACCTCGTCGCGTCGCGTGCCCGGGACGTCGACATCTCCGCCGACCGATCCCATGCGGCAACGCGACCCGCGCTGGAGGACAGCCATGACCGAGACCGGCCACCCGGACGACGCGATCGCGATCGCCGGGGCGGCCCGCAGGCTCCCCGGCGGGATCGCGGACCTGCCGGCGCTGCCCCTGGCCGGGCCGGTGCACAGCGGCGGAACGGCGCGGTGAGCGTGGACCAGCGAGGTGTGGCGATCACCGGCGCCACCGGGTTCCTCGGTGTCCACCTGGTGGCCGAACTGCTGGACCGGCACCGCAGGCTGATCGTGCTCGCCCGCCGCGACCGCGCGTCCGTGCTGGACACCATGGAGCGGCGGTTGCGCCTGCTCGGCGTGCCCGAGCGGGTGCTGCGGGAACTGCCGGAGCGGCTGAAGGTGGTGCGCGTCGAGCTGACCCGTCCGCGGCTCGGGCTGATCCCGGCCGCGTTCCAGCTGCTGGCCGACCGGATCGACCGGATATGGCACTGCGCGGGCGACACCACCCTCGACGGTAGCCTCTCGCGGCTGCGCGAGGTCAACGTCGCGGGCACCCGCCACGTGCTGGACCTGGCCGCGGCCGGTGAGCGGCACCCGCTGGTGCACCACACCAGCACGATCGGGGTTGCCGGGTCGCGCCGCTACGGGTTGATCCCGGCGCGGGTGCTCGACGACGAAGCCGGTTTCGAGTGCAACTACGAGCGGTCGAAGTACGAGGCGGAAACCCTGGTCCAGCACTGGGCGGTCGACCGGGGACGCCCGGTCGTCGTGCACCGGCCGAGCGTGCTGATCACCGACCGGCCGCACCGCGCCGAGATGCCGCTGAACCCGCTCACCACGATCGCCCGGCTGCTGCACCGGCACCTCACCCAGCTCGGGCTCTCGGGCGAGGTGCCCGAGCAGCTCCAGCCGGTGGTGCGTGTGCCCGCCGACCGCACCGCCTCGGTCAACCTCGTGCAGGCCCGGCACGCGGCCGCGGTGATGGCCCGGCTCGGCGACCACCCGCCGTCGGCGGGAGTGCTGGTGCACCACGTCGTGCACCAGCGCGACATGCTGGTCCCCGACGTGCTCGCGGTGCTGGAACGGATGGCACCGGTGCGCCTGCGGGTCGTGCCCGCCGCGCCACCGGACACCTCGCCGCTGGAGGCGGTCCTGCAGGCATACCCGGTGGTGCAGCGCTACCTGCGCCACCACCGCCGGTTCGACAGCTCCGGCGTGCGGGCCCTGCTGGGCGAGCGCGCCGTGGCGGAGCCGATCGACGCCGACTACCTGCTGGCCGGACTGCGTTCGGTGTTCGACGCACCCGCGAGATTGTGATGCGGCGCCGGTTTCTCCGCCCGGTGCACCGCGCCTTCTGGCCGCCGTGCCGACGGGTGCCTGGCGCTGAACGAGTGGGCGGGGCTCGGTCGTCCTAAGTGGATGGTGGTGGACCCCGGCCTTGGAACAGCACGTTCGCGAGGTATGGATCGCACAACGTGTGATGTGGACGGGATGCGTTGAGCGCCCGGCATGCGCCCGTCGTGTCAGGTGCCTGCTCAGCGTCCGACGGCGGCGCGCATGCGCCGCAGGATCTCCTCGAGGATCGGTCCCGAGGTCGCGAAGTTGAGACGGGCGAAGCCGTCGCCGCCGGGGCCGAACGAGGGGCCGGAGCTGAGCATGACCTCGGCGTGTGCGAGGAAGAACGCCGCCGGGTCCGCGCCGAGCCCGAGCTCGCGGCAGTCGAGCCAGGCCAGGTAGCCCGCCTGGGGGCTGTGGTGGCCGACGCCGCTGGGCAGCGCGTCGGCGATCATCCGCCGGTTTCGGTCGAGCGTCGAACGCACCTGCGCCAGCCAGGGTTCTCCCTCCAGCCAAGCGGTCCGCGTGGCGAGCACGCTCAGCGAGCTCACCTCGCCGAACAGCATCGGCGGCTGCTCGGCCAGCGCACGGCGGATGCGCGCGTCGCCGATGAGGGCGACCGAGCAGCGCAGTCCTGCCAGGTTGAACCCCTTGCTCGCCGAGGTGAGCGTGACCGTCCGGGAGGCGATCTCCGGCCCGAGCGAGGCGATCGGGACGTGCCGGTGCGGTTCGTGCACGAGGTCGGAGTGGATCTCGTCGGAGATGACGAGCAGGTCGTGGCGCACCGCGATGTCGGCGATCGAGGCGAGCTCGGCGCGGGTGAACACCCTGCCGGTCGGGTTCTGCGGGTTGACCAGCACCAGCGCCCGGCAGCCGCGGGCGGCGACGTCCCGCGCCAGCCGGTCGGCGTCGAAGCCCCAGCCGCCGTCGTCGTCGACCATGGGAATAGGCACCAGTTCGCGGCCCATGTCGGTGAGGGACTGCAGGAAGGGCGGGTACGTCGGCGTGTGCATCGCCACGGCGTCGCCCGGGGCGGTCCCGAGGTGCAGCACGACCTGCAACGCCTGGATCAGCTCGGTGAACACCCGAACCTGCGCGGGGTCGACCGCGAAGTCGTGGCGCTGCCGCATCCGCTCGGCGAAGGCCACCCGGAGCGGGTTCATGTCGGGCCGGTCGTCCCACCAGGGGTAGCCGAGCTCGGTGTCCAGCTCCCGGCTCAGCACCTCGCGCACGGGCTCGGCGGTGGGGAAGTCCATGTCGGCGATCCAGGCGGGCAGGACGCCGGGGCCGGCCGCGGACCACTTGACCCCCGAACGCCGGCGCAGGGAGTCGAGGTCGAGATCGTCGAACATGGCCGGTGTGCCCCCTTCGCGCCGGATGACCGCACCAGGCGATCGTCTCCGGGCATGCTACGCGCCGACCCGGAACTAGTCATTGACAAGTTTGTGGCCGCCGGTGCATCTTGACAGGGACAAGTTCGCCTCTTCGGAACAGAGGTCATCCCATGGCTCCCCTGGTCGCCCTGGTCGTTGTCACGTTGTTGCTGCTGGCGGCGGGAGCCGTCGGCGTGCGCCCGCTGAGGCGCTGGCCGGTCGCGGTGCGCGGCGGCCTCGCCGCGATGTTCGTGCTGACCGGCGGCGCGCACTTCATCGGCATGCGGGAGCAGCTGATCAGCATGGTGCCGCCCGGCCTGCCCGCGCCGGAACTGCTGGTCACCGTCACCGGCGTCCTCGAACTGCTGGGCGCCGCCGGGCTGCTGTGGCACCGCACCGCGCCGTGGGCGGCGGGAGGGCTGAGCGTCCTGCTCGTCGTGATGTTCCCGGCCAACGTCCACGCCGCCGTCGCGGCAATCCTGCCTGGTGCGGACGACCAGCTCGTCCCGCGCACCGCGATGCAGGTCGTCTTCCTGGCGGCCACCCTGTCCGTCGTGGTGCACCACCTGCGAGCCCGGCGTCGCCCGGTCTCCGAGCGCACCGCAACCGCCTGACCGGTTGTCACGGCCCGGTGGTCGACCCCGCCGCCGCGCGGCTCCACGAGCTGCGCGGCGGTCGCGGTCCGCGCGGTGGGTTCTTCTCAGTCCATGAAGGTCACGGCGGTCGAAGCCGGATGACGACCCGGGCCGCCTGGCCGGTCCGGCCGGGCGGTGCCGCGCTCACCCCAACGGATCTTCGGCGTTGCGCAGGGCTGCCGCGACATCGCCGTGGAACGGGTCTCCGTGGCCGAAACAGGCGACGTCGACGTCCAGCTCGGCCAGCCGGCGCAGCGACCGCCACGTCTGATCGCGGTCGACGTTGAACCCGCCGAGGATCGGCGGGCCTCCGGGCGAGCCCGCAACGGTGTCCCCGGTCAGCAGCACCCGCTGACGCGGCAGGTGCAGCCCGATGCTCCCCGGCGTGTGGCCGGGCAGCTCCAGCACCGTGCAGCCACCGGCGAAGGGCAGCACGTCGCCTTCGGACACCTCGTGGTCGACCCGGCACGGCGGGCCCTGCGGCGACTTGCCCTCCGGCGTGGCCTGCTCGAACAGCGGCCGCTCGGCGTCGGTGAGCACCGGTGGCGGGCCGGGCAGCTCACCTCGGACGTAGGGCGCGTCGGCGGCACCCGCCACCACGGTCGCGCCGGTCGCCTCGACGAGCTCGGCCGCCGCACCGGTGTGGTCGACGTGGTAGTGGGTGAGCACGATCCGGCGCAGCTCCGCAGGGGACCGCCCGACCCGCTCCAGCGCCGACAGGATCTGCGGCGCGTGCCCGAGGTCGCCGGCGTCGATCAGCGTCACCTCCCGCTCGTCCAGCCAGAGGTAGGCGTTGAGCAGGTAGGCGGGCGTGCCGGAAAACCGGATGCGGTGCAGACCGGGAACCACTTCGAAGATTTCCACAACCGCACGGTAGAGCGGTTCCCGGTTGCCGCACACGCGCTTTCACGGTGAGCGCAAACGGATCACTGATCCCGCCGGGGTCAGTGGACCTGGCGCTCGTGGCCCCGCCAGAACGGCTCGCGGAGCTTGAACTTCTGGATCTTGCCGGTCGCGGTGCGGGGCAGCTCGTCGATGAAGTCGACGCGCTTGGGGCACTTGTACCCCGCGAGGTGCTCGCGGCAGTGGCCGATGAGGTCCTCGGCCGTGGTGGTGTCGTCGTCGGTGACGACGAGCGCCGTGACGAGCTCGCCCCACTTCTCGTCGGGGATGCCGATGACCGCGACCTCGTGCACGGCGGGGTGGGAGGTGAGCGCGTCCTCGACCTCGATGGACGACACGTTCTCGCCGCCGGTGATGATGACGTCCTTCTTGCGGTCGGCGATGGTGAGATAGCCGTCGCGCACCGTCCCGCCGTCGCCGGTGTGGAACCAGCCGCCCTCCTGGACGCGCGCGGTCTCCTCCGGGTTCTCCCAGTACCCGTCGAGGTTGGTGTTGGACCGCGCCAGCACCTCGCCGCTTTCGTCGACGGCGAGGCGCACCCCGATCGCCGGGGCCCCGGCACGGCCGAGCAGGCGCGCCTGCTCGGTGCCGTCCAGTTCCGCCCACTCCGAGCGCATCCGGTTGACCGTCAGCAGCGGAGCGGTCTCGGTGAGCCCGTAGATCTGGATGAACTCCCACCCCAGCTCCTCGCGCACGCGCTGGATGGTCCTGGTGGGCGGCGGGGCACCGGCCACGACGATGCGCACCCGGTCGCGGCCGGGGATCTCGCCCTCCCAGTCCTTGGCTGCGTCGAGCGCGGCGGTGACCACGGCGGGCGCGGCGCACAGGATGGTCACGCCGTGGTCGCGGACGCGGCGCAGGATCTCCGCGCCGTCGACCTTGCGCAGCACGACGTGCCTGCCGCCGAGCCCGGTGAGCGCGTAGGGCATTCCCCAGCCGTTGCAGTGGAACATCGGGAGCGTGTGCAGCAGTACGTCATTGTCGTTCAGCGTGGTGTGCAGGCCGAAGACCGTGGCGTTGATCCACAGGTTGCGGTGCGTCAGCTGCACGCCCTTGGGGCGGGCGGTGGTGCCGGAGGTGTAGTTGAGCGTCGCGGTGGCCGCCTCGTCGCCGTCCCAGTGGGCCGGTTCGGCGGTGCTGCCGAAGACGGTGTCGTCGTCCTCGCCGAGCACGAAGGTGTGCTTGGCGGTCGCGGTGTCGAGCAGGTGCCGCAGGTCGGGGTCGACGAGCAGGACGTCGGCACCGGAGTGCTCGACGATGTAGCGCACCTCGGCCGGGGCCAGCCGGAAGTTGACCGGCACCAGGATGCGCCCCCACCCGGACACGCCGAAGAACGACACCAGCAGCCGGGCCGCGTTGTGGGACACGATCGCCACTCGGCCGCCGGCCGGCACGCCCAGCGCGTCCAGACCCGCCGCCTGCGCGCGGGCCAGCCGGGCCATGTCCCGGTAGGTGAGCGACCCCCACGACTGGGCGGGCTGGTCGGGCTCGTCGACCACCGCCACCCGGTCGGGGTAGACCAGCTCGGCCCGGTCGAGGAAGTCGCGGATCGTCAGGTCGAAGAACATGTCCAGCCCCTTTCTGCCCCGGTCGGGTACCGCCACCGGAGGCCTGATCATGGCTTCGGGGCACCTGCCCCGCTACCCCACAAAGGGGGTAGCGCCGCGGGGAAGCGCGGGCTCAGCCGATCAGCCCGGCCTGGCGGGCCCGGTTGACGGCCTGGACGCGGTTGGTCGCGTCCAGCTTCTTCATGGCGCTCTTCAGATAGGACTTCACGGTGTTGGGCAGCAGGCCGAGGCGCCGCGCCACCGCGTCGTTGGTGCAGCCCGTCGCGACCAGCGCGAGCACGTCGGTCTCCCGCGGCGACAGCGCGGGCCGGGCACCGTCCAGGCGCCTCCCGCTGCGCGCCCTCACGCGGCGGCACACCTCGAGGAGCCGGCCGCGGGTGCCCTCGTCCTCGATGGTCGTGGCGATGGCCATGATCTCGGTGCAGAGCTCGTCGGCCTCGCCGGCGGACAGCGCGGTGCGCGGTCCTGTCGCGGGGGCGGCCGTGCACGCGAGGCGCCGCAGCACTTCCTGCTCCACCGCGATGTCGCGCTCGACCCGCCGCACGACCCGCTCCGCCGCGCGCAGCACGTCGTCGCCGAGGTGCGTCCGCTGCCGCCCGGCCGCGTAGAGGATGGCGTGCGTGCCCTCGCCGACCCGGATCGGCAGGGCGAGCATCGCGCGCAGTCCCTCGGGTGCCACGGCGGCGTCGTAGCGGTGGGTGATCTCCTCGGCGTTGAGGTAGTCGGCGACCGCGGAGGGGCGGGCCAGCGCGAGCGCCTTGCCGCCGAGCCCGGCGCCGGAGCTGACGGTGAGGTTCAGCAGCGACCGGGTGGCGGTGCCGCTCAGCTGGTCGATGACGAGGCGGCGCCGGTCCGCCGAGACCGCGCCGCCGAAGGCGACCGGCAGCTCGGTCGCCTCCCGCAGCGCCCGCACACCTCGCGCGAGCAACACGCCCAGGTCCGGTGAAGACTGGTCCGACGGCGTTGTCATGATCGTCCTCGCAGGTCACTGCAGTGCCGACACCGGCGGAGAGCTTGCCGGTCCCGGCTAGCTGCCTTGTGTTGCGGAGCACACTACTTCAGCGGCACGCCGAGCGCCTCACACCCGGCGAGCACGCCCCGCGACCGGCTAGGGAAGGTGGCGGACGGACTCCTGGTGGGCGCGCACCTCGTCCGGGGTGAACAGCACCGGCTTGTTCCGGAAGGACAGGAAGAGGTCGAGCTGGTCCCGGTAATGCGCACCGGTCGACCCGTCCGAGGCGACGAACCCGCTCTGCCCCGGTGCGAGCACTTCGGCCGCGGTGACTCCGCCGGGTGCCAGCGAGATGATGTTGTTCTCGCTGCCACGGTTCATGAACGCGCCACGGCTGATCGCCTCCCGCGGGCTCGCCTGCGGGATGCCCGCGAAGTTCTCGTCGTCGAAGGCCGCCGCCACGACGGGAGCCAGCCATGCCCGCATGTTCGGTCCGAAGCGCTCGCGCAGGTCGGCGACGGCCGCGGCGAGCGCCTCCCGCACCACCGCGGCCCCGCCCCGGCCGTCGAAGAAGTCGTGCGTCTGCGGCACACCCGATGACGCACCGAGCAGGGCGTTGTGGACGATCCGGGTTCCCGCGGAGATGTTGAGCGAGCCCACTCCCTCGCTGGAGTCCCGGTAGCCGGTGGTGGCGTACCGTTCGCGCACTCCGGGCGGCAGCCCGGCCAGCGTGCGCCGCACCATCCGCTCCAGCCACGCGCGCATGATGGTGCCGCCCGGGTGGTCGTAGCGGCCGTCGCCGTCCTCGTCGGTGTTCGTGCGGTCCCAGTCGTCGAGCAACCGGACGGCTCGCACCTCGTCGGAGTCCCCGGGCAGCCCGGTCACCGCGGCGCGCAGGTCGTCGAGGAAGTAGCGGGCGTTGACGTCGACGAACGAGGTGCCGCGGACGACATCCCACGCCTGCTGCGGAGTGATCCCGTCCCGGTCGCGCAGGAGGTCGTGGATCTCGTCGACGCGGTCGGCACCGGACCACGGCGAGTGCCCCTCATAGCCCGGCGCGGGCTTGTTGTTCCAGTTGGCAAGGTAGCCCTGTTCCGGGTTGAACACCTTGGGGTTCCAGGAGAAGGGCTGGAGGCCGAGCCACTCCGTCTCACCGGTCCCCGGCATCGGCAGCCGGGGGTCGACGCCGGGCCTGCGCCTCGGGTACCGGCCGGTGTGGGCGTAGCCGATGTTGCCTTCGCGGTCGGCGTAGTACCAGTTGATCGTCGTGGCGTTGCGCTGCGCCTGTTCCAGCCATTGCGGCCACGAGCGGGCCCGCGTGGAGTCCAGCCAGCCGAACAGCGACTCCAGCTCTCGTCCCGCCCACGCCCGTTTGGCGGTGTAGGCCACCCCTTGTTCCGGATCGCTCGCCGTGACAGGCCCGTGCACGGTGGAGAACACGGTCACCTCGACCGGGTTCGAGTCGCGCACGTGGATCGTCTCGGTGCGCCGGCGCATCGGCCGGTAGGCGCCGTCGAAGAGGTACTCGTGCGCGTCGTGCGGGTCGAGTCGCTCGGCGTAGACGTCGACGCTCGCCCCCATGCCGGCGGTCGACCCCCACGCGATGTGCCCGTTGTGTCCGAAGAGGACCACCGGATAGCCGAACGGCGTGTTGCCCACGACGTCGAACCCCGCGCCGTGCAGGCCGACGGAGTAGGTGTAGGCGGGCTGGAAGAACCCGAACTGCGGGCCGTTGACCAGGATCGCCCCTCCTGTGCTGCTCCGGCCGCCACCGATGAGCCAGGCGTTGCTGAACCGGGGAGCGGCATCCGGGCCGGACGTAGGGACACCCGGCGGCGGAGCCGGGCGTACGGGGGCCGCTAGATGATTGATTCCGTGAAGTTGGTGTTAGTGGTCGTAGGCGATCAGTGATCGCTTGCTGGTGGCGCCGGTGGTCCAGTTGTGCCAGATGCTTGTGGCCAGGGCCAGCAAGCGCTGTGCGACTCGGGTGAAGACCCCAGCCGGGGTGCGGGCACCGTGCTGTTCGAGGTCGAGCTGGCCTTTGAGGGTCTGGTTGACCGACTCGATCCACTGGCGTACTCCGCCGAGGTTGCCGTTGCGGTAGGTCTCGTCCTTGCGGTCGGGGCGCAGCAGCCGTAGCCCCATCGCGTCGGTGAGTTGTTTGAACGTCCGGCCGGATAAGCCCTTGTCGGCGAGCAGGATCTGACCTTGGTGGATCAGGTGGTGGTTGTGGTCCAGCAGCGCGGCCAGCACCTCGCGTTCGCCGAGCTTGGGGTGGGCCAGACACCACATGATCGGCATACCGTCGCCGGAACAGACCAGGTAGAGCTTGAGACCCCAGTAGAACCGGGAATGGGCGGCGCAGTAGCCGTAGCCGGCGTGTCCGGCCAACTCCGATCGCTTGACCGTTTCTCGCGACATACCGCAGGGCACCGGGGTGGCGTCGGCGATCCACATGTCGTCGAACCAGGACGGGCAGCATTCGGCCAGCTGTACAGCAACGATTCCGCGGCTTTGAGTCGCTTGTGGTAGCCCGGCTGCTTCGGCAGGTACGGAAACAGTGCCCGCCACGCCGGGCTGCTGTGGACGTGGCGGATCCACCGGCGCTCGCAGTGGTATCCCTGCAAGATTTGGGCCACCGCCAGGGTGAGTAGCTCGCTGTCGGACAGCAAGGGCTCTCGGCCACGGCCGGTGCGGCGCGGGACCACGTGATCGTCGATCAGCACGTAGAGTGCGGTCAGGAGGGTGTTCAGTTCTTTGCTCACACATTGATCTTGAACACCCTCCTCCCATGTCTGCGAACCGGCCGCACTTCACATGATCTTCACGGAATCAACCGTCTAGCACGGGTATCGCCGACTGCCGCGACCAGAACTTCGGCAACACGCGTGGGACCCCGCCCGGTGCGGGACCGGCGGGCACCGTCGTCGGCGCGGTGGGGTCGTCGCGCCACACGAGCTGGTCGAACAGCCGGCGCCCGCGCTCCGGGCCGAAGTGCTCGACGAGCTCGCGCAGCGTCGCCAGGTTCTCGACCTGGTTGGTGGTGGCCGAGAACCGCACCGCCATGGTGCCCACGAAGATCATCACCACGTCGAGCCCGGTCCACTCGGCCGGTTCGAACCCGAGTTCCGAGTACTGCCGCGGTAGCAGCCGCTCCCGGTCGGCGAGGACTTCCCGGATGCGCGCGTTGACGCCCTCGGCGTAGCCGTCGACCACGTCGCGGTCGTGCCGCGGCAGCCGGTCGTACTGCGCGCGAACGGAAACGGCGTCGGTGTCGGTGCGCACCGCTCGGTCGTGGTCGAGGTAGGCGGCACCGAGCACCTCGGCCACCCGGCCGGTGAACGAGCGCCGCGCCATGTCGAGCTGGAACAGCCGGTCCTCGGCGACGCTGTGGCCGTAGCCGTGGAACAGGCTTCTCCGCGTATCGGCGTAGACGTGCGGCGTCCCCCAGAGGTCGCGGACTACGGTCGCGCCGCCGACCTCGCGCGGCGTGGCGGCCGCCGTGGACCAGCAGGCGCCCAGCGCCGCCGTCGCGGCGAGCAGGCTCCGGCGGTTGAGCTGCACGGGATCGGTCATCGCGCTCCTCGGCTCGGGGGTCATCGCTCGCTCCCGACGAGAGCGGCACGTTCGATCTCGTCGAAGGCGGTGGCGTGCTCGTCGCCGCGGTCGCGTCCCCACCACGAACCCGCGACGGCGAGCAGGAACGCCGCGGGCACCGACACCAGCGCGGGGATGGTCAGCGGGAACAGCGGTGCCACGCCGGTGACCAGGCCGGTCGGGCCGAGGACGTTCGGGCTCAGCGCGACCAGGCCGAGGCTGACCACCAGGCCGCCGGCCAGCGCCCAGCTCGCCCCGGTCCGGTTGAACCCGCGCCAGTAGATCGACAGCACCAGCACGGGCATGTTCGTGCTGGCCGCGACCGCGAACGCCACGTTGGCCAGGAACGCCAGGTTGAAGTGCTTCGCCGCCAGCGCGAGCAGCATCGCCACCAGCGCGATGCCGACCAGCGAAAGCCGCGCCGCCCGCAGCTGACCGCGCGAAGACACGGCACCGCGCTTGACGACGTGGGTGTAGAGGTCGTGGGCGAACGCACCGGAGGTGGCGATGGCGACACCGGCCAGCACGGCGAGGATGGTGGCGAGCGCGACGCCGACGACGGCCGCGCGCAGGACTTCGCCTCCGAGCGCCTCGGCGAGCTGCACGGCCGCGAGGTTGCCCTTCTCGTGCGCCGCCTCGATGCCGGGTGCGCCGACCGCGCGCAGCGCGCCGTAGCCGAGGAACGGCAGGACGAGGTAGAACGCGCTGAACACCCACAGCGCGACCAGACCGGAGCGCCGCGCGGCAGGGGCGTCGCGGACGGTGAGGAACCGGACCATCACGTGCGGCAGGCCCATGACCCCGAGGGCGAGTGCGAGCTGCTGCGAGATGGTGTCGGCGGTGCCGATGAGACCGAGCGGCTCGGCGACCACGGCCGACGCGGGCAGCCCGCGCACGACGCCGAGCGGGTCCGGCCCGTACTCGGCCAGCACCAGCAGCAGGACCGTCGCCGTGCCGCCGAGCAGCAGACCGGTCTTGAGCACCTGCACCCACGTGGTGGCCAGCATGCCGCCGAACGTGGTGTAGACGACCATGAGCACGCCGAGGACGAGCACCGCCGCGCTGAACTCCACCCCCAGCAGCGCCTGCACCAGCAGCCCCGCGCCGACGAACTGGATCACCATGTACATCGCGGAGATGACGATCGTGGTGACCGCCAGCCAGCCGCGCAGGCCGCGTCCGCGGAAGCGCGCCGCGACGGCGTCGGCGAGGGTGAAGCGGCCGAGGTTGCGCAACGGCTCGGCGATGACCAGCAGCACCAGCAGGTAGGCCAGCGGCACCGCCGAGGCCAGGTAGAAGCCGTTGAACCCGGTGAGCGCGATGGCGCCGCTGATGCCGAGGAACGAGGCCGCCGAGACGTAGTCGCCCGCGATGGCCAGCCCGTTGCCGACGGGCCCTACCTGCCCCTCCGCGACGTAGTGCGACGAGGCCGAGGTGTTGCGCCTGGCCGCGACCCAGGTGATGGCCAGTGTGAGCGCGAGGATGCCCGCGACGATCGAGACGCTGAGGATCACTCCCGCTCACCCCGCTGCTTCCCGGCTCGCACCAGCGCGTCCATCCGCCGCGCCCACCGCGCGTAGCCGTGCGCGACCGCCAGGATGACGCCGAAGATCGCGAAGCCCGCCCAGTACGCGGTGCCGAGGCCGGCGATCCGGCCGGAGAGCACCGTCGTGGACGTGGTGAGCGCGACGTAGCCGAGGAACCCGGCGAGCAGCACGCCCGCGCTGCCGAGTGCGAGCGACCGGCGGCGCTTGGCCATGACGAGCACCGCGTCCTCGTCCTTTCCGGCGGGACGGTCCGGCGATGGAGCAACCATGAGCCCTCGCAGTTGGTGAGGAGGCCCGAGAACCGCCTGAGATAGTCAAACCTTGGATTGATGCGCGACAATAGTGATGCACCGCACAGCACGCAAGGAGGATCGACCACTTGCTCGGTCAAGGCGCTGGATCGCGCTGACTCGGACTCCGCGAGTCGGGCGATCCGGGGCCTGCGATCGGTTCGATGCACCTTTTCGGAGGGAATCTTGGGGACTTGGCGAGTCGAGGGCGGGCTGGATGCTCACGTATCGCGGTGGTGCGGTCGATTGCTGCGGGGGCCGTCGGCTCGGTCTGGGCGAATTCCCGCCGGAGCCCTTCCGTTGTCGCTTTGCTTGGCCTAGTGTGCGGCACCACAACAAACTAGTAAAAGTTTTGATCGATACTGGCGGAGGACTTAATGGCTGCGAAGCCGTTCGCGTCGTCGGGGGACCTGGCCGACAAGGAGCAGACGCTGGAGGTGCTGGCCGACGGCGTGTACGCGCTGACCGCCGAGGGCGATCCGAACGTCGGCGCCGTCGAGGGCGAGGACTTCCTGGTCTGCTTCGAGGCCCTGGCCACGCCCACCGCGGCCCGGGAGTGGCTGGCCAGGCTGCGCGAGCACACCGACAAGCCGGTCAAGTACCTGGTCCTGTCGCACTACCACGCGGTGCGGGTGCTCGGCGCAAGCGCCTTCGACGCCGAGGTCGTCATCGCCCACGACAACACCCGCGCCCTGATCGCCGAACGCGGCAAACAGGACTGGGAATCGGAGTTCGGGCGGATGCCCCGGCTGTTCAAGGAACCGGAGTCCATTCCCGGGCTCACCTGGCCGAGTCTGACGTTCAGCGAGCGGCTGACGATCCCGCTGGGCGGCGACCGGGGCGAGCTGGAGCTGCGCTACTGCGGCCGCGGGCACACCGAGGGCGACCTCGTCGCCTGGCTGCCGCAGCAGCGCATCCTGTTCGCCGGTGACCTGGTCGAGGCCGAGGCCGCGCTCTACACCGGCGACGCCTTCCACCTCGACTGGTCGACGTCCACATTGGACGCAGTGGCTTCGCTGGAGGCCGAGGCCCTGGTCGGCGGGCGGGGCGCGGTCGCCCGCGGCCGGGACCAGGTGCGTGCCGCGATCGAGCAGACCAGGCACTTCCTGCGGGTCATGATCCGCGAGGTCCGCGCGGAGCGGGAGCGCGGCGGCACGCTCAAGGGCGCCTTCGACGCCTGCCACGCCGCGCTGGCCGGCACCTACGGGCGGTGGCCGATCTTCGAGCACTGCCTGCCCTTCGACGTGGCGCGCCTGTGGGACGAACTGTCCGGTGTGGAGCGTCCGGTGATCTGGACCGCCGAGCGCGACCGCGAGGTCTGGGACCGGTTGCAGGGCTGAGCCGCCGCCGATTGGAGTTCGATGAACGCAAGTCAGTCCCGACCGGTGCTGGTGCTGGGCGGCGGTCCCGTCGGGCAGACCACCGCGCTCCTGCTGGCCCGGTGGGCGGTGCCGGTGGTGCTGCTGGACCAGCGCCCGCGGCGCGATCCGGTCGGCTCGAAGGCGATCTGCCAGCAGCGCGACGTCCTCGACGTGTGGGACGCGGTGGGCGCTGGGCGCCGGATCGCGGACGAGGGTGTCACCTGGACCACCGCGCGCACCTTCTACCGCGACCGCGAGCTGTTCGGGTACTCCTTCCAGGAACGGGGCAGTCCGGCTTTCCCGCCGTTCGTCAACATCTCCCAGGCCCGCACCGAGGAGATCCTGGACGAGCGCATCGCGGCCGAACCGCTCATCGACGTCCGGTGGGGCCACCGGGTCACCGGGATCGAGCAGGACGGCGCCGGGGTCCGCCTTCGTTGCGCCACACCGGAGGGAACGGCCACCGTCGAGGGCTGCTGGGCGGTGGCCTGTGCCGGGGCGCGCGGTGATGCCGTGCGGCGGATGCTGGGCGTCGAACTGACCGGGCGGTCGTTCGACGACCGGTTCCTGATCTGCGACATCCGCACCGGCCTGCCGGACTGGGCGGGGGAGCGGCGCTTCTACTTCGACCCTGCCTGGAACCCCGGCAGGCAGGTGCTGATCCACCCCTGCCCGGACTCCACCTTCCGCATCGACTGGCAGGTCCCGGCAGGCTACGACCTCGACGCGGAAGAGGCGGGCGGGGCGCTGGACGAGCGGATCCGCGCGATCATCGGCGACCGCCCGTACGAGATCGTGTGGAAGTCGGTGTACCGGTTCCACTCGCGGCTGGTGGACCGCATGCGGGTCGGCCGGGTCCTGCTGGCCGGCGACTGCGCGCACCTGGTGTCCCCGTTCGGCGCGCGGGGCCTCAACTCCGGGGTGCAGGACGCCGAGAACGCGGCGTGGAAGATCGCCTTCGTCGTGCACGGCTGGGCGGGCGAACGGCTGCTCGACAGCTACCACGACGAACGCCACGCCGCGGCGGTGGAGAACCTGGAGGTCACCGGCACGACGATGCGTTTCCTGGTGCCCGCCGACGAGCAGGAGCGGCAGCGGCGCACCGCGATCCTGGAGCGCGCCGTGCACGACCGCACGGCGTGGGCCGAGGTCGACTCCGGGCGGCTGTCCGAGCCGTTCTGGTACGCCCGCTCGCCGCTGACGACCCCGAGCGCCCACCGCCTGCCCGCGTGCCGCCCGGAACGTGGGACGACACCGCCGCCCGGACCCGGCGTGCTGGTGCCGGACGCGCCGGTGTCGGTCCCGGGCCGGGGCACGACCCGGTTCCGGGAACTCGCGCGGGACGGTGTGCTGCTCCTGGCGGGCAGTGGGGTCGACCAGGCCGAGGTGCGTGCCGCGGCCACCGCGATCGAGGTCCCGGTGCGCTGTCTCGACCTCGCGGCGATCGACCGCGCCGGCGCGCTCGCGGAGGCACTGTCGGCCGGGACCAGCGAGGTGTGGGTGATCAGGCCGGACGCCCATGTCGCGGCCGTGCTGACGCACCCGGACCGCACCGACGTGCTTTCCGCCCTGCGCAGGCTTCTGGCCGAGCAGCCGACTCCGCCTGGCCCGAGCGCGGAGGGAGTGTCGCTGTCCGCACCGAGGTGAGGCTCCGGCCCGGTCTCGTCTCCGTCACCCGTAGGCGAGACCGGGCCGAGCGCAGTCGACACCCTGGTTGCGGGTGCAGGAGGCGGGACGGACACTGCGGAAGCCGTTGCGGCCGACGACCGGGGGAAACGCATGGGTCTGGACAACGCTCGTGCCGTTGCCGATGCCGTCCTGCTCGAGGGCTACCTGCTCTACCCGTACCGCGCCTCGGCGTTGAAGAACCGCATGCGCTGGCAGTTCGGGGTGCTGGCGCCGAACCCGGCAGGCGTGGGCGAGCCCTCCCACGCGCGGACCGAATGCCTGGTCGAGCCGGCGGCGGAGCCGGTGCTCGACATCCGGGTGCGCTTCCTGCACCTGCGCAGGCACGCGACCACACCTTCGTGGGACGAGGGCGTGGTGCGTGAGATCCCCGTGGCGGCCAGCATCCGCGACGACGGTACCCACGAGTTCCCCTGGGAGATCGGCGAAAGCGGTGAAACCGGCGAGGACGAGCGCACGTGCCCGCTCGCCGGAGTCGTCCGCCTCGAGGTACGCGGCGTCGAGGACGTCCCCGAGCTTCGCAAGGTCGCCGTCACAGTGGAGAACCGCACGCCGTGGACACCGCGACCGGGCGACGGCCGCGACGAGATGCTCCGCCGCGCCATGGTGTCGGCCCACACCATGCTGGCCATTCAGGACGGCGGCTTCCTCTCGCTGCTCGACCCGCCGCAACGCGCCCGCGCGGCGGCGAAGTCCTGCCGCAACGAGCACACCTGGCCGGTGCTGGTGGGCGAGCCGGGCTCGAACGACGTCGTGCTGTCGGCGCCGATCATCCTCTACGACCACCCGGCGGTGTCGGCGCAGAGCCCCGGGGACCTGTTCGACGCCACCGAGATCGACGAGATCCTCACGCTGCGCACCATGACCCTGACCGACGCCGAGAAGCAGGAGGTCAGGGAGACCGACCCGCGCGCGGCCGAGCTCATCGAACGCACCGATGGCCTGCCGCCCGAGGTGCTCGAACGCCTGCACGGCACGGTGCGCTTCCCGCAGCGGGAGGGGCGATGAGCGGCAGGGTCCTCGTCGCGGGGATCGGAAACGTGTTCCTGGGAGACGACGGCTTCGGGGTGGAGGTCGTGGGCCGCCTGCTGGATGAGGAGCACCCCGAAGGCGTGCGGGTCGCCGACTTCGGCGTCCGGGGCGTCCACCTCGCGTACGAGCTGATGAACGGATACGACGCCGTGGTGCTCGTCGACGCGGTGCCCCTGCCGGAGGAGCCGGGAACCGTCCAGGTCATCGAGGCCGACCTGGACGCGGTCGAGCCGGCGGCCCCCGGCGCGGCCGCCCCGGTGATGGACGCCCACGGCATGACGCCCGACGCGGTGTTCGGCCTGTTCAGGGCTCTCGGCGGCAGCGTCGGCAGAGCACTGGTGGTGGGGTGCCGGCCACTGGACTGCGCGGAGCGGATGGGCCTGTCCGCGCCGGTCGCAGCAGCCGTCGACCGGGCGGCCGGCCTCGTGCGCGAACTGGTCGGCGAGCTGATCGCCGCGCCGCGGACCGAACCCGGTTTCGAACCGGGCCGCTGAGCCGCGGGACTGTCGCAAGGGGACGATCACGCCGTCCACAACGGACGGAAGATCCCGCTGCGGGACCCAGCCGCCGCCTCTACCTTGGGAATCCGGACCCGCCGCAGCTCGGCGGTCCCCGCACCGCACGGGAGGCGGGGCCAGGCGACCAGGGGGAGGTGGCCGATGAGCTCGACGCCCACGGCCTTCGACGAGGTCCACATCCTGTGGACCTCCGAGGGGATGAGCTGTGACGGCGACACGGTGTCGGTGACCAACGCGACGCTGCCCAGCATCGAGGACGTTGTGCTCGGCACGGTGCCGGGGCTGCCGAAGGTGCACCTGCACAACAAGGTGCTGGCCTACGAGACCGGCTCGGACTTCATGGCGGCCTTCCACCAGGCCGCCCGCGGCGAGCTGGAGCCGTTCATCCTCGTCGTCGAGGGTTCCATCCCCAACGAGAACATCAACCCCGGGGGCTACTGGACCTCGATGGGCAACGACCCGGACACCGGCGAGCCGATCACCCTCAACCAGTGGATCGACCGCCTGGCGCCGAAGGCGTGGGCGGTCGTGGCCATCGGCACCTGCGCCACCTTCGGCGGCATCCACGCGATGGCGGGCAACCCGACCGGCTGCATGGGGCTGGCCGACTATCTCGGCCCGGACTTCCGCACCGCGGGCGGGCTGCCGATCGTCAACGTCCCGGGATGCCCCGTGCAGCCGGACAACTTCATGGAAACCCTGCTGTGGGTGCTGCACCAGGCCGCGGGGCTGGCGCCGACCATCCCGCTCGACGAGCAGCTGCGGCCGACGTGGCTGTTCGGCAAGACGGTGCACGAGGGCTGCGACCGCGCCGCCTACTACGAGCAGGCCGACTTCGCCAGGGACTACAACTCGCCGAAGTGCCTGGTGAAGGTCGGGTGCTGGGGCCCGGTGGTCAACTGCAACGTCACCAAGCGCGGCTGGATGGACGGCATCGGCGGCTGCCCCAACGTCGGCGGCATCTGCATCGCCTGCACCATGCCGGGCTTCCCGGACAAGTTCATGCCGTTCATGGACGAACCGCCGGGCGGCACCCTGTCGGCCGGACTGCTGCGGGCCTACGGCCCGTTCATCCGGATGATGCGCGGCTTCACCAACCGCAACGCCGACCGGGAACCGAAGTGGCGCCACAACGGCCACGAGCTCACCACCGGCTACCAGCCGCGGTGGCCGAACCGATAGCCCCCGAGGGAGAACGCACACATGGCCACTCAGCGGACCAAAGCCGGTGCGCAGCAGCGCAACATCGTCGACGTCGAGTTCGACCCGATCACCCGGATCATCGGGAACCTGGGCATCTACACCAAGGTCGACTTCACCAACAACGAGGTCGTGGAGTGCAAGAGCACGTCCTCGATCTTCCGCGGCTACAGCGTCTTCATGAAGGGCAAGGACCCGCGCGACGCGCACTTCATCACCAGCCGGATCTGCGGCATCTGCGGTGACAACCACGCGGTCTGCTCGATCTACGCGCAGAACATGGCCTACGGGGTCAAGACCCCGCCGCTGGGCGAGTGGATCATCAACCTCGGCGAGGCGGCCGAGTTCATGTTCGACCACACCATCTTCCAGGACAACATGGTCTTCATCGACTTCTGCGAGAAGATGGTCTCGGAGACCAACCCCGGCGTCGTCCGGCAGGCCGAGCAGAAGTCCGCGCCGCGCGGCGACATCCACGGCTACCGCACCATCGCCGACATCATGCGCTCGTTCAACCCCTTCGAGGGCGAGATGTACAAGGCGGCGCTGGAGATGAGCCGGGTGACCCGGGAGATGTGCTGCCTGATGGAGGGCAGGCACGTACACCCGTCGACGCTGTACCCGGGCGGGGTGGGCACGGTGGCCACGCCGCAGGTCTTCACCGACTACCAGGTCCGGCTGGTGCGGGTGCTGGACTTCGTCAAGCGCGCCGTGGCGATGAACGACGACGTCTTCGACTTCTTCTACGAGGCGCTGCCCGGCTACGAGGAGGTCGGCAGGCGGCGCACGCTGCTGGGCTGCTGGGGCTGCTTCCAGGACCCGGAGGTCGTCGACTACGACTACCGCAACATGACCGAGTGGGGCCGGTCGATGTTCGTCACGCCCGGCATCGTGGTGGACAACGAGCTGGTCACCACCAGCCTGGTCGACATCAACCTCGGGATGCGCATCCTGCTCGGCAGCTCCTACTACGAGGACTGGGCAGGCGAGCACACGTTCGTCGACCGCGACCCGCTGGGCAACCCGGTCGACCAGCGCCACCCGTGGAACCAGACCACGCTGCCCGCGCCGCAGAAGCGCGACCTCGACGGCGGCAACTACAGCTGGGTGATGAGCCCGCGCTGGTTCGACAAGCGCACCGGCGACCACCTCGCGCTGGACACCGGCGGCGGGCCGATCGCGCGGTTGTGGGCCACGGCGCTGGCCGGGCTGGTCAACACCCCCTACGTGCGTTCCACCGGACGTAGCGTGCAGATCGACCTGCCGCGCGGCCAGTCGCTGCCCGACATGCAGCTGGAGTGGACGCCGCCGGCGTTCCCCAACACCATCGAGCGCAACCGCGCGCGGATGTACTTCGTCGCCTACGCCGCGGGGATGGCGCAGTACTTCCTGGACCGCGCGCTGGCCGAGGTCCGCTCGGGAAACACCAGGGTGTTCGCCGACTTCGACGTCCCGGACGAGGCGATCGGCGTCGGATTCCACGAGGCCGTGCGCGGTGTGCTGTCGCATCACCTGGTCATCCGCGACGGCAAGATCGCCAACTACCACCCGTACCCGCCGACGCCGTGGAACGCCAGCCCGCGCGACTTCTACGGCACGCCAGGGCCCTACGAGGACGCGGTGCAGGGCCAGCCGATCTTCGAGGAGAACGGGCCCGACGACTTCAAGGGCATCGACATCATGCGCACCGTGCGCAGCTTCGACCCGTGCCTGCCGTGCGGGGTCCACATGTACCTCGGCGGTGGCCGGGTGCTGCAGAAGTCGCATTCGCCGATGTTCGGCGGCTCGGCGTGACGGGACGGGGACGCCATGTCTTGGGACGATGAGCAGACCAGGGAGCACGTCGGCCGGGTCGAGTCGCTGCTGTCGGCGCTGGAGGCGCGCCAGGACGCCGCAGGCGCGCAGGCGCTGGAGGCGGTGCGGGCGCTGGTCGCCCTCTACGGCGACTGCCTCGCGCGGGTGGTGGAGCGCGTCGAGCGCTCCGGCGACCGCGCGCTGCTCACCGAGCTGGGCGAAGACGAGCTGGTCTCGCACCTGCTGCTGGTGCACGACCTGCACCCGGTGGACACCGAGACCAGGGTGCGGCGGGTGCTGGCCGAGGTGGCGCGTTTCGCGGGCGGCGGCGTGGAGCTGCTGTCCTTCACCGACGGGGCGGTGCGCGTGCGGATCGGACCGGGCGGCTGCGGTTCGACGTCCGCTCGTCTGCGCGCGGCCGTGGAGGACGCCGTCGCGCAGGCCGCCCCTGAGGTCGGCCGCGTCGAGGTGGTGGAGGAGCAGGCGCCGAAGGCGGCGGCGGTGATCCCGGTGGAGGCGCTGTTCGCCGGTGGAAGCGTTCCGGGTGGTGCGTGAGCGATGACGCGTGCGTTCGCAGGTTCACCGCTGCGCCGGATGGCGCGGGGGCAGCCGGCCGCGGCGGAGGCCGCACCCGAGGAACGCTGCGACCTGTGCTCCGAACCGCTGCCCGGAGGCCACCGCCACCTCGTCGACCTCGGAACCGGCGAGATCTCCTGCGCGTGCCAGCCCTGCGGTGTCCTGTTCGACCAACGCGCCGCGGGCGGCGGCCACTACCGGCTGATCCGCACCCGCCCGCGCCTGCTGGAGGACTTCCGGCTCGACGACCTCGGCTGGGCCGCCCTGGGAATCCCGGTGGACCTGGCCTTCTTCGTGCGCAGCGGCGAATCGGACCGCGTCACCGGCTACTACCCGAGTCCGATGGGGACGATGCGCTCCGAGCTGGAGCTCGGCACGTGGCAGGAGGTCGTCGAGGACAACCCGGTGCTGGGCGGCCTGGAACCGGACGTTGAGGCGCTGCTGGCCAACCGCGTCCGCGGTGCGCGCGAGTACTGGCTGCTGCCGCTCGACGAGTGCTACCGGCTGGTGGCGGTGCTGCGCACCCGGTGGCAGGGCTTCAACGGCGGCGACGAGGTCTGGGAGCACGTGCGGCGGTTCTTCGCCGAGCTGTCCCCGGACGCCGGCAGACGGGCCGGGCCCGCAGGTGGGGAGGAATGACATGGCCAGGATCAGAGTGGGCAGACCGGACGTGAAGGTCGACGGGCCCTCCCACACCCGGGGTGTGCCGGAGGGCAACACCGAGGGCAACTACGAGCGGCAGCGCGGTCACCTGCCCGACGGCACCTCGACCGCCGCGCGCTCCACGGGGATCCGGCCGAGGGGCAAGGGGCCGATCCTGCCGGGCATGCCGAACCTGTCGCCGTCGTGACCACCGGCGAGCGGGAGATCCCGACCGGAGCCGGTGTGCCGGACGGGCGCCAGGCTGCGCCGGAGCTGGCCTTCCAGGTGACCGGCGCGGCACCGGTGCGCTTCGCGGCGGTGCCGACGCTGTCGTTCCGGATCGGGGTGAGCAGGACCGGCGGCGGGCCGGTCCGCTCCATCACGCTCACCACGACCGTCCGGATCGCGGCGCCCAGACGCCGCTACCGGCCGGCGGAGCAGGCGATGCTCACCGAGCTGTTCGGCACTCCCGACCAGTGGGCCCGCACGATGCGTCCGCTGCCGTGGGCGCGGGCGACGACCGTGGTCGCGCCGTTCACCGACAGCACCGCGACCGAGGTGCCCGTGGTGTGCACGTGGGACGTCGAGCTGGCCGTGGCCAAGTACTTCCTCGCGGTACGGGACGGCGGTGTCCCGCTCGACTTCATGTTCAACGGCACGGTCTTCTTCGAAGGCGAGGACGCGCGGCTGCGCACCGCGCAGATCTCGTGGTCGACCGACACGACGTTCGTGTTGCCCTCCGAGCTGTGGCACGAGGTGGTCGGCTCCTCATCGCCCGGCAGCGCGTGGCTGCGCCTGTCCCGGGACACCTTCGAGCGGCTGTACGCGCACAGGAGCCGCTCCGCGGCAGGTGGGTGGGACGAGGTGGTCAACGCACTGCTCGACGACGTCGAGCCGGAACCGGGACGGCAGCCATGAGCGCGGTGGAGCGGCCCGCGGGCCGGGGCGTCGAGTTCCGCAGGGGCGGCCGGGTCCGGCTGCGGCCCTCGCAACGCGCCGACATCGTCGATCTGACGCTGTCGGGCCGGACCGCGCGGGTCGACCGGGTGGAGGAGTACGAGGACGGCCGGATCCACGTCGTGGTCGCACTCGACGGTGACCCCGCCTGCGACCTCGGCGCGATGAGTCAGATCGGACACCGGTTCTTCTTCGCTCCCGAGGAGCTGGAACCGATCGACGACGAGCGGAACGGCAGCGCCGTGCTGGTGGCCGCGGTCGGTGACGCGTTCGTCCCCGGTGGCCGATTCGGCGCGTCCGTGGTCGAGCGGCTGCGGGAGCGCGAGCACCGGCACGACGTGCGCCTCAACGACTTCGGTATCCGGACCTCGGATCTCGTGCGCGCGGTGGCCGACGAGGACTTCCACGCCGTGCTGCTCGTCTGCGCGCTGCGGCAGGGCAGGCAGCCCGGTGCCGTGTCGGTGTGGGAGGCCGCCGCGGTGACCACTCCGGAGTCCGACGACGCGGCGTTCGTCTTCGCCCTCACGCGACGGCTCCAGCCGCACTGCGGCCGGGTCCTCGTGCTGGCCGGTGAACCAGCGCGCGGCGGCGCGGCCGAACAGCTCGACGAAGCGGTCCGGGTCCTCGACATCCTGGTCGGGGACATCACGACGGCCCGCCAGGCACCGACAGGACGGTGAGTTCCCCATGTGCGACGACATCCACATCTCGCGGCGGGCGCTGCGCATCACCGCGGCCCTCCTCGCCGCCACCGCGGTGTTCGCGGTGCTGAAACAGCTTCCGGAGATCCGGCGTTATCTCAAGTCCGAGCGGATGTGAACGACCGTCCACCATCGACGGTCGTCACGCACAGGCGGGCCTGATCGATTTGTGGGCCCGCCGCACCGGACTTAGCTTGAGATCGCCCGCGAACACGGACCCATGGGGAGAAGTGACCGCATGCAACGGTCGTCCGACAACGGCGCCTGCGACGAGCTGGACGCGATCTTCGCGCGCCGTGCCGAGCCCGTGGCCGAACTGCTGGACGACGCGGAGGCGGTCGCGCGGACCTGCCACGCGATGGCACGCCGGTTCCACGCGGGCGGCAAGCTCGTCGTCTTCGGCAACGGCGGTCCCAGCACCGACGCCCAGCACGTGGCGGTGGAGTTCGTGCACCCCGTGATCGTGGGCAAACGCGCGCTTCCGGCGGTCTCGCTCACCTCCGACGTGGCCACCGTGACCGGCGTCGCCAGCGGCAGCGGCCTCGACGAGATCTTCGCCCACCAGGTGCACCACCTCGCCGACCCCGACGACATCGCGCTGGGCATCTCCACCGACGGGCGGTGCGCCAACGTCCGCCGCGGGCTGGAGGCGGCGCGCGCCCGGGGGCTGCTGACCGTCGGGCTGGTCGGCGGCGACGGCGGTTCGATCGCGGCTGGCGGGTTCGACCACGTGCTCATCGCCCGGGCCACCGATCCGCGCGTCGTCAAGGAGGTGCACGTGACGATGTACCACGTGCTGTGGGAGCTGGTGCACGTGTTCTTCGACCACCCGGGCACGCTCGAGGCGGAGGCGGTCGCATGAGCGCCGGGCCGTCGCGGGAGCAGGCGCCGGCGTGCACCGGCGATCGCTGCGTGACGTGTTCGGACGAGGCGGTCGCCGTCGAGGTCGTGCGGCTGCTCGACGACGGGCTGGCGCTGGTCGCCACCGACGCGGGCGAGGAGGAAGTGAGCGTCGCGCTCGTCCCGGCCCGGGCAGGCGACACCGTGCTGGTCCACGCCCGCGAAGCCATCGCGATCGTGAAGGGGTGAGCGACGTGGACTCCACCCGCGGCGAGGTTACCGGGACCGAGGCGCTCTACCCGTTCCTCAGCTCCGCCCACACCGACGTCGGCGACGTGCTGAGCGAGGTCAGCCGGTCCACGCAGGACAAGGTTCGGGAGATCATGGCGCTGCGCGAGCAGGTCCGCCTGCGCGACGGCAGGAAGCTGGTCGAGTGCGCCGAGGCGATGGCCGAGCGCTTCCGCGCCGGGGCGAGGTTGTTCGCCTTCGGCAACGGCGGCAGCTCCACCGACGCCCAGGACCTGGCGAGCCTGTTCCTGCACCCGGGACCGGGCTGGCGCGCACTGCCCGCGTTCGGCCTCACCAGCGACATCGCCGTGGTCACGGCGCTGTCCAACGACGTCGGCTTCGACGTGGTCTTCGCCCGCCAGATCGGCGCGTTCGGGCGGCCCAAGGACATCGCCGTCGGGCTGTCCACCAGCGGCAACTCGGCCAACCTCCTGCGCGCCTTCGACGAGGCCGCGCGCCGCGGGATGCTCACCGTGGGCATCGCGGGCGACCAGGGCGGGAAGATGGCCGAGTCCGGCAGCATCCACCACCTGTTCGTCGTGCCGTCGGCCTCGGTGCACCGCATCCAGGAGGCGCAGACGACGCTCTACCACGCGCTGTGGGAGCTCACCGCCGCGGCGCTGGGGCCCGCCGACTGACTGAACGACCGACCTGGGGAGAGCAGATGTGCCTGGCGATTCCGGGTGAGGTGCTCGAAGTCCTCGCCGACCGGCCCGAACTGGCCAAGGTGGACGTCAGCGGCGTCCGGCGCAACATCAACATCGGCCTGCTGGGCGACGAACCGCCGGAGCCGGGTGAGTGGGTGCTGATCCACGTCGGCTTCGCTCTGTCCAAAATAGACGAGTCCGAGGCTCGGGCGGTCCTGGAGTTCCTGGAGAGCGTCGGCCAGGCCTACGCCGACGAGCTCGAAGCCCTGCACGACTCGCGCATCGACTAGGAGCCGCCCCATGCGTTTCGTCGACGAGTACCGCGACGCGGCCAAGGCCCGCGCGCTGTCGGCCAGGATCAGGGAGCTGTGCGAACCGGGCAGGCAGTACAAGTTCATGGAGGTGTGCGGCGGGCACACCCACACGATCTACAAGCACGGCCTGGAGGACTACCTCCCGGAGAACATCACGCTGGTGCACGGGCCCGGCTGCCCGGTGTGCGTGATCCCGATGGGGCGCGTCGACGACGCGATCCACATCGCGGGCCGCCCCGGCGTGCTGATGACCTCGTTCGGCGACATGATGCGGGTGCCCGGCGGCAACGGCACCTTCTTCGACTCCAACGCCGAGGGCACCAACATCAGGATGGTCTACTCGCCGCTGGACTCGCTCAAGCTCGCGCGGCAGAACCCCGATCTGCACGTGGTGTTCATGGCCATCGGGTTCGAGACCACCGCGCCCTCCACGGCGATGACGCTGCTGCGCGCGGAGGAAGAGGGGCTGGAGAACTTCTCGGTCTTCTGCAACCACGTGACCATCATCCCGGCGCTCAAGGCGATCCTGGACTCGCCGGACCTCCGGCTCGACGGGTTCCTCGGCCCCGGCCACGTCTCGACGGTGATCGGCTGCCGTCCCTACGAGTTCATCGCGCGCGACTACGGCAAGCCGCTGGTGGTCGCCGGATTCGAGCCGCTGGACATCCTGCAGTCGGTCTACATGCTGCTGCTCCAGCTCGCCGAGGGCCGCTCGGAGGTCGAGAACCAGTACACCCGCGTCGTGCCGTGGAACGGCAACACGACGGCGCTGGCGGTCATCTCCCGGACCATGGAGCTGCGCCCGTACTTCGAATGGCGCGGGCTGGGCTTCATCTCGCACTCTGCGCTGCGCCTGCGCGAGCGCTACGCGCGGTTCGACGCCGAGAGGCTGTTCGAGCTGCCCGGGGTCCGCGTCGCCGACCCGAAGGCCTGCCAGTGCGGCGAGGTCCTGAAGGGCGTGCTCAAACCGTGGGAGTGCAAGGTGTTCGGCACCGCGTGCACCCCGGAGACGCCGATCGGGACGTGCATGGTCTCGCCGGAGGGCGCCTGCGCCGCCTACTACAACTTCGGCCGCTTCAGCCGCGAACGCGTCAAGGAGGCGAGCAGGACGTGAGCAGCGATCAGGACGCAGGCGCCGGCGTGGAGCCGGGACGCACGCCGGGCTGGGTCGCCGACGCGATGGCGCACCACGGGCAGGACGGCCAGCCGGGCTCCGGCCACGCCACGCGCGAGGAGCAGGTCCTCGAACGCATCGACCGGGCGCGCCGGCGCAAGGCGAAGGTCAAGGAGGAGCGCATCACGCTGGCCCACGGTTCGGGTGGCAAGGCGACCCAGACGCTGGTCGAGGCGATCTTCCTGGAGAGCTTCCGCAACCCGCTGCTGGAGCGGATGGAGGACGGCGCGCAGCTCGCGGTCAACGGGTCACGGCTGGCGTTCACGACCGACTCGTTCGTGGTCTCCCCGCTGTTCTTCCCGGGCGGGGACATCGGCGACCTCGCCGTAAACGGCACGGTGAACGACCTGGCCGTCTCCGGATCGACCCCGCTCTACCTGTCGGCGGGCTTCATCATCGAGGAGGGCTTCGCGGTCGCAGATCTGACCCGCATCGTCGAGTCGATGTCGGCGGCGGCCGCCCGCGCGGGCGTGCAGGTCGTCACCGGGGACACGAAGGTCGTGCAGAAGGGCAAGGCGGACGGCTGCTACGTCAACACCGCAGGCGTCGGCCTCGTCGAGACCGGCCACCGGCTCGGAGCCGACACCGCCCGGCCCGGTGACGCGGTGCTGGTGTCGGGCCCCGTCGGGGACCACGGCGTGACGGTGATGCTGGCACGCGGCGAGCTGGACATCGACGCCGACATCACCTCGGACACCGCGGCCGTCAACGGCATGGTCGCCGAGCTGCTGCGCGCCGTTCCCGGCGTACGGGCGATGCGCGACGCGACCCGCGGCGGCGTGGCCACCGTGCTGAACGAGCTCGCCAGGGCCTCGAACGTGTCGGTCGTGGTGAACGAGGCCGAGGTGCCGGTGCGCACCGAGGTTCGCGGCGCCTGCGAGCTGCTGGGCATCGACCCGCTCTACGTCGCGTGCGAAGGCCGGATCGTGGTGGTCGTCGACGGAGCGCAGGCCGAGACCGCGCTGGCGGCGTTGCGGTCGCACCCGCTGGGCGGCGGAGCGGCGCTGATCGGGCGGATCGGGGACGACCCGCCGGGGCTGGTGCTGCTCAACACCGCGTTCGGCGGCACCAGGATCGTCGACCTGCTCGTCGGCGACCCGCTGCCCCGGATCTGCTGAGCGCGGCGGCGTGCACGAGCTGGGGATCACCCAGGGCATCGCGGAGGCGGTGCTCGACGCCGTCGCCGGCGCCAGGGTCACCTGCGTGCACCTGGAGATCGGCACGCTCTCCGGGGTGGTCGCCGACTCCGTGCGGTTCTGCTTCGACCTGGTCGCCGAGGGCACCGCGCTGGAGGGCGCAAGGCTGGAGATCGCCGAACCGGCCGGGCGGGGTGCGTGCCGCGACTGCGGGAACGAGTTCGACCTGGCCGGCCCGATCGCGCTCTGCCGCTGCGGTGGGGGCGACGTGGAGATCCTGGCCGGCCGCGAACTGCGGATCAGATCGGTGGAGGTGGAGTAGACGATGTGCGCCACGTGCGGATGCTCGGACGACGCGGGCACGCGGATCAGCGGCCCGGAGGCGGACGACCACGGCGAAGGGCAGGAACACGGCCACGATCACGGCCACCGCCACGGCCACGACAACGGCCACGGGCATGGGCACGGCCACGGTCACGGCCACGCCGACCCGGGCGACGCGCGGACGATCGACCTCGAACAGCGGGTGCTGGCCAAGAACGACCGGCTGGCCGAGCACAACCGCCGGTGGCTGTCCGGCAACGCGATCCTCGCTCTCAACCTGATGAGCTCGCCGGGCTCGGGCAAGACCACGCTGCTCGAACGCACGCTGCGCGAGCTCGGCACCGAGGTCGGTGTGTCGGTGGTCGAGGGCGATCAGGAGACCCGCTTCGACGCCGAGCGCATCCGCGCCACCGGCTGCCGGGTCGTGCAGGTCAACACCGGAGCGGGCTGCCACCTCGACGCCGGCATGCTCGGCGACGCCCTGCGGGCGCTCGAGCCACCGCGGCGCTCGGTGGTCTTCGTGGAGAACGTGGGCAACCTGGTGTGCCCGGCGCTTTTCGACCTGGGGGAGCGGTTCCGGGTCGTGATCGCCTCGGTCACCGAGGGCGCGGACAAGCCGCTGAAGTATCCGCACATGTTCCGCACCGCGGATCTGGTGCTGCTGAACAAGGTCGACCTCCTGCCGCACCTGGACTTCGACGTCGAGGCGTTCACCGCGAACGTGCGGCAGATCAGGCCGCAAGCGCGGATCCTGGAGGTCTCGGCCACCACCGGCCAGGGGCTGGACTCCTGGTACGGCTGGCTTCGCGAGAGCCTGGCGGCTCCGGGAGACGCGGTCAGCGCAGCCGGTCCCGTGCCCCGGCGACAACCGCCTGGCCGAAGCTGATCCCGCCGTCGTTGGCGGGCACCCGGGAGTGGGTCAGGGTGCGGAAGCCGCGCGACTCCAGCCGGGCCACCGTTCGCTCCAGCAGCAGCATGTTCTGGAACACCCCGCCCGAGAGGGCGACCGCGTGCAGGCCCGTCGAGAGCCTGATCCGCTCGCACGCCTCGGTGACCAGCCGCGCCAGTCCGTTGTGGAATCTCGCTGACACGACAGGAGGTAGCACACCTGCGCGCACGTCGTGGACGGCGGCACGCACCAGGTCGGTGGCCGGGATGGTTCCGCCCTGGGGGTCTCCCACCCGGTACGCGCCGGGCTCGTGCCGGTCGGCGAGCTGTTCGAGCTCGATCGCGGCCTGGCCCTCGTAGCTGACCGCGTCGCGGATGCCGAGGATCGCGGCCACCGCGTCGAAGAGCCGCCCCGCGCTCGAGGTCAGCGGAGAGCTCAGGCCGTGCTCGACGAGCTGCGCGACCTCGGGCCAGCTCGGGTTGCGGTGCAGCACGTCGTCCTCCGCCAGCTCCCCGCATGCCATCAGGTGGGAGACCGCCATCCGCCAGGGCTGCCGGATGGCTGCGGCGCCGCCGGGCATGGGGACCGGCGCGAGGTGCGCCGCGCGTTCGAAGTCGGCGAGTCCGGTCACCAGGAACTCCCCGCCCCACAGGGTGCCGTCGGTGCCGTAGCCCAGTCCGTCGAACGCGACGCCGATCACCGGCCCGGTCTCGGCGTTGTCGGCCATGCACGAGGCGATGTGCGCGTGGTGGTGCTGGACGCCGGCCAGCTCGACGTCCGGTAGCTCGCGGGCGTACTTGGTCGACAGGTACTCGGGATGCAGGTCGTGCGCCACCACCGCGGGCCGCACGTCGAACAGCTTGCGGAAGTGCTCGACGCCGTCGGTGAACGACTTCAGCGTCTCGTAGTTCTCCAGGTCTCCGATGTGGTGGGAGACGAAGACGTGACGCTGCTTGGCGACGCTGAAGGTGTTCTTCAGCTCCGCGCCGCAGGCGAGCACGGGACGCGGGAACTCCCAGGGCACGGCAAGCGGTTCCGGGGCGTAGCCCCGGGACCGGCGTACCAGCATCGGCCTGCCGCGGAACGCGCGCACCACCGAGTCGTCGGTGCGGACGTGGATGGGGCGGTCGTGGGTGAGGAACGCGTCGGCGATGCCGGAAAGCCGCCGCAGCGCGTCGTCGTCCTGGTGGGCGATGGGTTCGTCGGAGACGTTGCCGCTGGTGAGCACGATCGGGGTGGCGCATCGGCGCAGCAGGAGGTGGTGCAGCGGCGTGTACGGCAGCATGAGCCCGAGCCGCGGGTTGCCCGGTGCCACCGCGGAGGCGATCGGCCCCGTGCCGGACCGCAGCCGCAGCAGCACGATCGGGCGGCGTCGCGAGGTCAGCAGCTCGGCCTCGGTGTCGTCGAGCGTGCACAGCTCGCGGGCGTCGTCCACAGTGGCCACCATCACCGCGAACGACTTGTCCTCGCGCAGTTTCCGCTTGCGCAGCGCCAGCGCCGCGTCCTCGTCGGTGGCGTCCGCGGCGAGGTGGTAGCCGCCGAGCCCCTTGACCGCCAGCACTTCGCCGCGCGCCAGCACCGCCGCGGCCTCCTCGACCGGGTCGCCGTGGCGCGGCGCGCCGGATGCGTCGAGCAGGGTGAGCGCCGGCCCGCACGCCGGGCAGCACACCGGTTGGGCGTGGAAGCGCCGGTCGGTGGTGTCGCCGTACTCCGCGGCGCAGGCGGCGCACATGGCGAAGCCTGCCATCGTGGTCAGCGGACGGTCGTAAGGCACGTCGCGGACGATGGTGAACCGCGGGCCGCAGTTGGTGCAGTTGACGAAGGGGTAGCCGAAGCGCCGGTCGCCGGGGTCCGACAGCTCGCGGAGGCAGTCGTCGCAGGTGGCGCTGTCGGCCGACACAAGCGTTTCGCGGTGGCCTGCCGACGAGCTGGCGACGATGCGGAAACCGGTGTCGCCCAACGGCTCCACCGGCACCGCCGCGACGTCCTCGACCACCGCCAGCGGCGGGGCCTGGGGGCGCAGGGACGCCACGAACAGCTCGACGGCTTCCTCGGAGCCCTCCACCTCGACGAACACGCCGTGCAGGTCGTTGCCGACGTGTCCGCCGAGACCGAGCCGGGTGGCCAGCGAGTGGACGAAGGGGCGGAAACCCACGCCCTGCACCACACCCTGGACCCTGACCCGCACCCGGACTCGCCCGTTCACCCGTCCAGTGTCCCGCCGGTCCGCGACCACAGCCATCCGGCGGAACCGGCGCCGGTCCGCGTTCATCCGCGCACCGACGGTGTTTTCGCGCTGCTGGTAGCTGCGAGCTGTCCTCCAGTCGGTGGCATCCCGCCGCCCGGATGTGCTAAGTCGGGAGGCATGGTCATCCGGATCCCCACGCCCAGTGATGTTCTCGGCCTGGCGAAGTCCACGGTCGGGTGGGCAGTCGAGTCGGCCACCGCGGTCGCCGCCTTGCCGGGCCGCGTGCTCGGGCTGGTCGACGGGGCGGAGGCCCTGCTGACCCGCGTGCAGGCGGTCGCCGACCGCGCCGACGAGCTCGTCCAGCGCACAACGAGGACCGCCGAGGACGCCGAGGCGCTGCTGCGGGACACCCGCGCGGTCGCCGACGCGGCCCGCGCGGCGGTTGCCGACGCGGGGCGCATCGCCGCCACCACCGAGGGCCTCGTCAACCGCGCCGGTGGTGTCACCGACGAGGCGGCGAAGACGATCGTCGAGGCCCAGCGCGCGACCTCGACCGCAGACGGGCTGCTGGCCGCCTACGCGCCGATGGCACGGCGGTTCGCCCCGCTGGCCGACCGGTTCGTCGACGAGCTCTCCGACAAGGAGGTCGACGCCGCGATCCGGCTCGTGGACGAGCTGCCCGTGCTGACCGAGCACGTGCTCCGGGACGTGCTGCCGATCCTGCGCACGCTGGACCGCGTCGGCCCCGAGATCCACGAGCTGCTGGAGGTCACCCACGACGTCCGGCGCGCGATAGTCGGCATCCCCGGCTTCCAGTTCTTCCGGCGCAGGGGCGAGGAGCGGGTCAGCGAGGAGGAGGTCGCCAAGCCGCAGGCCGACCACTACGGCCCCGGCCCGGCGGCGGACTCGGCGCGGTAGGCCGCCGCGGCGCGAAGCACGCCGGCTCGGCGCCGGTGGAACCCACCCTGCGCGCGCAGAGACCCGCGCTGCGGGCCGCCGCGCCGCAGGCCCGGCCTCAGGTGGATGCGCCCCTGCTCGCTTCCTGGACGTCGGCCAGCAGGGCCGCCGCGGCGGTGCTGGTCGGATCGCCGGTGATGGCCACCGTCTCCCAGGTCGGCGCGGGGGAGGCGAGCGGGACGAAGCGCACCTGCCCGTTCTTGGCCGAGAACGACCGCGGCACCAGGGCGATGCCCAGCCCGCAGGCGACCAGCTCCAGCAGCGAGTGCACGTCGGTGACCTCGAGGGCGACCCGCCGCTCGACCCCGGCTTCGGTCAGCACGCGGTCGACCACGTCGCGCGTTCCCCAGTCGCGGTGGAAGTCGACGAACGGCTGCTCGCCCAGCTCGCGCGGGTCGACCTGGTCGCGCTGGGCCAGGGAGTGGCCACCAGCGCAGGCCAGGACCAGCGGCTCGTTGTCGAGGCTGTGCACCAGCACGCCGTCCGGGCAGCGGGCGGGCCGGACGGCGAAGGCGAGGTCCAGGCGTCCGGTGCGCACCTGCTCGGCGAGGTCTCCCGAGCCGCCCTGGCGGAGCCGGACCTCGATGCCCGGGTGCGCGTTGACGAAGCCGGCCAGCACCGCGGGCAGGTCCACCACGTGCAGGCACTGCAACGTGCCGATGGACAGCTCGCCTCGCAGCAGCCCGTTGACGGCCGCGACCGCGTCGCGTGCCGAGTCGACCGCGCAGAGTGCCCGCCGGGCCTCGTGGAGCAGGGCGTGACCGGCGGCGGTGAGCGTGACGTTGCGGGTCGTGCGGTGCAACAGCGGCGCTCCCAGCTCCCGCTCCAGCGACCGGATGGACGCCGACAGCCCGGACTGCGCGACGTGCAGCCGCTTGGCGGCCCGGGTGAAGTGGCACTCCTCCGCGACCGCGACGAAGTACTCCAGTTGCCGCAGCTCCATCGGGATCAATCGCTCTCGTTGCTGGAATCGATCACTTTCTTCTGTTGGACAGCTTAATCGATCCGCGGCAGCCTTGCCCCGTCATCACCGCACCCCCGACTGGAGGAACCTGATGCCGACCCGCGCTGACGAACCCGCCGCGGACCGCTACGACCGGATGCCCTACCGGCGCTGCGGCCGCAGCGGACTGCGACTGCCCGCGGTGTCGCTCGGCCTGTGGCACAACTTCGGCGACGACCGGCCGTTCGAGGTGGGCAGCCGGATCGTGCGCCGCGCGTTCGACCTCGGCGTCACGCACTTCGACCTGGCCAACAACTACGGCACGCCCTACGGCTCGGCGGAGCGCAACTTCGGCCGCATGCTCGCCGCCGACCTGCGCGGACACCGGGACGAGCTGGTCATCTCGACCAAGGCGGGCAACGACATGTGGCCCGGGCCCTACGGCGTCGGGGGGTCGCGCAAGTACCTCACCGCGTCGCTGGACCAGTCGTTGCGCCGCCTCGGGGTGGACTACGTCGACATCTTCTACTCGCACCGCTTCGACCCCGAGACCCCGCTGGAGGAGACGACGGGCGCGCTGGCCTCCGCGGTGCGCCAGGGCAAGGCGCTCTACGTCGGCATCTCCTCGTACTCCCCCGAGCAGACCCGCCAAGCCGAGGCCCTGCTGCGCGCCGAAGGCGTGCCGCTGCTGATCCACCAGCCCTCGTACTCGATGTTCGACCGGTGGATCGAACCGGAGCTGCTCGACGTCGTGGGAGGTGCGGGCGTCGGCTGCATCGCGTTCTCGCCGCTCGCGCAGGGTCTGCTGACCGACCGCTACCTCGACGGCGTGCCGGCGGACTCGCGGGCGAGGCGGGCGAGTTCGCTGCCCTCGGACCTGCTGTCCGACCAGGTGCTCGCGCGGGTGCGCGCGCTCGACCGCATCGCCCGCGGGCGCGGCCAGTCGCTGGCCGCCCTCGCGCTGACCTGGGCGCTGCGCGATCTCCGGATGACCTCGGTGCTTGTCGGGGCCAGCTCGGTCGAGCAGCTGGAGAACAACATCGCCGCGGTCGCCGCGGCGCCGCTGACCGCCGGCGAGCTCGAGGAGATCGACCAGTACGCCGCCGCCGGCGGAGCGGACCTCCGCCAGACCCTCGAGGCGGCGACCGCCAGGGCCTGAGCCGGAGTCAGACCGCCGGGTGGGTTTCCGGATGCGCCCGCCACCAGCGGTGGAACACCGGGTTGTCGCGGACGTGGGCCAGGTAGGCGTGAGCGAGCTCGCGGTAGAGGGTGCCGGCCTGCTCGCGGGTCAGGCGGTCCTGCCGCCAGGCCACCACAAGCCTGCCCACCAGCGGCTCGCCGTCGAGCGGGAGCACGACCGCACCGTCGGGCGCCGGCCACGACGGGTCGACCAGCCGGATCGCGTGGCCGCCCGCGACCAGCTCCCGCGCGCCGCCGCTGGGCGCCTCGAACCGCACCTTCGGTTCGAACCCGGCGGCGAGGCAGGCGGCGCGCAGCGAGGCCAGCGAGCCGTCGTCGGCGCCCGGCGGCCCGACCCACGACTCGTCGCACAGGTCGGCCAACCGCACGCGCTGTTCCCGTGCCAGCCGGTGACTCGCCGCCAACGCGACGAAGATCGGGTAGCGGGGCACCAGCGCGCGCCCGGTCACCGGTCGTCGCAGAGGAACGTCGTGGCCTTCCATGTGGGCCACCAGCGCGGCGTCGTAGCGCCCGTTCGCCAGGGCGTCGCCCAGCACCGCCGCCGACGACTCGATGTGCAGCGTGACGCCGTGGCCGGGCAGCGCGACCGGGGCGCGCTCGGCGATGCTGGGCACGCACGCCAGGTGCGCGCATCCCAGCCGCATCGGACGCGTCGGCGGCGGTGCGCCCGGCAGGTCGCCGAACAGCGAGTCCACTTCCGAGAGCACGATCCTGGCCCGGTCGATGACTCGGCGCCCGAAGGACGTCGGCGAGACCCCGGTGCGGCTGCGGACGAACAGCGCGTCGCCCAGGGCTTTCTCGATGCCGTGCAGGTGGGTGCTCAGCGCGGGCTGGCTGAGCCCGACCCTGGCCGCCGCCCGCGTGATGCTGCCGGTCTCCGCGATGGCGCAGATCATGCGGAGCTCACGGATGTCCAGTGCCATAGCCGAACTCTATGGCCGCGCTTATGACCGCGGGCGATCTTTCGTTGCCAGACTTCCCGCGGTGTAGGCACGTTCCGGCACCGGTCCGCCGCTCGGACGGCGAATCCGGGGACGTGCGACCGGTTGGAGGCCCGTGCCGGGCCAACGCCATCTTGGGAGGTCCTCCGTGCTGTTCTTACCCCCGCGCCCCGGGTGCGGCAGACGCCTGTCGCTGTCCCGGATCGCGGTCGTCGTCGTGATGTCCGTGCTCGTGCCGTTCACCGCCATCCCAGGACCGGTGTCCGCCGCACCGGGACCGCTGCCGCGGACGAGCGGGCAGGAGCACGTGGGATGGCTGCCCGCCGAGCAGCGGCCGCCGCGTGCAGCCGACACCGCCGCGTTGCGGCGTCAACACGACGATCCGGTGCAGAGCCCGCCGCGGCCGTCGATGCACACCACCGGCGAGCCGGTGGCCTGCGACCCGGCGAACTTCACCGGCAACACCGGCGCCGAGCTCGTGCGCCAGATCCGGGCCGTCACGACCGAATGCGTCAACACGCTGTTCGGGTTGACGGGCGGCGATGCCCGCGGTGCCTTCCGCGAGGAGCAGATGGTGACCGTCGCCAACGCCTACCGGGACAACGCCCTCGGCTACCCCGGCGACAACAGCACCGCCACCGCGCAACTCGTGCTGTACCTGCGCGCCGGCTACTACGTGCAGTGGAACCAGCCCGACGTGGTGGGGGAGTACGGTCCGGCGCTCAAGAGCGCGATCCAGGGCGCCCTGGACGCGTTCTTCGCCAACCCCCGCTCCGGCACCGTCAGCGACGCCAACGGCGAGGTGCTGGCCGAGTCGGTGACGCTCGTCGACAGCGCGCAGGAGAACGCCCGCTACCTTGGCGTGGTCGAGCGGTTGCTCACCGGCTACGACAGTTCCTACGACCAGTACTGGTGGATGGTCAACGCGGTCAACAACGTCTACACCGTGCTGTTCCGCGGGCACCAGCTTCCCGAGTTCGTCCAGGCGGTGCAGGCCGACCCCCGCGTGCTGGAGGTGCTGCGCGATTTCGCGTTGCAACACCTCGATCTGCTCGGCACCGACCGTGCGTACCTGACCTCCAACGCCGGTCGTGAGCTGGCGCGCTTCCTCCAGCACGAAGCGATGCGCCCGGCCGTGCGGCCGATGGTCCGGGAGCTGCTGGGGCGCAGCGAGATGACCGGGCCGACCGCGGCGCTGTGGGTCGGGGTGGCCGAGATGACCGACGCCCACGACCAGTCGAACTGCGCCGAGTACGGGACCTGCGACCTGCAACGGCGGCTGGCCGAGGCCGTGCTGACCGTCCGGCACACCTGCTCCCCGAGCATCGCGGTCCGGGCGCAGCAGATGGCCGCCGAGGAACTGGAGGCGACCTGCGCGAGCCTGACCGGGCAGGACGCGTTCTTCCACGACAAGGTCCAGGACAGCGGACCCGTGGCCGACGATCTCAACACGACCGTCGAGGTCGTCGCCTTCGACTCCAGCGCCGGCTACCAGACCTACGCGGGGGCCATCTTCGGCATCGACACCAACAACGGGGGCATGTACCTGGAAGGCGACCCGTCCGCGCCCGGCAACCAGCCGAGGTTCATCGCCTACGAGGCCGAATGGCTGCGCCCGGAGTTCGCGATCTGGAACCTCAACCACGAGTACACCCACTACCTCGACGGCCGCTTCGACATGTACGGCGACTTCGCCGAGTCCACAAGCACGCCGACCGTGTGGTGGCTGGAAGGGATCGGTGAGTACATCTCCTACTCCTACCGCGATCTGCCGTACCAGGAGGCGATCGAGGAGGCGGGCAGGCACACCTACGCGCTCAGCGAGCTGTGGAACACCACCTACGACGCCGACACCACGCGCGTCTACCGATGGGGCTACCTGGCCGTCCGGTACATGGCCGAGCGGCATCCGGCGGAGCTGGCATCGGTCCTCGGCCACTACCGCACCGGTTACTGGCAGGCCGCGCGGGACCTGTTGACCCGCACCATCGGCACGAGTTTCGACCAGGACTGGCACGCGTGGCTGGACCAGTGCGCCGCGGGAGCCTGTTCCCAGCCCTGACAGCTCCTGCCGCCCGGACCCGGCACGGGCGCCGGGTGCGGGCGGTGCGGTCAGCTCAGGAGGAAGGCCTCGACGTTCTCCTCGGCCCACTGGGCGAAAGTCCGCGCCGGGCGCCTGGTGATCCGCTCGACCGTCGGCACCACGGTGTAGGCCGAGGGCGGCGGATCGGCGTGCCAGCCGATGACGAAGTCGACCACCTCCGCAGCGGCGCCCGTCGCGAGCAACCGCTCGCGAGCCTGCTCCATGCTGAGTTCGGTGTAGTCGATGGGCCTGCCCAGCGCGGAGGACAGGATGCCGACCTTCTCCGCTACGGTCAACGCCTCCGGCCCGCTCAGCACGTACTCCGCGCCGGCGTGGCCGTCCTCGGTCAGCGCCCGCACCGCCACCGCGGCGATGTCGGCCTCGTGCACCACTGCGCCGCGCACGTCCGCGAACGGCTCCCGGACCACGCCTTCCGAGCGCACCGAATCTGCCCAGCCGAGCGCGTTCGCCATGAACTCGACCGGTTGCAGCGCCGTCCACTCCAGTCCGCTCGCCTCCACGGCCCGCTCCACGGGACCGCGTTCGCCGCTCCACAGCATTGTCACGCGGCGGACTCCCGCCTCCTCGGCGAGCCGCACGATCTCAGGTCCCGTCCGCAGTGCGGTCCCGTCCGCGCCGTCGAAGGTGATCAGGTGCATCGCCGTCACTCCGGCCAGGGCGGGCGCGAGGCTCGCGGGCTCGGACAGGTCGCCCGCCACCACTTCCACGCCTTCCGGCAGCTTCGCGGTCGCCGGGTTGCGGGTCAGGGCGCGGACGCGCCGGCCGGCGCGGAGCAGTTGGTCCACCACGTGGCGGCCGACGTTGCCGGTAGCTCCGGTGACGAGGATCGTCATGCCTTTCCTCCCGTTCGCAAGGGGTTCAGGCACGACGCTATTCGTTCCAGTTAAGTAGAGGTCAAGTGTTCGCCGGGCCACAGCGCGGAAAGCTCTGGCACGGGCTGGTGCGTCCGGGCGGATGGGACGCAGCGCTCCACTCTGCTCACTCCGGGCCGTCGAAGGCGCCGTGACGTCCGGCGCCTTCGGCGAAGCGGGCGGCTCCGTCGAAGCCGTCGCCCGACAGCGACGCCATGCCCCTGGCGAACTCGCCCGCCATCGCGGCCCGCTCGTCGAGACCTTCCTGCTCCAGCAGGGACATCCGGTCGTTGCGCAGGCAGGTCTGCGGGAACCCCGCGATCTGACGCGCGAGGCGGCGCGCCTCCGGCAGCGCCTGCCCGGCCGGAACCACCCGGTTCGCGAGCCCGATCCGCAGCGCCTGGGCCGCGTCGACCGGCCGTCCGGTGAGGACCAGGTCCATCGCCACGCTCGCCCCGACGAGCCGGGGCAGCCGGACGGTGCCGCCGTCGACGAGCGGCACGCCCCAGCGCCGGCAGAACACGCCGAAGACCGCGGTCTCGTCGGCCACCCGCAGGTCCGCCCACAGCGCGAGTTCCAGTCCGCCCGCCACGGCGTGCCCGGCGACGGCGGCGATCACCGGTTTGGACAGCCGCATCCGGGACACGCCCATCGGCCCGTCACCGTCCGGGGCGACCCGGTTGCCGCGCCCCGCGCTGATCGCCTTCAGGTCCGCACCGGAGCAGAAGGTGCCGCCCTCGCCGTGCAGCACGGCCACCGACGCCTCGTCGTCGGCGTCGAAGGCCCGGAACGCGGCCGCGAGCGCATCGGCCGCGTCCCGGTCGACCGCGTTGCGGACCTCCGGGCGGTTCAGGCTGATCGTGGTCACCGCGCCCTCGCGGTGGACCAGCACGGGCTCCTCGGAGGCCATGGCGGTCCCTTCGTTTCCGTCCGATGTGGATGGTGGTGCCGGTCAGCTCTCTCCCGCGGCGCAGGGGCGAGCGCGGCGCAGGATGGCGGCGGTGTCGACCCCGCGCGGCAGCGTGCCGAACGCGACACCCCAGTCGCCGTCGAGCCTGGAGGCGCAGAAGGCGTCGGCGACGGCCGGGTTCCCGTGCTGGTGCAGCAGCGATCCCTGCAGGACCATGGCCATCAGCTCCACGACCCGGCGGGCCCGGTACTGCGCGTCCTCGAGGTCGCCGAGTTCCTTGCGCACCGACGCGATCGCGCGGTCCAGTCTGCCATCGACCCCGGCGGCTCGTTCGACCTCGGCGAAGTAGGCCTGCACCGACTCCGGCTGCTTGGCCATGGCCCGCAGCGCGTCGAGCGCGGCCACGTTGCCCGAACCCTCCCAGATCGAGGCCAGCGGCGACTCCCGGTACAGCCGGGGCATGCCGGACTCCTCGACGTAGCCGTTGCCGCCCAGGCACTCCAGCGCCTCCGCCGCGTGGGCGGGGGCGCGTTTGCACACCCAGTACTTGGTGACCGCCAGACCGATCCGGCGGAAGGTCTCCTCGCCGTCGTCCCCGGCCGCGGCGCGATCGACCGCGCCCGCCAGCCGCATCCCCGCCACGGTCGCGGCCTCGGCTTCCACCGCCAGGTCGGCCAGCACGTTGCCCATCAGCGGCTGGTCGACCAGCGGGTCGCCGAAGGCCCGGCGGTGGGTGGCGTGGTGCACGGCCTGGACCACACCCTGGCGCATGCCGGCGGCCGAGGCCACGGCGCAGTCGAGCCTGGTCAGGTTGACCATCCGGATGATGGTCGCCACGCCTCGGCCTTCCTCGCCGACCAGCCACCCGCGCGCATCCTCGTACTCGATCTCGGAGGAGGCGTTGGAGCGGTTGCCGAGCTTGTCCTTCAACCGCTGCAACCGGATCGCGTTGCGGGTGCCGTCGGACAGCACCCTGGGCAGCAGGAAGCACGACAGCCCGCCCGGGGCCTGCGCCAGCGTCAGGAAGACATCCGACATCGGCGCCGAGGTGAACCACTTGTGCCCGGTGAGGGCGTAGGTGCCGTCACCGGCGGGGACCGCGCGGGTCGTGTTCGCGCGGACGTCGGATCCACCCTGCTTCTCGGTCATGGACATACCCGCGATCAAGCCGCGCTTGCCGGTCGGCTCGCGCAGGCCGAAGTCGTAGACCGCCGAGGCGAGCAGCGGCTCGTACACCTCGGCGAGCTCGGGTGCCGCGCGCAACGCGGGGACGGCCGCGTAGGTCATCGAGATCGGGCACAGGTGCCCGGGATCGGTCTGCCCCCACACGTACATCTTCGCGGCCCTGGCCACGTGCGCGCCGGTGCGATCCTGCCGCCACGGTGCGGCGTGCAGGCCGTTGGTCACCGCGACGTCCATCAGGTCGTGCCAGTGCGGGTGGAAGTCGACCTCGTCGACGCGGTGGCCGTAGCGGTCGTGCGTGCGCAGCACCGGCGGGTACTGCTCGGCCAGCCGCGCCCATTCCTGGACCCGGGCGCTGCCGGCGAGCGTGCCGAGGGCGTGCAGCTCCTCCTCGGCCCAGGCCGCGCCTTCCCGGCGCAGGCCCTCCAGCAGCGCCGGATCGCCGGCGACGTCGTGGTCCACCAGCGGTGGGACCTGGTTGGTGACCTCATGCGTGACGGGCATCGGCGACTCCTAGCGCTCGCAGGGTGAAGGTGACCAGGGCGGGGATCGTGTCCGGGCCGGAGGCCCCCTCTGCCAGCGGGCCGACCAGGGCCTCCGCTCCGGCGCCCACCAGCGCCGCGGCCGTGACCCGGGGGTCCTGCGCGGGCAGCTCGCCGCGGTCGACGCCCTCGGCGATGTGCTCGGCGAAGACGTCGCGGAACGCCCGGCGGAACACCAGCCGCTCGGCGTCGACGGCCGGATCCACCGGCTCGGCCAGCAGCGCGTAGGCCAGCCGGGGAGCCTTGAGCGCACGAGCGGCGAAGGTCTCGATCACCGCCACGATGCGCTGGACGAGGTCACCGGGCCGCCGGGACGCCTCGGCCACCGCCGCGACCTCGCGGGAGACCACGGTGCGGAACAGCTCGGCGGCCAGCTCGGCCTTGCTGGGGAAGTGGCGGTACACGCTGCCGGTGGCGATCCCCGCCTCTGCCGCGACCGCGGCCATCGAGCACCCCGCGTAGCCCCGCTCGGCGAGCAGGGCGATCGCGGCGTCCAGGACGACCTGGCGCTGGGCGTCCATGCGGGCCTGCACGGCCGGGGTGCGTCGATAGGGCACGTGAAGAAGTGAACCACCGGTTCATCACTTCACGCAATGGCCCGCCGACCGCGGGTGCCGCGACGGCTCCACAGCCGGCCGTTGCCCGCTGCCGAGCACCGCGATGGCCGCTACTCTGCCGTGATGACCAGCCCGTCGAGCCCGCATGCCTCCGACGACGCCGTGGGGGACGAGCTCGTGGCGGTCGCCGACGACTGGGCGGCCGCGATCGTGTCCAACGACGCCGCCCGCATCGCCGCCTTCATGGCCGAGGACTGGGTGATCGTGTCGGAGTCCGGCATCTCTTCGAGGGCCGACTTCCTGGCGCTGGTCGACTCCGGAGACCTGAGCCACTCGGCGATGAGCAGGGTGGGCGCCGCGAGCGTCCGCGTCCACGAGGCCACCGCGGTCTACACGGCGAGGGTGACCAACACCGCCCACTACCGTGGCAGGCGCTTCGACGCCGACGAGTGGACCACCGACGTCTTCGTCCGGCGCGACGGCCGCTGGCTGTGCGTGCACAGCCACATCACACCCGCTGCGCAGGGCGGATCCCGCTAGCTGCCGGCTCCACTGAGGACGTTCGACTGCGCGGTGCTCCGGTCGCGGCGGGCGAAGGTTTGTCGGGCGGCCACGCGGCTCATCGGTCCCGTTCCCGGTTCTCCCAACCCCGCTGGCGGATTCTCACGTGGACGTCACCGAGGAAACGTAGTGCGGATGCCCTGTCCTTTAGGGCAGGGGAGGAAGCGCGCGTCAAGTCCAGGTCTGACCCTGTTACTGGTCCGGGTTGGGCTGGACCCGGCTTATGCCGAGAGCGCAAGACATCCCGGTGCGCAGGGCCGAAAGGCCGCTTGAGCCAGAAATCCCCGCGAACGCTCTGCAAGGCGAGAGAGATCACGAATCGCCCGCCTTCAGACGGGGGAGCAGTCAAGATCCGCCTTCGATCGGGCCGAGCGCTGGTCCTGGTCGCCGCGCGCGTGCTTTGATCGCGCGAGGGAGCCCGAGCCGTGTTGGGAGACTCGCGGTGGAGCGGAGAAGGGGGATCCGATGCGCGCGAACCCGGGGGCGGCGCCGGCACGGTGGATCACGCGCTACCTGTTCGGGACCGTGGCGCGGGGCAGCGCGGCGCTGGCCGCCGACCTGGCGGTGGTGGCGGTGTTCTCGGCGACCCACGTGCTCGCGGTGGTCCTGGAACCGACCGAGTCGGGTGAGCCGCAGTGGTGGCCGCTGCTGGTGAGCATCCCGGCGACCGCGGTGCTGCTGGGCTGGCGGCGCATGCCGTGGCCGGCGTTGCTGGTCACCTTGAGCGCCACCGTCGCGCTCACCGCGGCGCACGCCTCGATCGGCGCGTTGAACCTGGTCATCCTCGTCGAGATGTACGCGGTCTGCCTGCGCACCTCGCTCGCGGGCGTGGTGGTGGCCGCGCTGGTCGCCATGGTCTACCCGGTGGTCGACGCGCTGGAGCTGTCGCTGGGCGAGGGCTTCCTGCGGGTCTTCGGCGGGGCCGTCAACCTGGTGATGGTCATCGGCTGGGGCCGGGCGATGCGGGTGGCGCTGCGGCGCGAGCGCCAGCTCGAGCACACCGTGGTGCTGCTCGACGAGGCCCGCGACCAGATCGCCGCCGACGCGGCGGTGGTCGAGCGCGCCCGCATCGCGCGCGAGTTCCACGACGTGGTCTCCCACAACCTCTCGGTGGTCGCGCTGCGCGCCGGGGTGGCCCGTGCCGTCATGGAGCGCGACCCCGACCACGCCCGCGGCACGCTGCGGGAGCTGGAGGAGACCTCGCGTTCGGCGCTGGACGAGATGCGCAACGTGCTCACCGCCTTCCGCGAGGGAGCGGTGGCGCCACCGCACGCCGGACCCGCGCCGGGTGAGCTGGAGGAGGCCGAGCGCCAGCCCGCGCCGAGCCTGGACCGCGTCGACCTGCTGATCGACCGGGTGCGCAGCGCCGGGGTCTCCTGGCGGCTGGAGCGCCGCGGCGCCGTGCGGGGGCTCGGGCCGGGCGTGGAGATGAACGCCTACCGGGTGGTGCAGGAGGGGATCACGAACGTGCTCAAGCACGCACCCGGCGGTATCGCCCGGGTGCTGCTGGAGTACGGCAACTCCTCCTTGCGTATCGAGGTGACCAACCGCGACACCAACGCCGCCGCTCCGCGTCCGTCCACCGTCGACGCCCCGGCGCGGGCGGGCAACGGCCTGATCGGCCTGCGCGAGCGGGTCGCGCTGCTGGGCGGGTCGCTGACGGCCCACCCGGTTCCCGGCGGGTTCCACCTGGCCGCCGTGCTGCCGGTGAACGAGACGCAGGTGAGCGAGGCGCAGGTGAGCGAAGCGCCGGACGCGCGGTGACGGACGCGCGGTGACGGCGCACTCGCGCCGCGCGAGGCGATCAGCCGGGCGGACCGTCCGCGTCTCCGGCGTCTCCGGCCAGCGACCACGCCCGGTCGGCCGCACGGCGGGCGACCGCCACCAGGTGCCGCCAGTCGTCGGCGTCGAGCCCCGGCGCCGGACCCAGCATCCGGAGGGCTTCCGGCATGTGCCCGCCGGGCTGGCACGGGTGCGCGGCGACCGATGCGAGGGACGTACCGGCGGTGAACAGCGATCCCGCCTCCACTTCCGCGAGCGGCAGCCCGCCGGTCGCGGTGGGGGCCGGAGCCTCGCCGCCGCGTGCGGCGCGCAGTTCGGCGAGCAAGCGGTCGCGATCCCGGCCTCGCAACCGGGTGAGCAGGAAGGGATCGTCGTCCAGCGCCCTCGCGACGACGTAGTGCACTGCGGCGGCGTGGGCGCACGGGTGCGCTCTGCCGGAGCATCCGCACGTCGAGCCGAGCTCGCCGCGGCGCGGGAACAGCGGCACGCCGGCCTCGCCCAGCGTGTCGTCGACGTCCTCGGGCAACCGCCCTTCGAGGAGCGCGATGGCGTGCCGGAGCCGTCCGGCCAGTGCGGTGACCGCGGTGGTCCACTCGTCGTCGCCGAACACGGGCAGGTGCAGGCCGACCTCGCGGGTGCGGGAGCCGTCGCGCACCCGCGCGGTGACCGCACCCGGTACGACGGCCATGTCCTCGACGGCGCCCTTGCGCGCCAGCGAGCGTCCGTGCGGGAGCCGCGGGTTGGGGTAGGTGGCGCCCAGCGACTCCAGGGCCCGCCGCCAGCGCCGTCCCCACCAGGTAACGCCGAACTCCGGCATCACGCCTCCTCCTCGCTCAGCGCCACGAGTGCGCGCAGCGCGTCGTCGTCCAGCTCGGTCAGCCAGGTCTCGCCGCTGCCGACCACGGCGTCGGCCAGACCGCGCTTGCGTTCGAGCAGGTCGGTGATCCGCTCCTCCAGCGTGCCGTGCGTGACCAGCTTGTGGACGTGCACGCCGCGCGTCTGCCCGATGCGGTGCGCGCGGTCGGTGGCCTGGTCCTCCACTGCCGGGTTCCACCAGCGGTCGTAGTGCACGACGTGCGTGGCGCGGGTCAGGTTGAGGCCGGTGCCACCGGCCTTCAGGCTGACCACCAGCAGCGGTGCCGCGTCGTCGGAGTGCTGGAACTCCTCGACCATCCGGCTGCGCCGCGCCGTGCTGACACCGCCGTGCAGGAACGGCACCGCGGGCAGGTCGAGCTCGGCGGCGAGGTGCCCGGCGAGCAGTTCGCCCATCACGCGGTACTGGGTGAACACCAGCGCCCGGTCCCCGGCCGCCACCACCTCCGACAGCATCTCCGCGGTCCGCTCGAGCTTGCCCGAGCGGCCGCGCAGCGGCCCGGACTGGCGCAGGAAGTGCGCCGGGTGGTTGCAGATCTGCTTGAGGGCGGTGAGGAGCTTGAGGATCCGCCCACGACGGGCGATGCCCTCGCCCATGCCCTGCTCGTCGAGCATGCCGCGCACGGTCGCCCGGTAGAGCTCGGCCTGCTCGTCGGTGAGCGCGCAGCTGACGGCCGACTCCACCTTGGCGGGCAGGTCGGTGGCGACCTCGCTCTTGAGGCGCCGCAACAGGAACGGCGCGACCACCGAGCGCAGCCGCCGGGTGGCCTCCGGGTCGCGCCACCGCTCGATCGCCACCGCGAACCGGTCCCTGAACCGCGGGAACCGGCCCAGCAGACCGGGGTTGGCGAAGTGCATGATGGACCACAGCTCGGCCAGCCGGTTCTCCACCGGCGTGCCGGTCAGCGCCACCCGCGCTCCCGCGCGCAGCCTGCCCGCGGCCTGCGCCGTCTGCCCGGTGTGGTTCTTGATCTGCTGCGCCTCGTCCAGGACCACGACGTCCCAGTCCACTTCGGACAGCAGTGGGCCGTCCAGCCGCAGCAGGGTGTAGGTCGTCACCACGACCGCGCCGGGCGCGAACGCCTCCGCCGTCGTGGCGCGGCCGGCGCCGTGGTGGCGGACCACCCGCAGTCCCGGGGAGAAGCGCCGGATCTCGCGCTCCCAGTTGCCGACCACCGAGGTCGGGCACACCACGAGGTGCGGTCGGTGTCCCGGCCGGTCCGCCAGCAGCGCGATGGTCTGCAGGGTCTTGCCCAGGCCCATGTCGTCGGCGAGCACCGCGCCCAGACCGAGCTCGGCCATCAACTGCAGCCATGCCGCTCCGCGCTCCTGGTAGCGGCGCAGCGTCGCGTCGATCCCGGTGAGCCGGGGCTGCCGGTGGGCGTCGGCGCCGAGCCGGTCGACCAGTGCCCGCAGACGTCCCGCGGACCGCACGTCGACCTCGCCCAGCTCCGCGGTGGTGCGGCTGCCCTCCAGCGCCGCGGCCAGCGCTTCGGTGCTCGACAGCGTGAGCGCGGTGTCCATGAGCGCGGCGATCCGCGCGGCCCGCCGCGCGTCGACGCGGACCCACCCGCCGCGCCAGCGGACCAGTGGGCGGCCAGGCGCGACGAACTGCGACACCTCGTCGCGGGTCAGGACGATGTCGCCGACGACGGCCTCCCAGCGGAAGGTGGCTGCCTCCCGCCCGTCGAAGGCCGCGCTCCCGGCAGCGTCCTCCGCCGTCGCGCGAAGCCGCGCCCGCAGGGGCTCGACAGCTCCGGCTCCGAGGCCGTCGGGGACTTCCACCGAGATCCCCGCCGCGGTCAGCGCGGGCTCGCCGTCGGCGAGGAAGGCCGCCGCCTGCTCGACGTCGAGGCGGATCCCGGTCGGCCGCCGCTCGGACAGCGCGCGGTCGATCGGCGGGAACAGCCGCGCGGCCTCGGCCAGCCCCCGCACCAGCGAGTCCTGCGGTTCCGCGATCGAGCAGCCTGGCAGCTCGAGGGTCGCGTTGCCCGCCGACCAGGCCCTTTCGGCCGGCACCGACGTGCCGGGGTCGGCCGCGGCCCGCAGGTGGAACTCCAGCTCCCACGGTCCATCGCCGGTCCGAGGTGCGCGCAGGCGCAGGCAGAGCCGCCCGCCGAGCGGTCCGGCGGCGCCGGTGCGCGGCAGCAGGGGGCGCGCCCAGGAGTCGAGCTCGTCGCGCAGCCGCTCGTCCGGCGCATCTAGGGCCGGTGACGTGCCGCTCAGGGAGGCGATCCACCGCTGCGCCCATGAGACCGGCTCGTCGACGACGGCCGACCCCCGCGCGCACGTGTCCGCCACGGCATCGCAGAACGCGCCGAGAGCCTCGGCGGCGGTCCACACGTGCGCTTCGTCGCGGCGCAGTGCGTGCGCCGCCACGGGCATCGCCCCGGCCAGGGCCGCGAGCCTGCCATCGTGCGCGCTCACCAGCCGCCACCGCGCGACCGCGCCCGCCTCGCCGACCCGCGCGGTGGGCACGACCATGCCCGCGGACACGAGTTCCAGGGCCAGCTTGGCCGCGGTGCTCCAGGCGAACACGGAGTCGCCCTGCCGCCGCCCGCGCGGCACGAGAGACCGGGCGGGCATGGCGGCCAGCGCGGGTAGCGCCGCGTCGAGGCCGATCGCCACGGCAGCCACGTCGGCCGGGACGACCGGCGACGCGTCGGCGCGCGGCAGGACCGTGCGCAGCGTCGTCGGCCGCCCGGAGCGCAGACCGAGGACCGCGGCGGCCGCTGCCGGGTCTCCGGTGCCCCAGAACGCGAAGCCGATGGCCGAGGACTCGGGATCACCGGGGACCAAGGTCGCCTGGAGCCGGCCGGGAAGCGGCGGGTGGTCCGGGCCTGCTCCGGGAAGGAACAGGGCGGGTGAGGTCGGCGAAGCGGAAATGGGCGTCCCTCCGTTCTGGTGCGGCAGCACGAATCGTCAGCGGTCGGCGATTCGCCCCGCTTGTTCACGACCGGTTCGGCCGCGGATGGGATTGGCGACCGCCGACAATACCCGAAATTCCGGCCGGGTCGCGTCGCAAGAGCGGAAAGGCGGAATTTGACATCGCGCGGCAATTCTGTCCCAAGGCTCCGCTCTGCCAGGCTTTTTCGGTCTGGTGGGGCGATGTGCCGACCTGTCCAGTTCGGCGAGGACCGATTTCCTGATAGCCGTGCGGCCGGGTTGTCAAGTGGATCGGGGAAAAAGGTCGCGGCGAATTCCATCCCGGAGATTCGCCGAGTCCCGGAAACGGCGCGCTCACCGTGGTGCGCCGTTCACCGGATTGCTCCCACGCCGTCGGTGATTAGGAACACAACATCGCGGGTAGTCCGCGACGGCACCGGCTGACCGCAACGACCACCACGAGAAGACGGGTGCGCTGATGGAAGCTGAGATCACCCTGGACGTCGACGGCGAAAGGCACCGCATCACCGCGGACACGCGCACGACGGTGCTCGACGCACTCCGCGACCACCTGGGCATCACCTCGGCCAAGAAGGGCTGCGACCACGGGCAGTGCGGCGCGTGCACGGTGCTCGCCGACGGCAGGCGGGTCACCACGTGCCTGTCGCTGGCCGTGGCCAGCCAGGACGTCCACTTCACGACCGCGCAGGGACTGGCGCGCGACGGCGGGCACCCCGTGCAACAGGCTTTCCTGGACCACGACGCCTTCCAGTGCGGTTACTGCACGCCCGGCCAGGTCTGCTCCGCGGTCGGCGTGCTCGACGAGTTCGGCCGGGGCTGGCCCAGCGCCGTCACACCCGACGTCCGCGCCGAGCCGGAGCTCGACGACGAGGAGATCCGTGAGCGCATGAGCGGCAATCTCTGCCGGTGCGGCGCCTATACCGGCATCGTCGCGGCGATCGGCGAGGTGGGAGGCAACCGGTGAACCCGTTCGACTACCGGCGCGCCGAGGACGCCGACAGCGCGGTGGCGGCGGTCGCGGGCCGGCCTGCTGCCGCTTTCCTCGGCGGCGGCACGAACCTGGTCGACCACATGAAGCTCGGCATCGCCAACCCGGAGCTGCTGGTGGACGTCACCCGCCTCCCGCTGGGCGGTGTCGAGCCGCTGGAGGACGGCGGGGTGCGTGTCGGCGCAGGGGTGCGCAACAGCGACCTCGCCGCCGACCCGCTGATCCGCGAACGCTACCCGGTGCTCTCGCAGGCCCTGCTGTCCGGAGCGTCGGGCCAGCTGCGCAACCTCGCGACCACCGGCGGGAACCTGTTGCAGCGCACCAGGTGCGTCTACTTCCAGGACGTCACCACGCCGTGCAACAAACGCGAGCCGGGGTCGGGCTGCTCGGCGATCGGCGGATGGAACCGGTACCACGCCGTCCTCGGGGCGTCCGACCAGTGCGTCGCGGTGCACCCCTCCGACATGGCGGTCGCGCTGTGCGCGCTGGACGCGGTGGTCCGCGTGCAGGGGCCGGGCGGGCACCGCGGCATCCCGCTGGTCGACTTCCACCGGCTGCCCGGGGAGGAACCCGACCGCGACACCGTCCTCGAGCACGGCGAGCTGATCACCTCGATCGACCTGCCGGAGTTGCCGATGGCGGCCCGCTCGAAGTACCGCAAGGTGCGCGACCGGGCGTCGTACGCGTTCGCGCTCGTCTCGGTCGCCGCCGCGCTCGACGTCGCCGGCGGACGGGTGCGCGAGGCCCGCATCGCCTTCGGCGGGCTGGCGCACAAGCCATGGCGCGCCACCCGAGCCGAGGAGGCGCTGCGCGGAGAACCCGCGACGGCACGGGCCTTCGGCGCCGCCGCCGACGCCGAGCTCGCCGACGCCCGCCCGCTGCCCGGGAACGGGTTCAAGGTGCCGATGGCCCGATCGGCACTGGTCTCGACGCTCACCGAACTGGCCGGGGAGGATGCGTGACGGAACTGCTGCGACCGCGCGCCATGGGTAGCGACGTGGCGAGGCTGGAGGGCTGGGCGAAGGTCACCGGCACGGCGCCCTACGCCTACGAGCACCCGGTGGACAACCCGGCGCACGCGCATGCGTTGCAGGCGAGCATCGCCCGCGGCCGGATCACCGGCATCGACACCGCGGCCGCGCGCGAACTGCCGGGCGTGCTCGCCGTCCTCACCCACGAGAACGCTCCGGCGCTGGCGTCCACCGAGGACGGAGAGCTGGCGATCCTGCAGTCCGGCGAGGTGCACTACCGCGGCCAGCTCATCGGCGCGGTCATCGCGGAGAACCCGGAGATCGCCCGGCACGCCGCCGCGCTGGTGCGCGTGGACTACGAGCAGGCAGGCCACGACGCCGAGTTCTCCGCCGAGCGCGACGACCTCCACACCCCGGAGCAGGTCAACCCGGCGTTCGCCACCGACACCGCGCAGGGCGACCTGGAGGCCGCGTTCGAGTCGGCCCCGGTGCGGGTCGACGCGACCTACACCACGCCGATGGAGCACAACAACCCGATGGAGCCGCACACGACGGTCGCGGTGCGCGGCGACGGCGGGCTGACGCTCCACGACTCCACGCAGGGCGCGCACACGGTGCGCCAGGTGGTGGCCAAGCTGTTCGGGCTCGACCGGGAGCGGGTGCGGGTCGTCTCGCCGCACGTCGGCGGCGGCTTCGGCTCCAAGGGCCTGCCGCACTCCCACGTCGTCCTCGCCGTGATGGCCGCCGGACTGCTCGAGGGGCGCCCCGTGAAGCTGGCGCTGACCCGTCAGCAGATGTTCTCCCTGACCGGCCACCGCACACCCACCGTGCAGCGGATCCGGCTCGGAGCCGACCGCGACGGCAGGCTGACCGCCATCGCCCATGACGTCATCGAGCAGAGCTCGAAGGTCAAGATCTTCGCAGAGCAGAGCGCCGAGCCCAGCCGGCACATGTACGCGGCGGGCAACAGGCGGACCACCCACCGGCTCGCGCTGCTCGACGTGCCGGTGCCGTCGTGGATGCGCGCTCCCGGGGAATGCCCGGGCATGTTCGCCGGTGAGGTGGCGATGGACGAGCTCGCCGTCGCCTGCGGCCTGGACCCGGTCGAGCTGCGCCTGCGCAACGAACCCGAGACCGACCCCGAGTCGGGCAAGCCCTTCTCCAGCCGGAACCTGGTGGCGTGCCTGCGCGAGGGCGTGCGCCGCTTCGGCTGGCAGGACCGCGATCCGGAGCCCGGGGTGCGCCGGGAGGACGGGTGGCTGGTCGGCACCGGCGTCGCGAGCGCGGTGTACCCGGCGAACGTGTTCCCCGGCTCCGCGGCGGCGATCCGCCGCACCGCCGACGGCTACCAGGTCCGCATCGGCGCCGCCGACATCGGCACCGGCACGTGGACGGCGCTGAGCCAGATCGCCGCCGACGCGCTCGGCGTCGGGCTGGAGGAGATCGACCTGCGCATCGGGGACACCGAGCTGCCCCACGCGACCGTCGCGGGCGGTTCGTCCGGGCTGTCGAGCTGGGGCTCGGCGGTGGTGGACGCGGCCGCGGCGTTCCGGGAGAAGTTCGGCACCGACCCGTCGGTGGGCGACGAGGCGGACGGGACGGTGCCGGACAACCCCGACCGGAAGCGCTACGAGATGAAGGCGTTCGGCGCGCAGTTCGCCGAGGTGCGCGTCCGCGAGGACACCGGCGAGGTCAGGGTGCCCCGCATGCTCGGGGTGTTCGCCGCGGGGCGCATCGTCAATCCCCGCACCGCGCGCTCGCAGTTCGTCGGCGGCATGACCATGGGTATCTCCATGGCCCTGCACGAGCAGAGCGTGCTGGACCCCCGGTTCGGACACGTGGTCAACCACGACTTCGCCGAGTACCACGTGGCGACCAACGCCGATGTGCACCGCATCGACGTGCACTGGCTCGACGAGCACGACCCGCACGTGAACCCCGTGGGCACCAAGGGGATCGGCGAGATCGGCATCGTCGGAGCGGCCGCCGCCGTGGCCAACGCCGCCTACCACGCCACCGGCCTCCGGGTGCGCGAGCTGCCGATCACCCCGGACAGGTTCCTCGGCTGAGGTGGGCCTACGCGGGGTACGGACACCTGCGGGCGGACGGGCGCCTGTAGCATGTAGAGTGGGTTCGGTCGTAGTTTCTGAGTTCGTGTTCGCAAGCACGCTCGCAGATGCCGATGCGGGCGAGCTGCTTTCCCTGGCGTAGCTGGAGTTGGCCGCCGTCTGAGATCAGCGGGCCCGGGCCGCGCACCGCGCGCGCCCGTCGTATTTCCAGCTACCGGAGGAGAAGACATGGCACAGGGAACCGTGAAGTGGTTCAACGCGGAAAAGGGCTTCGGCTTCATCGCGCCGGATGACGGTGGTCCGGACGTGTTCGTGCACTACTCGGCGATCGACGCGGGAGGCTTCCGCAGCCTCGACGAGGACCAGCGAGTGACCTACGAGGTCACCCAGGGGCCGAAGGGCCCGCAGGCCGCCAGCGTGCGTGTCTGAGTCCGGCTCGCTTCACCCGGTGGCTCCTCACCCGACCTGGGTGAGGAGCCACCGGCGTTTCCGGCGGCCGGTCCCGCTTCCCCGTATCGGTGATACGGGCCGGCGCCGATCCGCCTCGCTGGACTTCCCGTGACCGGGCGGGCACGCTGAGTGAGCCCGGTCCGGGCGCGGCGCCCGGACGTCGCCAGTCCGCGAGCCGCAGGGGGACCGCGATGACCTCCGACCGCATCCCGGCCGAGGAGCGGGCCGATCTCGACGCCACCGCGGAGCGACTGCGCGCAGGCGGCGTGTCGATGGTCGAGATGTCCTTCGTGGACAACGCCGGGGTGGTGCGGGTCAAGTCGGTGCCGCTGGACCGGCTCGGCTTCGCCGCGCGCTACGGCGTCGGCGTCTCGCCCTGCTTCGAGACGTTCTGCTTCGACGACGTGATGGTGCTGGGCCGCCACCTCGGCGGTCCGGACGGCGACCTGCGGTTGATCCCCGACCTCGACCGGCTCGTGCCGCTGGCCGCTCAGCCCGGCTGGGCGTGGGCGCCCGCCGACAAGTTCGTGCAGGAAGGCCCGCGCTTCGCCGCCTGCCAGCGGGCCTTCGCCGCGTCGCAGGCGAAGGCGATGCAGGCGCGCGGCCTGCGGGTGCTGGCGGCCTTCGAGCACGAGTGGGCGCTGGGTGCCGGCGGTGCCGAGGACTTCGTCCCGGCGGTGACGGGCCCGGCGTACGGCCAGCCGCGGCTGGAGGTCGTCGCCGGCTACGCACGCGACCTCGTTGACGCGTTGCACGCGCAGAACCTCGTCGTGCACCAGTTCCACCCCGAGTACACCACTGGACAGCTCGAGCTCTCCGTCGCCGCGACCGATCCGGTGGCGGCCGCCGACGACGCCGTCCTGGTCCGCCACACGGTCCGCCAGGTGTCGCTGCGCCACGGTTGGCGCGCGAGCTTCGCGCCGTGCGTGGTCCCCGGCGTGCCGGGTTCCGGCGCGCATCTGCACCTTTCGCTGCGCGACGAGCAGGGCAGCCTCTTCCACGGCGGGGAGGGACCGCACGGGCTCCGCCGCGAGGGCGAGGCGTTCTTGGCCGGGGTGCTGGCCGAGCTGCCCGCGCTGCAGGCCGTCGGGGCCGGGAACCCGGCGAGTTTCCTGCGGCTGCAGCCGTCCCGGTGGGCCGGGGTCTGGCAGGTGTGGGGACGTGAGGCGCGGGAAGCGGCGATCCGCCTGGTGCTCGGCGTGACCGGCACCGGCGACTGGGCGGCCAACGCGGAGGTGAAGTGCTTCGACGCCACCGCGAACCCGTACCTGGTCGTCGGCGCCGTGCTCGCGGCGGGCGCCGAGGGGATGCGTGCCGGGCTCCGGCTCCCCGCGGAGGTCGCCGGTGATCCGGCGCTGCTGCGGGAGGAGCAGCAGCCGGCGCGACTGCCGACCAGCCCGCTCGCCGCGGCCGAGGCGCTGGAGGGCTCGCGGGTACTGGCCGAGGCGATGGGCGAAGTCCTGCACGATGCCGTGGTGACGGTCCGGCGCGCCGAGGGCGAGCGCTTCGCCGAGGCAGAGCCCGCCGAGCTCGTCTCCCTGACACGCTGGCGCTGGTAGGGCCCCGTTGCTGACTGACGACATACCGCTGCTCGACCAGCACTGCCACGGGGTGCGGACCGCGGACCTGGACCGGCACTCGTTCGAGCTGCTGATGACCGAAGCGGAGCGGCTCGGACGGGACCGCAGCCCGTTCGACTCGATGCTCGGCGTGTCGTTGCGGCGGCTGTGCGCACCGGTGCTCGGCCTGGACCGGCACGCCGAAGCCGGCGACTACCTGGCGCGCCGCGCCGACCTCGGCTGGCTCACCGTGACCCGGCGGCTGCTGGGTGCATCGGGTACCAGGACGTGGTTGGTCGACACCGGTCTCACGACCCTGCCGCTCACGTCCCCCGCCGAGTTCGCGGTGCTCGCCGACGGGCAGGCACGCGAGGTGGTGCGGCTGGAGGCTGTGGCCGAACGGGTCGCGGCAGGCGGAGTCGCCGCGGCGGACCTGGCCGACGCGGTGGAACGTGAACTGCGCGCACAGGCGGCGAACGCGGTCGGGTTCAAGAGCATCGCCGCCTACCGCGGTGGTCTGGCCCTGCCCGACCGGCGGCCGGACACCGCGAGCGTCGTCAGAGCGGCGTCGCGGTGGCTCTCCAGCGGCAGCGGCCGCCTCGACGATCGCGACCTGCTCGCGTGGCTCGCGCACGTGGGCGCCGGGATCGGCGCGGAGCTGGGTCTGCCGCTGCAGTTCCACACCGGCTTCGGCGATCCCGACCTGCACCTGCGCGAGGCCGACCCGCTGGCGCTGACCGACTTCCTGCGGTCCACGTCCGGCACCGGGGCGACCGTCGTCCTGCTGCACTGCTGGCCGCACCACCGCAACGCCGCCTACCTCGCCCACGTCTTCGACCACGTGCTGGTGGACCTCGGCCTGACCATCCCGCACGTCGGCGCCCGCGCCGGCGCGGTGCTGGCCGAGACCCTGGAAATCGCGCCCTGGCGCGCGGTGTGTTTCTCCTCCGACGGCTATGGTCTGCCCGAACTGCACCACCTCGGCGCGGCCCTGTGGCGCGAACGGTGCGGGCGCCTGGTCGACGAATGGCTCGCCGATGACGTGCTCACCGCGCGCGACGCGGAACGGCTGGTCACCGGCATCGCCGGTGCGAACGCGGCCCGCGCGTACGGCCTCGACTGGCCGCCGGCCTGACCCACCGGCACCCGCGCCGCTGAAGCGAAGCGGGTGCCGGTGGTGCTGAGGCGAGCGGTCCAGGCCGAGTCGGCGACATCGGGCCTCGGTGCGCCGCCTTCTCCGAACACCGCGCAGGCTCGTCCGTCACACCGCGCTCGCCTGGTCCTTGCGCTCCGGCACCTCGCCGCCGCTGGCCTGGGCCAGCGACAGCCCCTTGGTCTCCTCGGCCCACAGCACGCAGGCGAGCAGGCCGACCAGGGTGATCGCGGTGCCGATGTACATGGTGGCCGAGGTGCCCAGGCTCTCCAGCGACAGCGGCACCAGGTAGGTGCCGACGGCGGCACCGATCCGGCTCAGCGCGACGGCCAGGCCCACCGCCGACGCGCGGATCGAGGTGGGGAACAGCTCGTTGGGGTAGAGCCATTCCAGGATTCCCGGGGCTCCTGCGAAGAAGGCGTAGAGGCTGAAGCAGACGATCACCGCGGCCACCGGGGCCGCGGGCCACCAGCCGAGCACCGCGAGCGGGACGGCCATCAGCGCGAAGGACCAGATGATGGTGCGCCTGCGTCCGGCCGTCTCCAGCAGCCGCATCGCAGGCACGCAGCCGAGCAGGAACAGCGCGCTGATCAGCGCGGACCCGAGGTTGCTGAGGTTCTGCGAGTCCAGCCCGAACGCGGCCAGCATCTGAGGCCCGAACAGGTACATCGCCCACATCGGGATGACCTGGCAGGTGTAGAAGACCGACACGAACAGCGCGCGGCGCAGGTAGATGCCCCGGAACAGCTCGCGCAGCCCGCCGCGTTCGACCGCGGCCCGCTCGCGCGAGGCGATCAGGTCGTCGGCGGTGACCGGCACCCGCAGCACCCGGTGGACCAGCGTCGCCGCCTCCTCGGCCCGTCCCTGGTCGACCAGCCAGCGCGGCGACTCCGGTGTCCCGTGGCGCAGGACGAGCACGACCGCGCTCACCACCGCCGCGCTGCCCAGCACCCAGCGCCACCCGCCTGGACCGGCGACCTCGGTGATGGCGAACCCGACCACGTAGGACAGCAGGGCGCCGAGGTACCAGGCGACGATCACGCCGCCCAGCGCGCGCGCCCGCTGTGCGCGCGGAAACCACTCCGCGAGCAGTGCGGTGGCGATGGGGTAGTCGGCTCCGACGGCGAAACCGACGACGAACCGCAGCACGACGAGCTGCCACGCCTCGGTGACGAACACGCACAGCACCGACGCGACGAGCAGGACGGCGAGGTCGATGGTGTACATCGAACGGCGGCCCAGGCGGTCGGTCAGCGGGCCGATGGTCAGCCCGCCCAGGAACATGCCGACCAGGGCGACCACCCCGACCAGTGCCGAGGACGTCGTGCTCAGCCGCATCTCGTCGGTGATGCCTACCAAAGCGACGCCGATGATGCTCAGCAGGTATCCGTCGAGCAGCGGTCCTCCGCAGCAGGCGACCAGCAGCTTGCGGTGGAACCCGCTCACGGGTGCGTCTTCGATTGCGTCGAGTTTCATCAGTGTTCCTCCCGTTGTCCCGCGCGCACCACGAATGCGCGGGCGGTCCCGGAAATCGCCGCGCCAATGCCGAATGGGCGGCACCGTCGTTCGCCGAATCCGGTTCGAAACGCGCACGTGGGCGCGGAAACGGTGCGGTGGTCGGAAAATCTCGTCGTCGACCCGCGTGTTGCGGGAAATTTCCGGAGAAATCCGGCGGATCGTTTCCGCAGAGAATAGTTGTCCGCGGGTACGCGGGCCACAGTTCGGGCTCTGCCGGCCGAGACCGGTTTTCGATATGTGCGATAGAACCGCGCTATCGCGTGACGTCAGCCGCGGCGCGGGTCGGCGGAACCTCGGCTCGCCTGCGACATCACCAGCCGGACGAACTCGCCCGCGGCGGGCGAGAGCGGCCCGCGGCGCCAGAACAGCACCCCGCGCCGGATGACCCTGGGGCGCAGCGGCAGCACGGCCGCCCCGCGCTCGGCGGCGTCGCGGGCGAGCGAGCGGGGCAGCAGCGTCGCGCCCGCGCCCGCCAGCACCAGCGGCACGACCATGGCCTGGTGCGCCGTCTCGACCGCCACGCGAGGACTCGCGCCCTGCGCGCTGACCGTGTGGTCGATGACTTCGCGGGTCGCGGTGCCCTCCGGTGTGGTGACCCAGTCCAGCTCGGCCAGCTCGGCCACGCCCAGCCGGGTGCGCTCGGCCGGGGCCGCGCCCGCCGGGAGCACGGCGAAGATCTCGCGGCCCTCCAGCACGATGTTCTCCAGGTCGCCGACGGCGTCCACGGTGGAGTCGGCCATGCCGAGCTCGCACTCACCGGTGCGCACCGAGCCGGTGACGTCGGAGCCGAGCTCGGGATCCGACACCCGCACCGCCACCTTCGGGTGACTGCGCAGGAAGGCGCCGAGCAGCTCGGCGAGCGGGTCGACGGCCAGCGTCGTCTGCGCGACGATGTCCAGCCGCCCGGCCGACAGGCCGAGCACCCGGCGCACCGAGTCGGTGGCGGTGCTGAGGTCGCGCATGACCTGCCTGGCAGGCTCCACCAGCGCCTCGCCCGCGGTGGTGAGCGCGACGCCGTGCGGCAGCCGGTGGAAGACCTTGCCGCCGAGCTTGTTCTCCAGCGTGCCGATGGCGTGCGACAGCGACGGCTGGGCCACGTGCAGCGCCTGGGCCGCGGCGGTGAAGCTGCCGCTCTCGGCGATGGCCAGGAAGTACTCCAGTTCCCTGCGCTCCATGCCGCATCCCTCCCGGCGTCGGCCGCCTCACGCGTCCAGGGCACAACGGAACCCAGTATTGCCGGTGGTGGAGTCGGGCGTGAGCCCCTGGCGGGCCGACACCCGGTAGCGGCGGCAGTAGGAGTCGTGGCACAGGTACGAGCCACCGCGGGCACTGCGGCGCGTCCGGTGACCGGGGTCGAACCAGTCGGCGCACCACTCCCACGCGTTGCCCGTGGTGTTGTGCAGCCCGAAGCCGTTGGGCGGGAACGCGTCGACCGGGCAGGTGCCGAGCCAGCCGTCGGCGCGGGTGTTGCGCCGCGGGAACTCGCCCTGCCAGACGTTCATCAGGTGCCGCCCGCCCGGCTCCAGCTCGTCGCCCCACGGGAACGCCCGGCCGGCGAGGCCGCCGCGGGCGGCGTACTCCCACTCGGCCTCGGTCGGCAGCCGCAGTCCGGCCCAGGCGCAGTAGGCGCGGGCGTCGGACCAGGACACGTGCACGACGGGGTGGTCACCGCGCTCGTCCACATCGGACCCCGGTCCTTCGGGGTGGCGCCAGTCGGCGCCCTCGACCTGCCGCCACCAGGGCGTGGCCGCCACGCCGCGGGTCGGCGGGAAGTCGTCGGGCAGCAGACCGGCGAAGACGAACGACCAGCCCCACCGCTCGGCCTCGGTGCGGTAGCCGGTGGCCGCGACGAACTCGCCGAACTCCACATTGGACACCGCGGTGCGGCTGATGCGGAAAGCCTCCAGCCGCACCGCGCGGACCGGCCCCTCCCCGTCGCCGGGGTAGGCGTGCGCGTCCTCGCTGCCCATCAGGAACTCACCACCGTCCAGCCGCACCAGGTCGCCCGCGCGGCGCGGGGGATCGCAGGTCTCGACGGCGTCGACCTCCACCGCGCGCGCGGCCCGGCCGGTCGGCGGCGCGCAGCAGGACTTCAGCTCCGGCTCAGTCATGGGCTGCCTTGAAGCGGCTGCGCTCGCGTTCGGTGCCGACGTCGTCGCAGAGGTCGTCGCCGAGGTCGACGCGCACCCAGTGCAGGGTTCCGGTGAACCGGTTGTCCACCACCGGGTAGTCGTCGGTGACCGGAGAGGCCCGGTCGCAGCCGACGTCGAAGGTCTCGTCGAAGGCGAAGTAGTAGGGAATGGTCCTGGGCACCACCACCTCGCCCACCTGCGCGCCGTCGACGTGCAACGTCGCGGTGCCCCCCTTGCCGACTCCGCCGCCGTCGTAGGCGAAGTCCATCCGCACCTCGTGCACCCCGGGCGGCAGCGGTTGGCTCGCCCGCGCGGTGTGCACCTCCAGACCGAAGTAGTTGTAGGCGTAGCAGAGCCTGCCCTGGTGGAAGTACACCGACCACCCGCCGAAGCGCCCGCCCTGCGCGGTGACCACGCCCGCCGCGCCGTCCTCACCGGCCTCGACGCGCGCGGTCACCGAGTGCGATCGGTTCTTGACGTTGGGCGCGGTCTCCTCGGTCAGCCGCTTGGCCCCGGCGTGGAAGGTCACCGAGCGGCGGTCTCCCATCAGGTCGAGCCGACCGGCCTCCCGGGGGTTCTCCCGTTCGGTCATCCGGTCGTCGAGCGGGAAGACGTTGTACTTGGCCGCCTCGACGAGGAAGAGCTGCTTGAGCTCGTTGAGCCGCCCCGGGTGCTCGGCCGAGACGTCGCGCGCCTGGGTCCAGTCCACCGCGGTGTCGTAGAGCTCCCACTCGTCGTCGTCGAAGTAGCGGCGCTGCTCGCCCTGCACCATCTCCCACGGGGTGCCGTGGCGGGTCACCGCCATCCAGCCGTCGTGGTAGATGCCCCGGTTGCCGACCATCTCGAAGTACTGCAGGCGGTGGCGGTCCGGCGCGTCGGCGGCGTTGAAGCTGTAGAGCATGCTGGTGCCCTCGATCGGCTTCTGGGCGATGCCGTCGACCTCCGAGGGCTGCGGGATGCCCGCCGCCTCCAGCACGGTCGGCACGATGTCGATCACGTGGTGGAACTGCTGGCGGATGCCGGCGCGCTCCTCGATCCCGCGGGGCCAGTGCACCACCATCCCGTCGCGGGTGCCGCCGAAGTGCGAGGCGACCTGCTTGGTCCACTGGTAGGGCGTGTTCATCGCCAGCGCCCAGCCCACCGGGTAGTGCGCGTGGGTCGTGGCGTCGCCGAGCGCGTCGAGGTTGTCGAGGATGAACTCGGGGCTGTCGGGGATGCCGCTGGCGAAGCGGTGCTCGTTGAGCGTGCCGCCCAGGCCGCCCTCGGCCGACGCGCCGTTGTCGCCGAGGATGTAGATGAACAGGGTGTCCTCCAGCGCGTCGAGCTCATCGAGCGCGTCGACGAGGCGGCCGACCTGGTCGTCGGTGTGCTCGGCGAACCCGGCGTAGAGCTCCATGAGCGCCGCGGCCGAGCGCTGCTCGGTCTCCGACAGCTCGTCCCAGTGCGGCACGCCGTCGGCCCACGGCGCCAGTTCGGCGTCCTGCGGCACCACGCCCAGCTCCTTCTGCCTGCGCAGCGTGATCTCGCGCTGGGCGTCCCAGCCGTGGTCGAACTTTCCGCGGTAGCGGTCCCGGTACTCGCGGGGGACGTGGTAGGGCGCGTGGGTGGCGCCGAAGGGCAGGTACACGAAGAACGGGTTGTCGGGCTTGAGGCTCCGCTGGTCGCGCACCCAGTCGATCGCGTGGTCGACCAGGTCCTCGGACAGGTGGTAGCCGTCCTCCGGACGCCGCGACGGCTCCACCGCGGTCGTGCCGTCGAACAGCACCGGGTACCAGTGGTTCATCTCGGCGCACAGGAATCCGTAGAACTTCTCGAAGCCCTCGCCGGTGGGCCAGCGGTCGAAGGGACCGGCCGCGCTGACGTCGCGCGCGGGGGTCTGGTGCCACTTGCCGAACGCCGCGGTGTTGTAGCCGTTGCCGCGCAGGACCTGGGCGAGGGTTGCCGCGCTGCGCGGGCGGATCCCGTTGTAGCCGGGAGCGGAGCTGGCCATCTCGGTGGTCACGCCCATGCCCACCGAGTGGTGGTTGCGCCCGGTCAGCAGTGCCTGGCGGGTGGGGGAGCAGATCGCGGTGACGTGGAAACGGCCGTAGCGCAAGCCGCCCTCGGCGAGGCGGTCGGCGGTGGGCATCCGGCAGGGGCCGCCGAACGTGCTCGGAGCGCCGAAGCCCATGTCGTCCAGGAGCACGACCACGACGTTGGGGGCGCCCTGCGGTGGCCGCACCGGCGGCACCGGTTCGAAGGGCGGGTCCTGCTCGTGCACGTCCAGGGACGTGGCGGTGGGCACGGCGGCATCGGGAATCGGGAGACGTTCGCGGGAGATGTCCGCGTCGCCCATGTAGACCTCCTGGACGGTGTTCGATGCGGTTGGCCGCGGCGACCTCCAGGCGCGCGCCACCGAGCGCGGAATTCGTTCGTTTCCGCGCCGGAATGAATTGCGTGCGTGGTTTGATCGCCGTTGTCCGGCGGGGTCCGCATCGCCGGTGTTCAGGTACGGCAGCGAATGCTAGTGCCTGGATCCGGCCGTGCAAGCAATGCTGCCGCGACGATCTGCTCTGCGGGGTGCGCGGGATTCGGTTATCGGCTGGTCAGAAAGCTGTCTCGGGTCGCGCAGACGGATTCTGAATCAGCCCCATAGAAGGTGTCTATGGGGCCTTCGGCGGTTCTCTTCCGGTGGTTTCACCGACAGCGGACCGAGGCGTCGGTAAGCTGATCGTCCGGCGCTGGAGTTCGCGGGTGAGGGGATCGGTCGATGGCGGGCGACGCGGACCCCTTCCAGGAGTCGCTCGAACTCGCCGATCGGCTGCTGGAGCGGGCGCGGCGCACCGACGGCGTCGACGACCTGGGCGCGGTGGTCGAGCACGCGCAACGCGCGCTGGATTCCCTGGACGGCTGCGACGCCCGCCGCGTGGGACCGCTCTACCAGCTCGGGCTCGCCCACGCGCTCCGCCACGAGCGCACCGGTTCGGTCGACGACCTCCGGGCCGCCATCCGGCGGATGCGCGCGGTGCGCGACGGCCTGGCCGACGACGACCCGCACCGGCCGGAGGTCTGCGCTCGCACGGGGCTGCTGGTCAGCCGGTACGTGGGGGTGTCCGAGGGCGACCGCGGCGACGTCGACGAGGCCATCCGCGACCTGACCGCGGCGGGCGAGGCCGACAGGGGCGTCCTCGTCCGCTACGCCCTCGGGATCCTGCACGCCGTGCGCTACACCGGTTTCGCGGGGGATCAGCAGGATCGAGAGACGGGGATCGAGCTGCTCTCCGAGCTGATCGAACGGTCCGAGACCGACGCCGCGACCGCCGACGCGTGCCGGATGACCGTGGCGCACCTGCTGCTGAGCCGCGGCACCCCGGTGGAGCTGCGCGGGCGCCGGCCGACGCTCACCGGCGTCGGCGGACTGGGCCTGGAGGCGACGCCGGAGGAGATCGCGACCGCCCGGCGGCATCTGGAATCCCTGACAGGGACCCAGGACCGCGACCTCGCCGGCATGCGCTCGGCGCTCGAGCTGCTGGTGTCGTCGGCCAGGGGGCAGATCGACCTCACAGCACCGGAGCCCGGCCGTGCGCTGACCGACTTCGAAGAGATGCTCTCGCGGATCCCGGACAACGGTCTCGACGCCGGTGAACGCGACGCGATCCGCGCGGCCGTGCGCGGAATCCAGGCTCATGCCGCAGGTTCCGGCGACGACCTGGCCGACGGGATCGCCGAGGCCATGGCCGGGCTGCCCGCCGGGCACCTGATGCGCGAGTTCCTGGTCGGCTTGCTGCGACCCGGTGAGCCGGGGCTCGCGGAGTCGGGTGACCTGGAGCGGATCGGCCGCAGCAGCGCGACCGCCGTCGCCGCCCTGGAACGGGCGCTGGAGCGGCTGCCCGCCGACGATCCCGACCGCGCCGCGGTGCTGACGCGGTTGGTGGGGGCGCTGATGGCCAACACCTCGGTGAACCGCGGATCCATGACACGCATCCGCGCGCTCGCGGCGGAAGCGATCGAACGCGGCCGCGCCGACGACGAGAACACCGGTCTCAACCACGCGATGCTCGCTCTGGCCTCGGTCTTCCCGGAGGACTCGACGCCGGGGCTGGACCAGATGGACACCGCGGTCGAGCACCTGCGAGAAGCCGCCCGGTTGCTTCCTGACGGGCACGCGCTGCGGGACAAACTGCGCACGATGCTCGGGACGATCCTGCTGACCCGGTACGCGCGTGGCAGTGAGGCGGAGAACGTCGACGCCGCGGCCCACTACCTGAGACAGGAAACGTTCGACTCGCATCTCGCCGCGTTCAACGAGGCGCACATCCGCTTCGCGGGGTACCTGCGCCGGCCGGATTCGGAGACCGCGCGCCAGGTGGTCCGCGATCTGCGGCGTGTGATCGAGGAGCTTCCCGAGGGCCACTACCTGCGGCGGCGCGCTGCCAGCACGCTGAGCGTGGTGCACGCGGCCGAAGGCTTCCGGGTTCGGGGGACCGACATGGGGGAGCTCAGCGCGGAGATCGGCAGCGCGCTCGCCGAGGCGGGCACCCCGCCACCGGAGGCCCTCGACTTCCCGACCGAAGCGTTGTTCACCGCCCTCGGGGGGATCGGGCGGGCGATGGCCGAGAACGACCTGGCGGGCGTCGACCGCGGCATAGCGCTGCTGGGTTCGGTGGCAGGTCGTGCCGACCTGCACCACCACGAGCGCTTGTCGGCGATCGGCAGCCTGGGCATGGCACTTCGCACCCGCTACGAGTTCACCCGGGACCGGCGCGATCTCAGCAATGCCATTGACCGGCTCGAACAGGCGCGGCGGATGCTCCGGGACGACCCGGGCGCGCTGGAAGGGGCGCTGCTGCTGAACTCGCTGGCCGACTGCTACCGCGCCCGCGGCGATACGGCCAGGAAGGACCCGCAGCGCGCGGTGCGGGACGGGCTGGAGTCCCTGCGGGCGCGGGCCCGCGACGTGCTGCTGCAGTCGAGCGCCCTGCGCGCGCTGAACGCGGCCGGTGCGGCGCTCGGCGAGGCGGCGTCGGTGGCCCGCTGGTGCCTGGCGGCCGGGCAGCCCGAGAACGCGGTGGAGGCGCTGGAGCTGGGGCGGGGGATGGTGCTGCACGCGGCCACGGTCGACGCGGGTGTTCCGGCAATGCTGCGCGAGTCCGGCCAGAACGGACTCGCCGACCGGTGGGAACGCGAGGCTGCCGAGTCCGGTCCGCAGCCGTGGGACGTGCCGGATAGGCCGCCCGGCCCGGTGCGGGACCTGGTCGGCGCGCCGCTGCCCAGTGACCTGCGGTACCGGGTGCTGGAGGCGCTGGAGGGCCACGGGGCGCAGACCCGGCTGCTCTCGCCGCCCGCCGTCGCCGAGATCGCGGCCGCACTGCGTGCCACCGACACCCGGGCACTGGTCTACCTGGTCCCGGCCGGCGAGCGGGAACCGGGCATCGCGGTGCTGGTCACCGACGGCGGCGAGGTCCGAAGGCTCCGCTGCCCGCTGCTGACCGCCGCGGACGGCAGTCCGGTGGACCGGTTCGACCGGCTCCAGCGGGAGCGGGCGAGCGGACCGGTGTCCGGGGAACTGGACCGGCGGTGGAGGCAGGCTCTCGGCGAGATCTGCGACTGGGCGTGGACGGCGGTGCTCGGCCAGGTGCTCGACACGGTCTCGGTCGAGCGGCGCGGGCGTCCGAGCCGGATAGTGCTGGTGCCGGTGGGAAAGCTCGGTGCGGTCCCGTGGCACGCCGCGCGGCACCCGGTGCCCGGCGGCGGCGTCCGCTACGCCTTTCAGGACGCGGTCGTGCGCTACGCCGCGTCGGCCCGCCAGTTCGCCGAGACCGCTCGGCGCCGCAGGCGTGCCTGGGACAGCGAACCGGCGCTGGTGCGGGTGGCGGGCAGCGGCCTGCTGTGGGCGTCGGAGGAGATCGAAGACATCCACCGCAGGCACTACTCGCACGGCGTCTACCTCGGCCGCAGGCGCCGGGGTGGGAGGCGGGCCCCGGCCCCGCGGCCCGACGACGTGCGCGCCCTGCTGCCCAGCGCGAGCTCGCCGGGTGCGTCGCTGCTGCACCTGGGCTGCCACGCCGATCTCGCGGCGGTGCCGGTGGACTCCGCCCTGCGCCTGGGAACCGGTTCGGCGTTGCAGGTGCAGGACATCCTGCGGCAGGCGCGCGACCGGCCGGCCGACGCGCCGGGCGGACTGGTCGTGCTGGCCGCCTGCGCCAGCGACCTCACCGGCCGCGAGCACGACGAGGCGCTGACGCTGGCGACGGCGTTCCTGACCGCGGGAGCGGCCGGGGTCGTCGGCGCGCGGTGGAACGTGGACGACCTGCCGACCGCGCTGATCATGATCATGTTCCACCACTACCTGAACTCCGGTTACGACGACCCGGCGACGGCTCTGCGCGCGGCGCAGGCGTGGATGGTGGACCCGCGCCGCGTGCTGCCCGGAGGCGTCGGCGCGCGGCTCGCGCCGGAGCTCGCCACGATCGACCCCGCCGAACCCGGCAACTGGGCGGCGTTCACCTACCAGGGCCGGTAAGGCACCTCCGGCAAGTTGGGAGCACCCATGGCGGTACCGCCGACGACCTTCGGCATCGACCTCGGCACCACCCACTCCTGCGTCGCCTACGTCGACGAGTCGGGGCGGCCGGTGATCGCCCGCAACGCCGTCAGCGAGGACACCACGCCGTCGGTGGTCTACTTCGAAGGGCCGGGCCGGGTGCTGGTCGGCTCGTCGGCGAAGAACTCCGCGCTGCTGGCCCCGCACCTGGTGGCACAACTGGTCAAGCGCGACATGGGACGCCAGGGCGTGGAGTTCGGCTACCACGGCCGCGCCTACACCCCGGAGGAGATCTCCGCGCTGATCCTGCGCGAGCTGGCCAGGTCGGCGGAGGAGAGCACCGGCAGGCAGGTGCGGGACGTGGTGATCACGGTGCCCGCCTACTTCGGCGTCGCCGAGAAGGAGGCCACCCGCCGGGCCGGCGACATCGCGGGGCTCAACGTGCTCGACGTACTCGCTGAGCCGGTCGCGGCCGCACTCCACCACCAGGGCCTGGACAGCAGCGACCGCGCCCGGCACCTGCTGGTCTACGACCTCGGCGGCGGTACGTTCGACACGACCGCCATCCGCGTCGAGGGCGACGACATCCGCGTCGTCTGCACCGATGGGGACCAGGCCCTCGGCGGAGCGGACTGGGACCAGCGCATCGTCGGGCACCTGCTGGAGGTCTTCCGCGCCCAGCACCCCCGGCTGGACCCGGGGGCCGACGAGGAGGCGATGCAGGAGTTCCACGGCACGGCCGAGGAGCTGAAGAAGGCACTGAGCCGCACCGAGTCCCGGCGCGCGCAACTGCGCTTCGCCGGTGCCGCCGCGGGGGTCGAGCTGACCCGCGCCGAGCTGCAACGGCTCACCGGCGACCTGCTCGACCGGACCATGGAGATCACCCGCCGGACCCTGGAAGTGGCGCGGGGCAAGGGGATCGAGCACTTCGACGACGTGCTGCTGGCCGGCGGGATGACCCGGATGCCCGCGGTCGCCGAGAACCTGCGCAAGCGCTTCGGCCTCGACGCGCGGCTCAGCGAGCCGGACCTCGCGGTCGCCAAGGGCGCGGCGATCTTCGCGCTGCTGCGGCAGGTCGAGGGCGCGGGCGGAGCCACGCGGGAGGTCGCCGGGCAGCTGGGGATCAGCGCCGCCGACGTCGAGGCGGCCGCGGCCAAGCGCGTGACGACCGTGGTCCCCCGCGCGTTCGGGGTCAAGGCGATCGATCCGGCGGACCCGCTGGCGCACACCAACCCGTTGCGCGCCAGGCAGATCGTGACCCACCTGCTCGCCGCGAACGCCGAGCTGCCCGCCGACACCGGTCCTTTCCCGTTCGCCACCGGCGTGAACAACCAGCGGATGGCCGAGATCGAGGTGTGGGAGCAGAAGGGCCAGGCGGCGTCGGAGGACCTCGCCGACAACATCCGCGTCGGACGCGGCGTCCTCAAGGGCATCCCGCCCCGGCCCGCCGGAACCCAGATCGAGATCACCTTCCGCATGTCCGAGACCGGTACGCTCGCGGTGCACGCGCAGGAGCAGGAATCGGGGCAGGAAGTGCGGTTCGAACTCTCCATCGGCGGCATGGACCACCGGGCGGTCGACGCCGCCCGCACCGACATCGCCAGGCACGAGGTGAGCGGGTGAACCTCCGGCACGCACTGACGGCGCTGGCCGCGGACTTCGACGGTGTCCGCGCCCTGCTGGCACCCGACGACTACACCCGTCTGGTCGCGCTCGTCGTGGAGTTCTCCACCGAGACCAGCCCGGACGTCGCGGCCGACATCGCCGAGGACATCGCGGTGCTGCTCACCGACGCGCTGCCCGCCGAGCACCCGGTCCGCCGCGAGCTGGCGGCACCGGAGTCCCGCTTCTCCACCGGAGCCGGCCCGGACTGGGGGGACCTCGGCACGAGTCTGCACGACTGCCTGCTCTCCGGTGCCGCGCCGGAGGCGCCGCGCCAGGTGCTGGAGGCCGAAGCGGTCGGCGAGGCGGAGGTGCGGGCACGTGGCCTCGCCGCCGACGACCCGGACCTGATCCGGCTCGACCACCAGGACGGCGACCGCTGGCCCGCCTTCCAGTTCGGCCCGTCGGGACAGCCGCTGGAGGTCGTGCGCACCGTCAACCGGATCCTCGACGCCGCCGACGACCCGTGGGGCGCCGCCGACTGGTGGCTGGGTGAGAACGCCTGGCTCGACGGTGTCCCCGCGCGGCTGCTCGACCAGGTCGCCGACCAGGTCCTCATCGACGCCGCTCGCGCCGGCTTCTCGGAGGTGTGAGCGGTGGCAGACCTCGCGCCTCCCCCGAAGTACGCCGGCACGCCCGTCCGCCACGAGCTGCCCGCGGACGCCGAGCTGTGGCGGGTGCACTCCGACGAGTTCGACGCCACGAGCTTCCGCCCCGGCCCCTCCGACGACCACTTCGGCGGCGGCCGGTTCGACGGCACCGAGCGCGACCCGTACCCCGGGTACTACGCCGCGCTGGGCGCCCCGACGGCGCTGATGGAGTTCCTGGCGCGCGATCTGCGGGTCCGGGACGACGGCACCCGGCGCGTGCTGCGGCGCAAGGTCGCCGGGCGCCGCATCAGCGGGGTGCGGACGACCCGGCCGCTCGACCTGGTGAGCCTGCTCAGCGGACCGCACCTGGCGGCGGTCGCCCAGGACGAGTGGCTCGTCCAGAGCGAGGAGTACGGCAAGACGCGGCGCTGGGCGAGCTGGATCAGGCAGCAGGCGCCGTGGGCCGACGGGCTGATCTGGCTGTCCAAACGCGACCCCGAGGGACGCGCCGTGGTGCTGTTCGGCGACCGGTGCGGTCCCGACGCACTGGAACCCGCGACATCGGTCGAGCTGGGAACCCTGGAAGGCGCGCACTACCTCAACGACGTGCTCGATCCCTACCGCGTCACGGTCTCACTGCCCCCGAGCGCGAAAGCGCAGGGCTGATCAGGGAACGGTGGGTGCGGCCCCCAGGGTGAGCAGCCAACCCACCAGGGTCAGCAGCACGTCGGCGACCAGTGCCAGCGCGACCAGCGCCAGCACCCCGAACAGGACCCAGCGGTGGGCGCGGTAGCCCGGCGGTGGTTGTCGGTTCAAACCGGCTCCTTCACCGTTCGGCCGGACCCGCCGCGCGAGACCGGAAACCCACCGCGGCCCATCAGCCACAGGAAGGGCTCGGCCGGGGACAGGGCGCTGCCGGGTGTGGTCCCGGTCAGCGACGACGCGACGAAGAAGCGGACTTCGGCGAAGTCGCGCTCCGCGGCCAGCACGAGGTTGTCCAGTCCCGCCGTCGTCAGCCATTCGCGGACCCGGCCCGACAGCAGCGGCCCGGCCCAGTCCAGTTCCTGGAGCAGGTCGGCCTTGACCACTACGACCGCCAGCGCCCGGCGGCCGAGGTCGACGCGGTAGTCCTTCAGCCTGCGCACCGTCACCTGGTAGACCTCGTCGGGGTCCCTGGTTGCCGGGTTGGCCGCCACGACCCGCGCGTCCCCGGCGCCACCGAACTGGTCGCGCACCCACCGCACGGAGAACGGGTCCACGACGAACACCAGCCCGCTCGCGTGGTCGAGGAACTCCAGCTCGGTGTTCTCCTGGTGGTCCACGAAGAACTCGCCCGCCGCGTCGAACAGGCTCAGCAGCGCCTGCCTGCGACCACGCCGGACCCGCGCGGTGATCGCCGCGGGCAGCCGGCCCGCCGGGGTCTTGGCGGTCTCACCACCGCCGGAGACCAGTCGGGTGGCCTCGGCGAAGACCTGCCTGCTCGGCTCGTCGTCGAACTCCAGCTCCGCGCCGGCCGCCGCCAGCTCGTCGCGCAGCTTCACCATCCCGGCGTGCACGAGCCGGGTCTTGCCCGCCGAGACCGCGCCGAACACCGGCATCGAGATGCCGGTCAGCGCCGCCGCGCCGGTGTGCAACGGCTGCCCGCAGCGTTCGCACAGCGCGGTCAGCTTCCGCGCGGCGCGCAGCACCGTCGTCGGCATCCGCGTGCCGCAGCCGCATCGCCGCCACACGGCGCCCAGCGGTCCGGGCCGGATGTCGCGGTGCACCGCCGCGCAGTTCGGGCACCGGTAGTCGGGGAGGCGCTGCTTGTAGTAGCACTCGGGATGAGGGCAGACCGCGTCGGCCCGGCGGATGCGGCGGACCACGGAGTCGTAGCCGCGCAGCAGTGCGATCACCGCGACCCAACCGATCCAGGCGACCACCAGCACGGTGCCGGCGACGACCGCGACGAGCAGCGCGCCGAGCAACGTCCCGACCAGGACGCCGGACCACCCCGCGAGGGGCACCGCCTGCAGCAGGAACCGGGTCGGCCAGGTGGTGAACTCGCCCCAGCCGCGGATCAGTCGGTACCCGGAGCCGATGATGTCGCGACCGCAGCGCCAGGCGCCCAGCCAGTCGTAGCGCCACTGCGAGGCGAGGTAGCTCGGCCAGGCCCGGTCACGGCCGCGCGGGCGGTTGCGGCGCAGCCGGGGGAGCCCGGCCGTGCCGGCCTCGACGTGCTCGGGCATCACCAGGGCGGGGCGCCACCTACCGCCTCCGGCGAGCGTGGTGCAGGCGATGACGAACGCGAGCACCACGCCGGCCATCGACCCCAGCCACAGCGCGATCAGCGACGCGTAGAAGGCCACGCCGAGCGCGCACAGCCCGACGCCCAGCAGCAGAAGGGCGACGACGGGGTGCATCACTCACCCCGCTCTCGCAGCCGGTCGAACAGGCGTCGCGCGGCGGAGGGCTTGCGCTGCTTGCTCCTGCCGAGCTCGCGCAGCCACTCGTGCCACGCGGTGGCGTGGTCGGAGTCGACCGCGCGCAGCAGCATCCTGATGCGGCGCTGGTCGGACTGGCGGTGTTCGCCCGCCCACGCTTCCAGCGCCTTGTCGAAGCCGGCTCGCGCCGACGAGGCGGCCTTGTCGGACCACGCCACGAGGAAGGCGAGTGCCACGGCGCGATCTTTGCGCTCGTCGGACGAGTCCCCGTTCCACACGTCGGCGAGCTCGCCCACCAGGACCTCCTGCACGGCTTCCCCGCCCCGCACCGCCGCGTTCACCGCGCGGCTCAGCTCGACCTCCAGCATCACGTCCACCACGTCGCGGGCACGGGCCGACAACACGGGCTTGGACACCTCGGCCAGCGCCGCGGCCGACTCGGCCCCGCCGCTGCGCTGGAAGGCCGTCAGCCACCGGCGCAGGGTGCCGTCCTGCTTCCACAGCTCGCGCATGGGATCGGACCGGACGTGCTCGATGAGCTTGCGCAGCACCTCCAGGTAGTCGGCGTTCACAGCGGACTTCTCCAGCACCGGGAACGCCTTGCGCGCCAACGACTCCGACACCGTGGCGGTCGGCATCTGGGAGAGGAACTCCAGCATCTCGGCGACCGACGGCGTGGTGTCCTGGAACAGCGCCTCCCACACCGCGTCGCCCACGCCCGGCCGGTCGGGCTCCTGCAACGGGGCGCGCATGGCGGCGAAGGCGTCCCGGCGGCTCCGGCCGCCCTCGGCCACGGCGGTGCCGGTCACCACGGCGTCCAGCCGCATGAACGGGTCGCTGACCGTCGGCAGCAGCAGCGGCCACCAGTGCCTGCGCACCGCCGCGACGGTCTGGTCGGCGCGGTTGTCGCGCAGGCGCAGCGCCAGCTCGTCCCGGAGCAGGTCGAGCACCTGCGGTGCGCAGGTCCACCGCGAGTGGGCGAGCTCGGCGTCGGGGTGGTCGGCCCACCAGCTCACGAACCCGGCGGCGGCGTCGCGGAAGCGGTCGATCCGGGGCGTGATGCCGAATCCGGCGGCCAACCGCAGGAGCGCGTCGAACCGTTCCGGGGGGACACCGCCGGCCACCGACTCCACCAGCGAGGTCGCCCGCTCCAGTTCCGGCTGGGGCCAACGGCGTTGCGGCAGCGAGCCGCGGCCTGCGGCGGCCGCGCCGCGCACGACCTCGTCGAGTTCGGCCCGCAGCAGCGCGTACCAGACCTGGCCCGTCAGCTCGTCCTGTCCAGAGTGGACAGCGGTGGCCAGCTTGCGCAGCGCCGTGGCGTCGGGTCCGGCGGACATGACCGCCTCGGCGACCGGTTCCAGCGCGTCCCGCGCGGACTCCGGTGGCGCCGAGGCCAGCCAGTCGGCGAGCACGGCGGCCTCGGATCGGTGCTCCAGCGGGTCGCCGCAGGTGAGCACCCCGGCGGCCAGCCGGTCGCCCATCCCCGGCCTGCCCCCGTCGCGGGCGAAGCTGTGCGCCATCTCCACCGCGTCGATCACGTCGTAGGGGTCGGCGCGCAGGAAGCGCGGCACCCAGTGCGAGGCGGACTCGGTCGGCTCGACCCGGGAGTGCCGGCCGGCCTCCAGGTCGAACACCGCGAAACCGCCGTCCCGTTCGGTGTTGGCGAGCTGACCCGCCCAGTCCGGGTGCAGCGCCAGCACCTCGTGCCTGCTGTACTGCGGGCTCGTCGCGAACACCCGGAACCCGACGCGCAACGCCCGCTCCTGGGGCAGCAGCAGGGTGCCCGCGGCGATCCAGCGCACGATCTCGCCCGCGTCGGCGCCGACGAAGAGCACCCGCCGCGGGTTCTCGTCGTGGACGCGGTCCAGCGCGGAACTCAGGGCCAGCAGCCAGCTCTCGCCGCCGGGCCTGCCGAGCACCCAGTCCCGCAACGCGTCCACCCCGAACGGGCCCGGCTCGGGCTCGGCGGCCACCGGCTCGGTCTCGGTGCCTTCGGCGGGGCGCTCGGACCACCACGGCGCCTCCCATAACTGCGCGGGGCGGACGGGCCCGTAGAGCTGAGGATCCGCGGTGGCGATGGCGTGGGTGAACTGGTTGCCCTCCCGGATCCCGCCTGCCTCGGCACCCAGGTAGACGCCGCGCGCGGTCGCGTACACGCCGTCGAAAACGTGCGCCAGCGAAGGCGGGTACTGCTCGACCGGGCGCTTGTCGCGCATCCACGACACCGGCGCCTCGTACAGCGCGGACCGCTGGACCACGCCCATCATCTCGTGGTCGGCCCCGGACGAGACGGCCTGGAACTGGAACCCGGCCCCGCCCCGCAGGCCCTGGCCCTGGCGGCAGTCGGTGTAGAACAGCGACTCGAAGCCGCGCCCGCCCATCACCCGCTCCGTTCGACGATCCTGAAGAGTCCGAGCAGCCACAGCAGCGGCTCGTCCACCCGGAACGGGCGCACGCCGCCCGGATCGATCCGCTTGCCGTCGTAGTCGGGTTCGGCGCCCAGCGAGGACACCGCGAAGTAGCGGTAGCTCTTGTAGTGCGCCCGCAGGTGGGCGTCGATGTCGTCGGCGCCCAGGTCGGCGAGCATGGCCCGCAGGTGCTCGTCGGTGTCGCGCCCGGCCGCCTCGTCGTAGTGCGCCCCGGCCGACGGCGCGCGCAGCAGCGGATGGCCCTCGCCCAGCATCCCGTAGAACGCGTCGATCTTGGAGAACACGACCGCGACGGGCACCGGGATGCGCCTGCGGACACCGACACCGCCGGTGGCGCGCAGCAGCTCGGTGAGGCGGCCGAGCACGCTCAGCGGCGGTTCGGTGTCGCGCATTCCCGCCTCCGGCACCGCGATGCGGTCGCGCGTGCCGGGGAGCTGGAAGGGATCGAGCAGCACGACCAGCCCGTCGGCCGCGCCGAGGTAGGCCTGGCGGTTGACGAACTCCTGCGTGGTCATGTCCTCGCCCGCCGCGTCGTAGAACGACAGTGTGGTCGTGCTGTGGACCTCGCGGCCCAACGAGCGGTGCGGCTGGCGCCACTGCACGACCAGCGGCACGCGACTGCCGTCGGCCGACCCGGTGGTGGGCTCGAACAGCGCGTTGTCGTCGAACAGCGCGTGCTCGTAGTTCTCCAGCCATGCCGCGGTCCGCGCACCGGCCTGCTCGCCCGCGAAGGACACGTCGGCGTCGAAGCGGCGGCGCACGCGGTGGCGCAGCTCGTGCACCAGCACCGTGGTGTAGACGGTCTTGCCGGAGTTCTTGCCGCCGACCATGCCGATCAGCGGGCTGCGGCTGTCGGCGAAGTTGGCGGGCAGGGGCGTGCGGCAGACCGGGCACGCGCGGATGCCGGTGTCGGTTCCGCAGTCCGGGCAGGCGGCCCTGCGCCGCGGCAGCCGCAGCCGCGACGGCGGCGGCGGGAACGTCGGCCAGGACGCCTCGGCATACCCGGTGAGCTTCAGCCGCTCCTCGTCGACCGAGCGCGTGCAGCGCGTGCGGCCGGGAGCGGCCCGGCCGGTGCACTGGAACCGCAGGTTCGCCGGCTGGAAGCGGTGGTAGCAGTAGGGGCAGGCGATGGTGGACATCAGGTGGCCTTCAGTTGCGCGGTGGGCGGGTCGACGAGCCGGACACCGGCCGTCTCGGTGAAGCAACGCAGCCAGTACGGGCGGCGCAGCTTCGGGACCTCCACGGTGGTCTCGACCGGGCGTCCGGGGCGCAGCTCGCCCTCGACCCGGCCGATGACCTGGCCGTCGGCCGGCTGCAACGGCATCACGCGGCCCTGCGCGGCGACCACCAGCACCGTGCACGCGGGCACCGGCTGGTCGGCGGTCAGCGTGATCCGCGCGGTGCCGCCGCCGACCAGCGGCCGCGACCGGCGCTCGACGGTGTAGCCGACGTGCGGCTGACGGCCGTCGATGTCGATCTCGGTCGGCGCCGAGCACGCCGCGCCGTCCTCGGCGGCGGCGAGCGCGCTGACGCGCACCCGCACCGGGCCGGCCCCGGTGCGAAGCCGGCAGCCGCCGGATGCCTGGTACTCCTGCCTGGTCAGCCGGTAGCGGCCGGAACCGGCCGAGCCGTTCCACACCACCTCGGCGACGCCTGCCCGCTCCGGCCACACCCACGACAGCACCAGTTCCTCGTCGAAGCGGCGGAACTCCAGGCCGCCGACCGGTGGCAGCGCGGGCACCACCCGGCTGGTGCTCTCGGCGCGCACCGGTTCCGACGACGCTTCGGTGCCGTCGGACCGGCGGTAGCGGGCGGTCAGCACGTAGGTGTAGTCCACCCCGGGAGTCGTGCCGGTGTCGCGGAACGACGTGGTGCCCGTGGTGGCGACCGGTAACTCCCGTGAGCCGTCGTCGCGGCGGACGTCGACGGCGATCGCGTCGGGATGCACCTTCCAGCTCGCCTCGACCACGCCCTGGACGGTCCGGAGCCGGACGCCGTGCACCGGCGGCAGCACCTCGATGCGGGCTCCCACCGGACGCGACCACGCGCCCTGCTCGTGCGCGGCGAACACCGCGTACCCGACCCGCACCCCGGCCCGCGCGGTGGTGTCGCGGGCCGGCATCGCGGTGTCCTCGGCGACGACCTCCCCGTCGGCTGGGTCGGCGGGCACCCGGTCGTTGCGGCGCACCACCCGGTAGACGGTCCCGTTCTCGTGCTCGGCGGGCACCCGCCACGACACCCGCACGCCGGTTCCCTCCGGCTGCGCCGAAACCTCCAGCACCGGCGGGGGAGGGATGCGGCGCAGCTCGGCGGCGATGCGGTCGTCGTCGGTGGCCAGCGCCGCGGCTTGCAGCAACCGTTGCCGCGCCTCGGTTTCCTCGCCCGCGACCAGCGCCCGGTGGGCGGCCGACCGCAGCTCGCGGACTCGCTCGCCCTGGCGCTCCACCAGCCGCCGGGCGGACTCGGCCTCCTCGGCGTCGGTGATGCCGGTCAGCGCCTGTTCGGCGGCGGCGAGGCAGCCGTCGCGCAGCAGCTCGGTGACGCCGGGCAGCCCGGACGGCGGGGCGGGCCCGCGCCCGCCGGACTCGCCGAGCACGCTCACCACGGCCTGCCGCGCCTCGGACTCGGCCAGCTTCGCCTGCCGCAGGTGCCGCAGCAGCACCGACGCGGGAGCGCGGTTGTCGTGGTGCCTGCGCACGTCGTCGAGCAGGTGGAACAGCGTGAGCAGGCGCAGGTCGACCCCGTCGGAGGTCACTGCGGTGTTGAGGATGCCCAGCGCCTCACGCGCGGCCTGGTTGCCGGAGCGGCGGTTCTCCCGGTCGATCGCCTGGCGCACCGCCTCGGCGGTCAGCCCGGCCGGGTGCGCCGGGGTGCAGGCGAAGGTGGTCAGGACCCGCAGGCTGGTCAGCTCGCCGAGCACCAGCTCGGCGATGCTGCTCATCTCGGCATCGGCGAGCAGTGACTTCAGCCGCCGGTAGGTGGTCTCGCGCAGTCCGCTGGCTCGGGGCAGCTCCACCGGGTTGCTCAGCCGCACGCCCGCGGTCTCCAGCGCCCGGTCGACCTCCTCGGGCGCCAGCAGGCTGAAGGTCTCGCGCATCGCCTCCAGCTGGCCGGAGGTGATCAGGCCGAGCTCGCCGAAGTTGGCGTGCAGCATCGCGACCAGCTCGTCTACCTGCTGCCTGCGGCTGCCGGTCCGCGCCGCGTCGTGCTCGCGCCACCAGGAGATCCGCAGCATCCGCTCGCCGTGCTCGCGCCGCAGTTCCTCGTCCTCGCGCAGGAACGCCTTGTAGACGCTGCGGACGAACGAGGACTTCGCGGTGGACTGCGCGCTCTTGTTCCAGTGCGAGCGGATCTGGGCGATCCGCTCGGCCAGCTCGCCGTCGGAGAAGTCCAGCCGGACCGCGTAGCGCGACACCAGGTCGTCGGGCAGCCGGCCGCCCCGCCCCCGCAGCGGCCGCACCACCTTCTGCTCGTAGTCCTTCGGGTCGAAGGAGGCCATCAGCTCGAGACCGTGATCCCGGCGACGACCTTCGCGGCCTCGGCGACCTCCTCGTCGCTGCGCACGCTCACCCGGACCTTGATGTCCAGCGACTTGCCGGTGCTCGGTTCGGTGGCGTTGAGCTCCAGCAGCCCTTCGGCGTCGACGGTCATCCGGATGTCGATCGGCGAGCCGATGGGCATCGGCGGCAGCCCGTCGATGAGTCCCTTGCCCTCGTTGAGCGCCTTGTTCTCGGCCAGCTCCGGCCCGGCGACCACGCCGGACTGCTCGAACAGCTCGATCTCGATGCCCTGCTGGCCCTCCTCGACGGTGGCGGCCTGCAGGTCGCGCACCTCGGTGGGCAGCGCGTCGTTGGCGTGCACGAGGTGGTGGACGTAGTGGCGCTTGGGCTTGCTCTGCCAGTCGGCGTCGCTGGTGTCGACGAGCTTGACCCCGAACGCCTTCGGCAGCACGTTGCGGGTCTGCTTGGCGGCCAGGCCCTCCAGCGTGCGCACCGAGATGCCGGTCTGCTCGGCCACGCTGCCGACAGCCTCGGCGACCCGGTCCCGCACCTGCTCGGCGGTGCCGCCGGCGTCCTCGGCGTCCTGCTTCTCCTTGTGCACCACGCGACCCAGCGCGTAGAGCGCGGCACCCTTGGCCACCGCCAGGTCCGGGTCGTGCAGCTTGGGCTCCCAGCCGAACTCCGCGCGCAGGCGCTCGGCGACCGCGGGCATCTTGGTCGAGCCGCCGACCAGCAGGACGTCGTCGATGGTGGTGCCCGGCCGCTTGTCGCGCAGGGTCTCCAGCGTGCGCCGGACGATGTCGATCGTCTTGTCCAGCAGGTCCCTGGTCTCGTGCTCGAACAGCTCGCGGGTGACCTCCACACGCGCGCTGCTACCCCCGCCGCGCAGCGCGACCGGCCGGGACTCGGCGCGGGAGAGCTGCTTCTTGGTCTCCTCGGCCGTGGTGGCCAGCGACTGCATGAACTCCTCGTCGTCCTCGGCGTCGGTGCCGGTGGACTCGGTGAACCGCTGCAGCAGGTAGTCACGCAGCCGGGCGTCCCATTCGGCGCCGCCGAGGTGGTCGTCGCCGTCGGTGCACAGCACCTCGATCTCGTCGGAGGACACCCGGATCGCGGTGGTGTCGAAGGTGCCGCCGCCCAGGTCGTAGACCAGGATCGTCTTGTCCTCGGCGTCGGTCGTCGCCTCGTAGTGCAGCGCGGCGGCGACCGGCTCCGGCACGATGCCGATCACGTCCAGCCCGGCGATCTGCCCGGCGTTCTTGGTGGCGGTGCGCTCCAGCATGCCGAAGTAGGCCGGGACGGTGATGACCGCGCGAGTGGCGGGCACTCCGGTGTGGGTGGCGGCGTCCTGGGCGAGCTGCTTGAGGATCAGCGCCGAGATCGACTCCGGGGTGTAGGTGGTGCCGTGGTAGTCGTAGACCGCCTCGCTCCCCATCTCCCGCTTGATCAGCGACACGACCTGGTCGGGGTAGGTGATCGCGGAGTTCTTGGCGACCGAGCCGACCACGACGTTGGACTCGTTCTCGAAGAACACCACCGACGGCGTCGTCTCGAGGCTGTCGGTGTTGCGGCACACCGCCGGCCGGCCGGTCTCGTCGACGTAGGCGATGGCGGAGTAGGTCGTGCCGAGGTCGATGCCGAAGACCTTGAGGCTCTCGTCAGGCATCCGCGCGCTCCTGTTCCTGTTCCGTGCTGGAGGTCTCGGCAGGTGTCCACCGGTACACGTGGACCCGGGCGGGTGCGGTCACGCGCTCGGAGGCGGTGTCCCGGTAGCCGTCGGCGACGACCGCGGCGACCCTGCCGTCCTGCTCGGCGCGCTCTGCGGGCACGAGCTTGACCGCCCGGTGTTCGCGTGCGGAGAACTCGTCGCCCTCGGTGGGCACGATCGGTGCGCTGCCGCACCGCTCCAGCGCGAGTTCCACGCTGAGCGCGAAGGATTCCAGCAACTCGGCCACCTGGTCGCGGGCGACCTCGGCGGGCAGCGTCCGCGCCTGGTGCAGCAGGTCCTTGCGCAGGTTCTGCAGGTCGGTGACAACCGGGCGCAGCAGCAGGTTCTGCTCGCCCGCGCGGAGCCGTTCCACCTCGGCGTGCAGGTTGTCGATGACGCGCTCGCGCGCGGCGGCCCTGGCGTGGTGTTCACGGATCTGCTCGGTCAGCCCGGAAACCGCGTCGGTCAGCGCGGCCAGTGGGTCGTCTCCGGCGGACTCGGCTTCCTCGGCTCCGGCCGTCTGCGTTGCTTCGCTTCCGGCCGTCGGCGCTGGGTCGGCGTCCGGATCAGCGGACTGGTCCGTCACTTCCGGTCGCGCGTTGGAGTCATGCTCCAACGGACCGCCGTCCTGCTCTTCGTCGCGCATGACCTCGCCCGCCTCGATGCCCGCTTCGCTGCGCGGTCGTTCGACCGCACGGAGTACACCTGCCGTTGATCACAGACCCTATCGCTGCGCCGACCGGCTCCGGAACGGATTCGCAAGGTTGGACGGAGCCGCGGGTGAACGGGTTCGGCGAGACTCACCCGGAAAGCGCAATGCGCACCGCGCTTCCGCCGGAGCGCGCGTTCTCCGGCGACGGCGACCCGCAGGCCATGGTGCGGGGTCTGGGGGTGCCGGGAGAGGCGGTGGAGAACGGTGTGCAGGGTGCGTGCTGGGGGGATGGTCGCTGCGGTCCCTCCAGGCGCCGTCGGCGCCGCTCAGCCGCCGGCCGCCACTGTGGTCCAGCATCCCGGTGCGGTCACAGACCGCTCGGCGGTGCCCGACAGGCGGCGCTCGACAGATGGTCCACTGTGGAACCGGGTCCGCCGCTGAGCACGCGGCGGACCCGGCCGGGTCAGGGCAGGATGCTGTCGACGTAGCCGCCGTCGACCCGCAGCGCCCCGCCGGTCGTGGCCGACGACAGCGGCGAGCTCAGGTACACCACCATGTTGGCGATCTCCTCCGGCTCGATCAGGCGCTGGATCAGCGACTGCGGCCGGTGCAGCTGCATGAACTCCCGCTGCGCCCGCTCCCACGGCAGGTCCTGGTCGACCAGCTCGTAGACGAACTTCTCCACGCCCTCGGTGTGGGTCGGCCCGGCGAGCACCGAGTTCACGGTCACGCCGGTGCCCGCCGCCTCCTTGGCGAAGCCGCGGGAGGCGGCCAGCAGGGCGGTCTTGGACATGCCGTAGTGGATCATCTCCGCCGGGGTCACCACCGCCGAGTCGCTGGCGATGTACTGCACGCGGCCCCAGCCCCGCTCGACCATGCCGGGCAGGTACGAGCGGGTGAGGCGCACCGCGGACAGGACGTTGACCTCGAAGTAGCGCCGCCACTCGTCGTCGGTGATCTCCAGCGCGGGCTGGGCGCCGAAGATGCCGAGGTTGTTGACCAGGACGTCGACGTGGGGCAGCTGCTCCACGAGCTGCCGCGCCCCTTCCTCGCTCGCGACGTCGGCGGCGACCGGCACCACGTCGGCACCGGCGACCTCGTCGCGCAGCCGCTGCGCGGCCTCCTCCGTGGTGCCGCCCTTGCGGCCGTTGACCGCGACGCGGGCGCCCGAACGGGCCAGGGCGGTGGCGATCGCCGCGCCGATGCCCTGCGTGGAACCGGTGACCAGCGCGGTCTTGCCGGTGAGGTCCAACTGCATCTGCCAAAACCCTTTCCTCGTGCCGGGAGGGAACAGCGTCCCGCCCAGTGTTGTGCGGACCGGTCGGCTCCGCGCGCGATGAGACTCGCGGGCGCCGGGACCGGATTGCTCAGGCGACGTTGAAGGTGTCGGGGTCGGGCCCGGTGCGCTCGTCGCGGTCGAGCGCGGCCAGCGTCGTCAGGTCCGCCTCGTCCAGGGCGAAGCCGAAGACGTCGAGGTTCTCCCGCATGCGAGACGGCGTGACCGACTTCGGGATGACGACGTTGCCCAGCTGCAGGTGCCAGCGCAGCACGACCTGCGCGGGCGTGCGGCCGTGCTTGCGCGCCAGGTCCGCGACGACGGGCTCGGACAGCAGCTCGCCGCCCTTGGCCAGCGGGCTCCACGCCTCGGTGGCGATGCCGTGCTCGGCGTCGTAGCGGCGGACCTCGGCCTGCTGGAGGAATGGGTGCAGCTCGACCTGGTTCACCGCGGGCACCACGTCGCCGTGCTCGGCGAGGCCGCGCAGGTGCGCGGGCTGGAAGTTGGAGACGCCGATCGCGCGGACCCGCCCCTGTGAGTACAGCTCCTCCATGGCGCGCCAGGTCTCTCCGTAGAGACCGCGCTCGGGGACCGGCCAGTGGATCAGGTAGAGGTCCAGGTGGTCGAGGCCGAGCAGCTCCAGGCTGGTGTCGAAGGCCCGCAGCGCGTTGTCGTAGCCCTGGTCGGCGTTCCACAGCTTCGTGGTGACGAACAGCTCGTCGCGGGCCAGCCCGGACTCGGCGAGCGCGCGGCCGACGGCGGCCTCGTTGCCGTACGCGGCGGCGGTGTCGATGCTGCGGTAGCCCGCTTCGAGCGCGGCGCCGACCGCGGCGGCCGTCTCGTCCTCGGGGACCTGGAAGACGCCGTAGCCGAGCTGGGGCATCTCGACGCCGTTGTTGAGCGTGACCGAGGGAACACTGGTCATCGGTGGTGCGTCCTTTCGGAAGTTCTGCGTAGGCCCGGATCCGGGCAGGCGGGGGAGTGGCGGGGTGCCCGGAAGGCACCGCGCCGGATTACAACCACACGCCTTTATTTGCACACGCCTCATATTGTAGGGGCGTGTTACATCGGTACGCAACGAGGGGTGGCGACCACCGGGAACCGAGTGCCCGGCTCGTCTGCGTCAGCGCCTCGACGAGGCGGGGTCGACACTTCGGGGCCAGGTGCCACCGGCTGTGGACGCATGAGACATCGGCGGCCTGGCATGGAAAAGCAGCACGGCGCCAACGGAAAGCGTTGGATGCGGCGCGTTCGCTCGAAGGTGCGGCGAGGAGGCGTTCACGCGTCAGGGAACTGCTGCAAGCTGAAGTGCTTCGGTGGCGGCGCTGTTGCCACCGCCGTCACCGAAGCACCCGGGCAGGGACCGGCGACCCCAGCCGCGCTGCCGCGCGTCGCGGTCCTGCCCTGTTCGGCACCGGCCCGCGGTCAGCTCCCGCGGTTCTCGCCCAGCTCTTCGACGATCGGGTTGCTCGGCACCTCGGTCTCGTGCTCGGCGAGACCGTCCTTGGTGTGCTGCCGCGCCTGCTGGGCCTTGTCCGAGCTGGACTGCCCCTCTTCGATCCCCTTGTCCAGGGGAGCCGAGCGGATGACCTCCTCGACGTTGCCGTAGTCGGCGAGCGGCAGCGCTCGCAGCGCGCGCAACGTCTCCTCGTCGGCGCCGTTGCCGGCGGCGTAGTCGACGATCTGCTCCTTGCTCGCAGGGAAGTCCGCAGCCGAGAGGGTCGCCTCCAGCGTCGAACGATCCGTGCTCATGTCGCCTCCTGTACCTGCGGGGTCGCTTGCCGTTTCAACTCACGGGATTGCCCGGGCGTGCCGCGGCGAAACCCCTGCGGGGCACGAAGTCGATCATTCTCCCGGCCATGCGGTGCGGGCTGTCGACCCCCGGATGGTGAGCTCGCTGGGGAACGTCTGCCTGCGAGGCGGCAGCGAACGGTCCTCGACGCGTTCGAGCAGCAGCCCGACCGCGGCGCGCGCCATGTCGGCGATGGGCTGGCGGACGGTGGTCAGGTCGTAGGAGTCCCACGCCGTCATGGCGATGTCGTCGTAGCCGACCACCCACACGTCCTGCGGGACGCGGCGTCCGAGTGACACCGCGCCGTCCACCGCGCCCAGCGCGGTGAGGTCGTTGGCGCAGAACACCGCGGTGGGCGGCTCCTCCTGCGAGAGCAGGTCGCGCATCGCCCTCCGCGACACGTCGTGGGCGAAGCCGCCCTGCCTGGTCAGCGCCTCGGCCAGCGGATGTCGGAGTTCGGCCAGCCGCTCGCGGAAGCCCTGCTCGCGGTGGCGCGCCGTGCTCGGCAGCTCGGGGCCACGCAGGAAGCCGATCCGGGTGTGCCCGCCCGCCACCAGGTAGTCGGCGACCGCGCGGCCGCCCGCGACGTTGTCGGTGGTGACCTGGTCGCATTCCAGCGAGTCCAGGCCGCGGTGCAGCAACACCACCGGGTCGCCGCGCCGCAGCGCCTCGGCGAGCTCGGCCGAGCCCTCGGTGACGGTCGTGAAGATCAGGCCGTCGACCGTGCCGTCGTCCAGCGCCGCCAGCGCGCTGGACCCGCCGAAGTCGGGGGCGTTCCACAGGACCATCCGCTGCCCGGCCTCGCCCAGCGCCTGCCCGACCGCCTCGAGCAGCTGCGGGTAGAAGGGGTTGGTGATGTCGGCGACCACGACGCCGACCGTGCCGGTGCGCCGGGTCCGCATCGTGCGCGCCGCGGCGTGCGGCCGGTAGCCGGCCTCCTTCATCGCGGCCAGCACGCGCTCCCTGGTCGCCGCGGCGACCTTGGTGCTGCCCTGCAGGACTCGTGACACCGTCATCTGGGAGACGCCGGCGAGTTGGGCTACGTCCCGGCTGGTGACCACCGGGCACCTCCATGCCTGGATCGAGAAAGGGCCGTCGGGGGTTTACGTAAACAAGACTACCGCCCTATGGTTCTTCGCCAAGAGGATGTGTACGTAAACATGCGAAGGATCGCCACCCATGTCTCTCGCCCTGAAAACCCCGGACGCCCGCTCCGCGGCCGCCGCGACCTCGCTTCCCGACGTGCAGGAGAAGGTCGAGTCGATCATCGCCGACATCCGGACCCGCGGTGACCAGGCGGTCCGCGAGTACTCGGCCCGCTTCGACCGCTGGGAGCCGGAGTCGTTCCGCCTCTCCTCCGAGCAGATCGCCGAGATCGTCGCGCGGGTGCCCGAGCAGGTCATCGCCGACATCGAGTTCGTCCAGCGGCAGGTGCGCACCTTCGCCGAGCACCAGCTCGCCTCGATGCGGGAGTTCGAGGTGGAGACCCTGCCCGGGGTCCACCTGGGCCAGAAGCACATCCCGATCGCCGCGGCCGGCGCCTACGTGCCCGGCGGCCGCTACCCGCTGCTGGCCTCGGCGCACATGACGATCCTGACGGCCAAGGCCGCGGGCGTGCCGCGGGTGGTCGCCTGCACGCCGCCGATCCGCGGCGAGATCCCCGACGCCACGGTCGCCGCCATGCACCTGGCCGGTGCCGACGAGATCCACCTGCTCGGCGGCGTGCAGGCGGTGGTGAGCATGGCGCTGGGCACCGAGAGCATGGAGTCGGTGGACATGCTGGCCGGCCCCGGCAACGCCTTCGTGGCCGAGGCCAAGCGCCAGCTCTTCGGCGAGGTCGGCATCGACCTGTTCGCGGGCCCGACCGAGGTGCTCGTCGTCGCCGACGAGACCGCCGACCCGTTCGTCACGGCCGTCGACCTGCTCAGCCAGGCCGAGCACGGCCCCGACTCGCCCGCGGTGCTGATCACCACCTCGCAGGCCCTCGGCAGGCAGGTCATCAACGAGATCGACGAGCTGCTGCTCGAGATGCCCACGCGCGACAACGCCGAACCCGCGTGGCGCGACCACGGCGAGGTCCACGTCGTCGCCGACCTCGACGAGGCCTACGCGCTGGCCGACACCTACGCCAGCGAGCACGTGCAGATCCTCACCGCGAACCCGCGCGAGGCGCTGGAGAAGATGCGCAACTACGGTGCGCTGTTCCTCGGCGAGGGCACGTGCGTTTCCTACGGGGACAAGGTGATCGGCACCAACCACGTGCTGCCCACCCGCGGAGCGGCCCGCTACACCGGCGGGCTGTGGGTCGGCAAGTACCTCAAGACCGTCACCTACCAGGAGGTCACCGACCAGGCCGCCAGCGCCCGGCTCGGCGAGGTGTGCGGTCGCGCCGCGCGCGTGGAGCTGTTCGAGGGCCACGCCCGCTCCGGCGACGTCCGCGCCGCCAAGTACGCCGACGCGCCGCTGCCCTGGGCGCCCGGCGCCGTCGCCCGCTCCTGACCGGCCCCGACCAGAAAGCACGGCATGTCCTCCAACGCAACGAAGCGCACCGGGGCCTCGTCCGCGCCGAGGACGCTGACCTCGAGCACCATCGGCAGCGTCATCGAGTGGTACGACTTCACCATCTACGGCACCGCGGCCGCGCTGATCTTCAACCGGCTGTTCTTCAGCGACGTCAGTCCCACCGCGGGCACGCTGGCCGCGTTCGGGACGTTCGCCGCCGGTTTCGTCGCGCGTCCGGTCGGCGGTTTCGTCGCCGGGCACTACGGCGACCGGCTGGGCCGCAAGGCGATGCTGGTGGCGACCCTGCTGCTGATGGGCGCCGCCACCACGCTGATCGGCCTGCTGCCGACCTACGAGCAGGTCGGCGTCATCGCGCCCGTGCTACTGGTCGTGCTGCGGCTCGTCCAGGGCTTCGCCGTCGGCGGCGAATGGGGTGGTGCGGTCCTGATGGCCGTGGAACACGCCCCCGACGACAAGCGCGGCCGGTACGGCGCGTGGCCGCAGACCGGTGTGTCGGCCGGGCTCCTGCTCGGCACCGGCGTGTTCAGCCTCGTCTCCGCGCTGCCGGAGCCGCAGCTGCTCGCCTGGGGCTGGAGGGTGCCGTTCCTGCTGAGCATCGTGCTGGCCGTGGTGGGCCTCTACATCCGGTTCCGCATCAACGAGTCGGAGTCGTTCGCGGCGGCCACCGCCGCGGAGGGCCCGGCGCGCAGGCCGCTGGTCGAGGTGCTGCGGACCCATCCGAAGCAGATCCTGATCGCGGTCGGGGTCCGCTTCGCCGAAGGCGGCAACTACTACGTGTTCACCGTCTTCATCCTCAGCTACGTCACCCAGCATCTCGGACTGCCGCGCCAGGCCGGGCTCACCGGCGTGATGCTGGCGGCGGCGCTGAACATCGTGGCGCTGCCGCTGTGGGGCGCGTTGTCGGACCGGGTCGGCCGCAGGCCGGTGTTCATCGGTGGCGCGCTGTTCATGGCCGCCTACGCCTGGCCGTTCTTCCTGCTGGTCGACACCCGGTCGCCGGCACTGATCGCGCTGGCCCTGGCGGTCGCGCTCGCCGTCCCGCACGGCGCGGTGTTCGCACCGATCGCGGCGTTCTACACCGAGCTGTTCGAGCCCCGGGTCCGCTACAGCGGCGTGTCGATCGGCTACCAGATCGGCAGCGTGCTCCTCGGCGGGTTCACCCCGCTGCTGGCCACCTCGCTGATCATGTCGTCCGGCGGCGCGTCGTGGAGCGTCGCGGCGCTGGTCGCCGCCGGGGCGCTGGTCGCGGCCGCGTCGATGTTCGCCGCACCGGAGACGTTCCGGCGCGGCCTGCACGCCGGGCGGGAGCCGGAGTCCGCAGGGGAGAAGGCCGCCGTCTGACCGCGTGCTCGCCGCCGGGAGTCCCGCGGGGTTCCCGGCGGCGAGGCGTCTTCGCCCCACGACTGGACGCCGGGGCCGGTACGCTGAGCGGGGTCATGGGATCGGGATCGAAGGCGCACCGCGTGCGGATCGGTACCTCCGGGTGGGTCTACGAGCCTTGGCGCGGCTCGTTCTACCCGGCCGGCCTGCGGCGTGGCGGAGAGCTGGAGTACCTGTCCAGCAAGCTCGACTCCGCCGAGATCAACGCGTCCTTCTACTCGTTGCGGCGGCCGGAGAGCTACCGCGACTGGGCGGCGCAGACGCCCGCCGACTTCCTGTTCGCGGTCAAGGGAAGCCGCTACATCACGCACATGAAGAAGCTGCGCGGCGTCGAGACGGCGATGGCCAACTTCTTCGCCTCCGGTGTGCTCGCCCTCGGCGGCAAGCTGGGGCCGCTGCTGTGGCAGCTGCCGCCGTCGCTGGGTTTCGACGCCGAGCGGCTCGCGGAGTTCTTCGCCCTGCTGCCCCGGAGCACCGGCGCGGCGGCGGACCTGGCGGCCCGGCACGACGACCGCCTGCGCGGCCGCGCGTTGACCGAGACCGAGATCGACCAGCCGCTGCGCCACGCCCTGGAGGTCCGCCACCCGAGCTTCGCCGGCGCCGAGGCAGTGGAGCTGTTGCGGGAGCACGACATCGGGCTCGTCGTCGCCGACACCGCCGGGAAGTGGCCGTACCTGGAGGACGTCACCAGCGACTTCGTCTACGTCCGGCTGCACGGTGCCGAGGAGCTCTACGTCAGCGGCTACACCGGCAGCGCGCTCGACCGCTGGGCGGGAATGGTGCACGACTGGCACCAGGGCCGCAGTCCGCGCACCGCCCACACTGTCGCTCCGCCCGCGCGGCGGACGAAAGGCCGGGACGTCTACGTCTACTTCGACAACGACGTCAAGGTCCACGCCCCCTACGACGCCATCGCGCTGGCGCAGCGCTGCGAGCGGCCGGCGGGGCGGGGCTAGGGGGCGGAGCCGCCCGGAAGTCGTTGCGGCTGCGCGCCTTCGCGCGCGCTCGCGACCAGGTCGCGAGCGAAGCTCGTGCCCGGCGCCGAGAGCAGGGTGTGCGTCGGGGCGGTTTCCACGCAGCGTCCCGCTTCCAGCACGTAGATCTCGTCGGCCACTGAGGCGACGGCAGGCAGGTCGTGGCTGATCAGCACCAGCGCGACACCGGTGGACCGCACCGCGTCGGCGAGCAGTTCGAGCAGTCCGGCCTGGTGCACCGGGTCCTGCCCGGAGGTGATCTCGTCGCAGACCAGCACCGCCGGGTCCGCCGCGAGCGCGCGGGCCACCGCGGCTCGTTGCAGCTGGCCGCCGGACAGTGCGCCGGGGCGGCGGCCGGTCTGCTCCGGCGTCACGCCCGCACCGCTGAGCAGACGGGCCGCTTCGGTGCGCGCTTCCTGCTTTCCGCCGCCCCGGGCCAGCCGCACGGCTCGCGCGACCTGCGCCAGGACCGGGCTGAACTGGTCGAACGAGGCACGCGCGTCCTGGTGCACGTACTGGACCCTGCGCCGCTGGATTTTCGTGCGACGCTGGACGGCGGGAGCGAGCACGGTGCCGTCGAGCACGACTTCGCCGGTGTCCGGCTTGCTCAGACCCGCCAGGCAGCGGGCGAGCGTGGTCTTGCCCGCTCCGGATCGTCCGACGAGCGCCAGGCAGTGCCCGGGCACGACGTCGATGTCCACATCGGACAACAGTCGTCGTCCGTTCGCTGCCCGCTTGCCGAGTCCTCGGGCTCGAAGGCCGCTTCTCGCCGCGGTGCCGGGTTTCTCCTGTGCCGCAACGGGTGCGGCGCTGGACTCCAGGCGAGGCTCGGCGGCGAGAAGCCTCCGGGTCCAGTCGTGCCCGGGGTCGGACAGCACCGTGTTCGCGGGCCCGTGCTCGACGCTGCGACCGTCGCGCAGGACCACCACCTCGTCGGCGATCCGACGGGCCAGCGCGAGATCGTGGGTGAGCACGACCAGTGAGGTCCCGGCGCCGGACAACCGCTCCAGCGTTCCCGCGAGCTCGGACTTCGTGATGGCGTCCAGCCCCGTCGCGGGTTCGTCCAGGACGAGGATTCCGGGACGTGCGACCAGCGCTTGGGCCAGTGCCACGCGTTGCTGCTGTCCGCCGGAGAGCTGGTGGGGGAAGCTCCGGAGCAGTTGGGGCAGCGGCTCCAGCCGTGCCGCACGCAGCGCTTCGCCGACGGCTTCCTCGCGGTCGTGCCGTGTCGCGTGCACCACCGCGGCGAGTTCCTCCAGCACGCCGCCGATCCGCCGCACGGGGTTGAGCACCGCGCCCGGGTGCTGCGGCAGGTAGCCGATGCCGTTGGCGCGCGCCGCCCGGCGCTGCCGTGCGGGCAGCCCGAGCA